>JBAXBP010000080.1:0-14227 GCA_037141915.1 Bacteroidota bacterium | reverse complement strand
ATCCTGCTTTGTCTTTTAGCGGGGTTTGTTAATGCCCAGGTCGATTATAATCATCAGTGGTCGGGATTCCGGGGCCCTTGGGGACCGGGCTACCTTGAAGGCTCGGTAACGCCTGAAAAATGGAGCCTTAAACGCGGAGGTGCTTATATGCAAACTCCCCTGCGGGTTCATGAAACGCAATATTCTTCAGGACCCGCCACTTCTTGGTTGCAGTTGAACGACAAAAATAAAACGTAAATGGAAATGATTTTAAAGGATAGTGCTGCAATTAAAGGGATTGCAATTCATAAGGTCGGAAATAAGTTAACCGAGGGGCTTCATGTGTCGAAATCAGAGTTTCAAACCAATGATGAGCTGGATGGCCTGTTCCTGGACTACTTTTTAACTCCCTTTAAAAACCAGGAGTACTTTACTTTTTATCATGACAGCGATCTTGATCTTAACGAGGTTTATACCTATGCCTGCAAGGTTTTTGATGACAGGGCAGCGCTGTATGATCAGTCGGTGAATCTTGCGAAGCATCTCTATGAAAAAAGTACTCACCCGAAAATTAAAGGCGGGGAATTCTACACTGTTTATTTCAAAGATTGTGCCCTGGGCGGAGAAAGGATTGAGGCAATCGGACTCTTTAAATCGGAGAACAAGGATACTTTCCTGAAAGTTTTCGCACTTGGAGACGGCTTTGAAATCTTAAGTGAACAAGGCATCAACATTCATAAACTGGATAAGGGTTGCCTGATCTTCAATACTGAACGGGACAAAGGGTTTGTTGTTGCAGTGGTTGATAACACCAACAAAGGCGCTGAAGCACAATATTGGATCGATGATTTTCTGCATGTAAAACAGCGTAAAGACGAGTATTACAATACGCAGAACGTGCTTTCGCTTTGCAAGAATTTCGTCACTCAGGAACTTCCCCGTCAATACGATGTTTCCAAAGCCGACCAGGTTGATCTGCTCAACAAATCGGTGAAGTTCTTTAAGGAGAATGAGAGTTTCGACATGAAGGAATTTTCAAATGAAGTGATAGAAAACCCTGAGATCATAGAGTCCTTCAAACGTTTCAAAGACTCATACCAGCGTGAGCAGGATATAGATATTGCGGATAGTTTCAGCATTTCGGCAAGTGCGGTAAAAAAGCAGGCCAGGGTATTTAAAAGCGTGATCAAACTCGATAAGAACTTTCATATTTATATCCATGGCAACCGTGAGCTGATCGAGCAGGGCAGTGATGAAAGGGGTAAATATTACAAAGTGTATTACAAGGAGGAAACTTAAACGGTCCCTGTATTGAACAGGATAGTGTAAGCGCAGGAAAATTTCATTGATTATTCATACACACATTGAAATAAATTGTTTTCGTTGTATATTTATACCGCGATGATAAATTCCTGAGATTATGAAAAAGATCATTTACATTTTGATTTGCCTGTGGATGTCATTTGGTGTCACCCTTACCCTCTCCTGCTTTGCACAAGAGACGCATTCTGTAAAACAGGCTTCAGTTGCCCCGGTAATAACCAGTCTGTGGTATGACAGTATCATTCCGCACGGGGTGAGGCTGAATTGGATCACCGATACCCCGACCGATACCCATTTACAGGTGGCAGTATCGGATTCGAACTACCAACCGTTTCACATGTTCGTGGACCTGGCATCCCCCAACCTGATGACCAACCACTCCTGGTGGCTCTGGTGCCCCTACCCGGGAAGGATTTACCGTTATTTCCTCTGGTCTCAGAATACGGGAGGCACTGCAGCCGACTCGGGATATTTTGTTACCCAGTCAACATCAACTGGAAAAACCGAGGTATACTTCACGCATTCGGTCGACACCACAGTTAGCACAGGAGAACTCGCAAACGGGAATGCCAATTTCGAGAATCTGCTGCTCAATTACATAAGCAAGACCAGGTACAGCATAGATATCGCCCTCTGGGAATTCAGTGATTACCCTACTATTGCCGCATCGTTGATCTCTGCAAAGAACAGGGGGGTCAAAATCCGGTTTATCTATAACAACTCCCCGAATACGCAGTACATGGATACCCTGGTAGCACATGGCATCCAGATTATCCACAGGAATACCGATACTGCCAGCGCCATGCATAACAAATTCTGGGTCTTCGATTACAGGAACAATTCCGATTCCTCGATCAAATGGCTTTGCACAGGCTCGGCTAACGTTACACATCCGATGTTCCATACCGACAGGAACAACATGGTCTTTATCCAGGATGAAGCTCTTTGTGCTGTATATACCAGGGAGTTCGAACTGATGTGGGGTTCGCATACCGACATTGCTGATACATCCAGGTCAAAGTTCGGTCCCAGGAAATTCAATAATGTCCCTCACGTTCTCAATGTTGCCGGCACAAGGATGGAAGTGTATTTTTCGCCTGTCGAAGGTGTGGCCGACTCCCTGGAGCATATCATCCGCACAAAAACCACTAAAAGCCTGTTTTTCGGCATGCTTAAATTCAACCTGCAATCGATGGAGGATACCCTGCATTCCATTTTCAGGCTTGGCCGTAAGGTATGCGGTGTTGTTGATTCCACCTATGCGTTTGAAACCAACGGCTCCTACCCCCGCATGAAAGGGCTGGCAGTCCCCAAAGCCTGGTCGCCTCATGCCGATGTGTTCATCGACTCAATCGACGGATTGCTTCATCATAAATATTTTATCATTGATGCCAATACCAAGACGGGGAACAAGATCATAAGCACCGGATCATTCAACTGGCAGGCGTCGGACGCCCTGGGAAATGACGATAATTCGCTGACCATCTTCGACCCCAGGGTAAATAACCTGTTTTACCAGGAGTTCATGGCGAGGTACAGGGAATCTGGCGGTACAGAGTTATGGTGGGGAGTTGAGACCAAAGATCCGGGCCAGGGACTGCTGACAAACTATCCTAATCCGTTTTCACGCACGACCAGGATCACTTATGTAGTCGATAAACCCGGCTGGGTTAAACTTACTGTTTTGAATGATACAGGTCTGGAATTGGCGATCCTGGCTTACCGTTACCAGGATCCCTGCACTTGTGAACTTACATGGGACGCATCAGGCATCCCTGCAGGGGTTTACTTCCTCAGGCTGTCTACAGCTGGTGTCAGCACGGTACGTAAGATGATCAAAATAAGGTAAGCCTTAATAAGGATTATTGGCTTCCTGCTCTTTCAGGCGATTTAGCCGTTTCCGGCGCTTGAATACCGTGGTATAAGTAAGCCCGGAGGTGATGATCAAAAGGCTTAAGGTAAAATAAATCCATCCCGGCCAGGAAAAAAGAGAACTGCGTTTAACAAGGCTCAAAATAACAGAGACAGTCATCAGGGAAGCCCAGACGATAGTGAGTTGGCTGCAGCCTCGGATAAATGCGGGATCCTTCCAACGATCTTCACTGAGACCCCTTTTCGCATATTGCAGCACAAAGGGTTTGCCAAGCAGCAGGGTAAGCCACATTACAAAAGCAAGGGCCGAATTGGAGAGAAGATCCATGTAAACCGCAACCCAAATAATATGAAATAGGTTTATAGTGATTACGCAAAAACTAAAAAACAGCAAAGTCCCCCATTGAAGTATGAAGCCTTGCCTGAGTTCGGTAAAGCCAAATGCAACGCAGGCAATAAGACTGATTATAGTGGCCCTTTCAAGGCTGGCAAGGGTTTTGCCCGAAAGAAAAAGAAACAGCAGCCAGGGTAAAAATCCGAGAATCAGACTGCCTAATTCTTTAAGATCGGGAAGGAAACTTTCGTGAGATTTCATTTTCTTAAATTAAATTAAAAAGCCCCGGGCCTGAAAAGGTCAGGCCCGGGGCTTGAATAATCGGTTTTATTACTGGATCACCAGCTTTTTGGTGATCATATGTCCGTCGGTCTGAACTTTTACAAAGTAAACGCCCTTGGGAAGAGTTGTAAGGTCCATTGACCTGGAATAATCCTTAGCCACTGACCTGGTCAGATCGGTGTATACGGTATTCCCCTCAACATTGCTGATAGTAACCTGGAGGTCCTTATAGGCGCTTCCGCTGACAATCATTTTGAAAACACCTGAAGTGGGATTCGGCATGATGTTCACATCGAAAGCGGTATTGGCATTCGTTACAACGCCAACCGGGAACAATATCCTGATGAATACAGTATCTGAAGTTGTATCAGCACACGGCATCAGAGGATATGCCTTGAGTGTCAGTAAAACTCCACCGGTCTGCCTGTCGGTCGAACCAATAGTATACACTGTAACTGCTGCTGTATCGCTTGTAAAGGATCCGTCGCCGGCAGTCAGCCATTTCAGGCTGCTGTAATTTGCTGCAGTTCCGTTAAGCGGGACTGAAACCGTAGTGTTCGGGTAAGTGGCATTGGGTCCTGCATTGGATGTAGGATGTCCGTTAACAATAACAAACAGGGAATCGGTCACGGTCAGGGTCCCGTCATTCACCGAAATGATATAGGTGGTGGTTACGGCGGGTGTTGCAATCGGATTGGAGATCGTTGATGTAAAACCTGCAGGGATAGAGGTCCATGAATAGGTGTAGGTGCCTGAGCCTCCTGTCGGGGTTGCGTTAAGCTGGGTTGAACCGCCTATGCAAACCGGGTTGGGAGTTGCAGTGGCCATCACACTCAGAATATTTGCAAATGTAAACGAGCCTATCCTTGTTTTCCAGCCAGAACCCATGCTTGCCAGGTATTCGGTGGAATACCAGAACGTCGTTTCATCAATAGGATCAACAGTCAGGGTGCTGTAATCACCCCAGCGGCATGTGCTTCCGCCATCCATGACATTATTGGACCCTGTACCGTAGAAAATTCCTTTTTCGGGTAATGTCATTGAATTCAGGGGATCACTTGCCAGCCTGCCTGTGTATTTTATGGCAGGGTACATATCAGGGCTCGAGATATTAAAGCCAAGACCAATGTTCCCTAAAGAGTCCATTGCACAACTTGCCATCCAGCGGCTGTTGCCATCGCCCGGATCATATGTCGACTGCTGGTAAATACCCCAGTCGCCTGTGGTTTTTCTCAGTTCATACCAGCGAACCCCGGATACATTGCCACCTACATTTACCGTATGGTTGGTCACCATCGACCAGTGGTCGTTAAATTTACGGTACTGCAGACGGTACATCAGACGGTCTGAAAGAGTCCCGGCCTTGGTGGTGGTTCCTTTTTGGGATATTCCTGAAAGGCTGGGATTGAATGCATCTACATTCAGCTGAATGAAATTTCCAAGAGTACAATTGGCAGTATTGGTCCAATCGGTATGAAATTCATATACTCCAAGGTAATCGACGTTATTATGAAAGAAGACAAAATAATTCGGTGTTCCTGCCGGTGGAAATGGCCCGCTGCAATCCGAAGGGAGCATTGAATATGCATTGTTTGACGGTGGCAGGGTCAATAAAACCATCTGGGCTGTAGCATCGCCTGTTATCATCAGGGTACGATCAAAAACAGCCTGGCCTGTGCCAAGGAAAGAAGAACCACTTGCATTGAAGCGGTTTACAGCCATATAATAGCCATCGGGCCAGATGCCCCATTTGGGATAATCGGGCAGTCCGGTGAAAGAATATTCCCAGCGATACCAGCTCCCTGTCGGATCATTGGTCTGTGAAACTGCAACCATCACCAGGTCATATCCCGAAGGGTAAGCCAACTGAGCAATGAACCAGCGGTCGGCATCTTTATCATACATTACAACGGCATCTCCCCCGTTCTGGTTGTTCGGCATACCTGTCCAGATGGTTGATGTGCTTACCGGGCCTATAAGTTTTGTTCCTACTTTGTCGTAAATTGAAAAATGACAGTTCACCACCTGAAAATAATGGTTCGGGCCAACAACGCCATAAGTATCAGGGGGGTCATAACCCTGGGTATTGCTGTTTCCGTCAAAATTCTGAATGGTTGAATCAGAGGTTGTGGCTCTCTGGTTATAAACACGCTGACGCCTGGGATCAGTCCAGTCTTCAGGGAATGATTTCCAACTGCTTTTATTGAGGTCGAAATGATTTTTGATGACCTTCCATGAATTGTCGGCCTTTTCAGGGGCTGCCTTCATCATATCTCTTAAGGGAGGAGAAACATCAAAATACATAGCTTTCTGTACTATGGGCTTTGAACTTTCTGTCTGTGCAAACCCGGCGAGGACAAAGAGTAAGAGAGTAATTAAAAGTAGAATGTTTTTTTTCATCGGCATGAGTTTAAAATTTTTACAATAGGTCGCATTTTAACTATAAGATTATCAATTAATTATATTATTTGTGAATACGATCGTGAAACGTTATTACCTAACAATTTGCAAAAGTAGGGTTTAATCATTCACCAAAAAAAATTTATCCCAAAAGATTTCAATTCTTTATGACAACAATATACCTGAAAGTATGCGGGGATCAGTATATTAACATGCCGGGATTAATTTCTTAAGGCCTGGTTGCAGAGTTTCAGCGTTTTGAGGTGAAAATAACAGCACCGCCCCCCCTCCCCCATCCGAAATAATTAACTTTATAACAATCGGCCGACAGCTCTTAGATTTAAAATTTTTATACCTTCACACGGTTAAATTGACGAATGTTTGATTAAAAATAAAAGTATGATACAAAAAACTCTCCTTTCCATTGTAATGCTGACCTTTTTCGGCCCGGTTGTTTTTTCGCAGAGTGCATCGGTAAAAATGCCGGATATGGTGCATGTTGAAGGTGGGGCCTTCATGATGGGCAACAACAGCGGCAGTTCCGACGAACAGCCTGCACACAAAGTGAGTGTGAACAATTTTTATATCGGGCGATTCGAGGTCACCTATACAGAATTCCGAAGGTTCATTGTTGCGACAGGATATATCACCGACAGCGAGCAGCCCGATTCAGTCAGGATGAAAAATGGCCTTGCGCACAGAGCTGTTAACAACGGAACCTGGAACAAGAATGCTAACGGATCGCTTATCCCCCTTTCAGATTCACTGAAACCTGTAGGCAACATCAGCTGGAACGATGCGGTAGCTTACCTGAATTGGCTTTCGAAGGCGACAGGAAAAGAATTCCGGCTTCCGACAGAAGCCGAATGGGAATTTGCGGCTATAGGAGGAACAAAAAGCAAGGGATACAAATATATCGGCGGGAATGACCTCAACCAGGTGGCCTGGTATCTTGGAAATTCCGACCGCAGGGTCCATACCGGCGGACAGAAACTGCCGAACGAGCTTGGGATTTATGATATGTCGGGGAATGTGAGGGAATGGTGCAACGACTGGTACAGTGAGTTCTACTACAGGGTAAGCCAGGAATCAGATCCTCCCGGTCCTGCTGCAGGAACAAACCGCGTACTTCGCGGAGGCAGCTGGGGAAGCGACGGAGCCAGGATGAGAGCCTCATACCGGAATAAGGAATTTCCTTACAGCGCGGTACGAGATTATGGATTTCGCCCCGCTATAACAGGCGAGCCCGTGAAAAAGCCGGTGGTGGTTGAGCAAAAACTTCCTGATCCCATGCAGGACCTTGATTCCAAAGGCTATATCGACATTTACGGGATCTATTTCGACATCGGCAAGTCGGTTGTAAAACCCGAAGGCTATCCCGTAATCGAACAGCTGGTAAAATTCATGCAGGATCATCCCAAAGTCAAGCTGCTCATCGAAGGACATACCGACAATACAGGAAGCGAGGCCAAAAACCTCACCCTTTCCGAAAACAGGGCTAAAAGCATCAAAGCTGAAATGATCAAAAGAGGCATTGCCGCAGACAGGATTGAAACAAAAGGCTTTGGTTCATCCAAACCCATTGCCGACAATAAAACTGCAGCCGGCCGCACCCAGAACCGAAGGGTAACGGTAAAGAAGTTGTAGTCCGAAAATAAAGATGATGAAAACACTGGTGCTTGCAGCTTTCCTGTTCCTGTTAAATATCAGTTGTTTTGCCCAACCCGGGCTTTCAGTAAAAGCGCCCCCGGATTCACCGGCCACGGTTATGCTCAGGGGAAATGCCCTGAGCATAATTTACGACGGGCAGACCATCCTTTCAGCTATCATTGCCAACGATCCTTCCAGTTTTTACTTCAGGGAGGTCAAAGACAGCGTGGGAGGTAAAATTTTCCATGCTTTCACACTTACTTCCAATGACGGCAGCAGCCTTACGCTTGAAGGAACCATTACAGCAAGCGGACAGTCCTTTCCCTGCGAGGAGAACAGGGCTACCGGCAGCACCTTTGTGCGTCATTCCGTTGGATTAAGCCACAGCCGCCTGAACAGGGCTGTGTACGACAGGGCTAAGGACTGGTCGCTCTCGGTTGAACAGGCAGCTACAGTCATAATCCCCCTTGCCTCATCTCCTGAACAAAACACCTACAGTATCAATGTTACAGGCAGGGAGATCTGCTTCCTGTTTAAACCCCGCTATTACCAGAAACACCGGGGCCTTTCGTACTTCGAACCATGGAACTACAGGGTATGGTCAAAGCCTGTCGTGGGCTGGAGTTCATGGTTTGCTTATTTTGATAAGGTGACTGCGGATGATGTGATGAGGACTGCGGATGTACTAAGTGAAACCCTTAAACCATACGGGCTTGAGTACATCCAGATCGACGACGGCTACCAGCAGGAAACTTCATACCCTGAAAAATGGACCACGGCAAATGAAAAATTTCCCGGCTCACTGCCTGCACTTTCAAAGTATATCAGCGATAAAGGGCTGAAACCAGGGATCTGGACCAACGTCGCGTTTTCGAATAAATCCTGGGCCTTTGGCAACCGTTCGCTTTTTGTAAGGGATACGAATGACGAACCGGTTAAAGGACGGTGGATTGGTTATGTGATGGATGGTTCTAACCCCGAAACCCTTGACAAACTGATCAGGCCGGTCTATCGTAATTTTAAAGAAACCGGATGGAAGTACTACAAACTCGACGCACTTCGCCATCTCAGGTATGAAGGATATAACAGCAATACAGGGTATTTTAACAAAAAAAAGACCGACCGTGTGGAAGCCTTCAGGAACGTGGTGAAAGCAGTAAGAAGCGAAATCGGAAAAGATAATTTCCTCCTGGCCTGTTGGGGCATAAGGCCTGAGCTGATCGGGATCGTCGATGCCTGCCGCATTGGAGATGACGGTTACGGGATGAGGACACTGACCCAATACAATTCCTTTAATAACGTCATCTGGCGGAATGATCCCGACCATATCGAACTGAAAGGCAGGATGGCCTATGCCTCATGCATGGTCACTTCCATGACCGGCTCACTGTTCATGCTTACCGACAAGCCTGAAGTATACGGGACTCCTCTGGTGGAAGCAGCCATGAGGTCTATTCCCGTGCTGTTTACTCTTCCCGGGCAGATCTATGATGTTGATCCTTCCGCATCAATGTACCTCGACAGGCTTGGATCGGAACTCAGCGGTTCGGGTGTGCGTGTGTTTGACGCGCGCCTCACGTCTCCATACACAGACTTTCTCCTTGAGATAAACAAACCCTATGAGAGCTGGATGCTCCTGGGACGCACCGATGAAAGCCGGGAATCGGCAAGTTTTGCCGAACTCGGACTGGATCCTGCAAAGGAATACCTGGTCTTTGAATTCTGGACCCAACAGCTTACTGGGAATTTCATGAGGGAATTTCACATGGGGAAAATTGATCCGGGATACGGTTGCCAGCTGTTCTGTATAAGGGAAAAACAGGACAATCCACAGTTGCTGGCCACCAACCGGCATATTTCCTGCGGGGGGCTTGAACTGGAGGAGCTTAAATGGAATACAGGTTCTTTATGCGGTAAAAGCATGATGGTGGCTAACGACACTTACACCCTGTACATCTATGAGCCGGTTGGTTCGGTTTTCACCGGGTTTAAATGTGAAAGCGCAGACCTTATCAGTATTACTGCTGAAGGGAAAATGCGTGTAATCAGCATTAAATCCTCAACAGGCAAAACAATAAGCTGGGAAGTAACCTATAAATAGAACAAGTACCGGATTCCCGACGCTCCCTCATCCGCAGTAAAAAAATAATTATTCCGCAGCATCGAGGAACTCTTCAGCATCCTCGTAAGCTTCAGTTTTACGGCCCATCAGGGGTAGTATTTTCCCTACCAGCATGCCGCTGGCGAAAGCAATTACAATGGTTAAAACGATGCCCAGCAGCTGCTGGCGGATGTCAAGTCCTCTTACGATAGGTAAAGCTGCAAGACCGCCGAGCAGCCCGGGGAGCCCGTGGAGATTCGTCACCCCGCAGGTGTCGATGATCTTCATCAGCTTTTGTTGTCTTGACTGTATCACTGCAAAACCGAAAGTTGAGAGCGCACCGGCCAGGATGCCGATGATCACGGATTCGGAATGGCTGGCATTTGCGCAGGCCGAGCCTATGGCCACTCCGCCTGCAAGCGCTGCATTGGCGATATCGGCAATGCTGACCTTCTTACGAAGGGCAACTGAAACAATATAGGTGGTGATGGTTGAACCGCAGAGCGCGAGTATTACGTTTACGACGGTGGATGGCATTTGTTCGGGAGTCACAAGAGCCGCACAGAAACTGGGCCAGAACACCCAAAGGATCATACTTCCAAGCATGGAGTAACGGTCGGACACTGCGTCACTCTCGATGGTCTTTTCAAACTCCTGTTTTGTAGTCATAGTGAGGGCAACCCCTAATCCAAAGATGGCGCCGAATGCATGGATCACGATTGAACCTCCGGTATCTACCACTCCTCCGGCTTTTACGAGGCCGAGGCCCCCGTTAAGAACCAGCCACTCATTAAACATATAGCAGGGGACGAACAGAATTCCCAGCAAAAGGTACTGCTGCATCTTTAAACGGCCCAACACTGCGCCTGCAGCAATTAGAAGGCTGGCGCCGCAAAATTCGCTGAGAATAAGTCGGCGGATGTCAGTATCGTTAATTCCCTCCCCGTTTTTGTTGATAAGCATGTACATCGGGATGGAAATACTGACAAGGAGAAAAGTTGCAGTAAGAGCAGACCTTCCGTATTTTCTTACGAACACCATCAGAAATCCGAAACCAACAAGAAGCATAGCCATGATGTGGATGGCGCGGTTGTACTGCTGGTCATTGATGATCGCGGGTGCAAGGCCCTGGCTGAGGGTTTCTGCGGCATTGGACAGTGCCGGGTAAGCAGAGAATAAAACCAGTAAAGCAGAGACCTTGAATACTGTTTCTTTTTTCATGGGATATAATTTAAGAGTTATACTTAGACTGTTTTGAGTGATTTACGTAGTTTTCCGGGCGCAAAAGTATTGTTAAGTTTTTAACAAAAAAAGAATTCTCGTACTTTTGCCAAAACTTTCTCACACAAAACATGACTGACAAATGAAAAGAAAATTATTATTCCTCTTCATCACGATACCTGTGATGATGTTGCTGCTTACGGTTTCTTGCAACAACAACCAATCAAAGAACGCAGGCAAGGTCGCAGCCTTCGAAGTAACCGGTATGGACACGGCCTTCAAACCCTGCGTTGATTTCGACGGGTATGTCAACGGAAACTGGAAAAAGAATAATCCCATCCCTTCTACCGAAGCTACCTGGGGTTCTTTCGACATACTTGATAAGGAGAACCGGGAAGTGAAGATCAAAGGGATCATTACCGAACTGCTTGCTCAGAAAGATCCTGCCAAAGGAAGCGAAGCCCAGCTCATTACAGGGTATTACCGCTCCTACCTCGACACGGTAACCATTGCCAAACGGGGCATCACCCCTATCGTACCAATGGCCGACAAGGTTCTTGCCGCAAAAACCGCCAACGATCTCATCGCTCTTTCCGGTGAACTTTCCAAAGTCAACGTTGCAGGCCCGTTTGCAGTTTATGTTGGAGCCGATGACCGCAGAAGCAGCATGAATGCAGTATTCCAGGGGCAAAGCGGGCTTTCGATGCGCGACCGCAATTACTATGAGAACAAGGATTCGGCAATGATGAAGATCAGGGCCGAATTTGTGAAGCATGTCGACAATATGTTTGCGATGGCCGGCTGGAAAGTGAAAGATGCAGGGAAGACCGTCCTGGATTTTGAAACGAAACTGGCTCTCATACAGCTGAAAAACTTTGAAATGCGTGATCCTGTCAAGATCTATAACAAAATCCCCTTCACTGAACTTCAGAAACTGGCTCCAAACATTAACTGGGCCGATTATTACAGGAATTATGGACTCAAAACCGATACACTTATCGTCCAGGACAAGAACTACCTGAAGAACCTCGGCCTGCTTATCAAAGCAACGCCCGTGGATGTTCTTCAAACCTATTTCCGCTGGCAGGTGCTCACTGCTTTTGCCGGCCTGCTTCCCCAGGAATTCAGCAAGGAAGCATTTCACTTTTACAGCACCGTTATGTATGGTGTGAAAGCCCAACGCCCCCGTGAAGAGCGCGCTGTCATGAGTGTTAACCGCAGGCTGGGAATGCCCCTGGGAAAACTCTATGTTGCCAAATATTTCCCCGAAACATCCAAGAAAAAGGTTTCGGAGATGATAGAAAATGTGCGTGCAGTGTATAAGGAACGTATTGACAAACTGAGCTGGATGAGTGCAGAAACCCAGGAAAAAGCCAAAAAGAAACTGGCTGCCTTTACCTGGAAGATAGGTTATCCCGACACCTGGAAAGATTATTCCAGCATAGACATACAGCCCGATAAACTGGTTGAAAACAGCATGAACATTGAATTATGGGAACATAACGACATGATCTCGAAAGCCGGCAAGCCGGTTGATAAAAAGGAATGGGATATGTCGCCCCAGACGATCAATGCTTACAACAATCCTACCAATAACGAAATCGTATTCCCGGCAGCCATACTGCAGCCTCCTTTCTTTAATCCCGATGCAGACGATGCCATCAATTACGGCGGTATCATTGCTGTGATCGGCCACGAGATGACCCATGGTTTTGACGACCAGGGCTGCCAGTACGACGGTAATGGGAACCTCAGCAACTGGTGGACATCCGAAGATTCGAAGAATTTTGCCGCACTCGGGAAGAAGCTGGAAGATTATTTCAACACCATGGAAGTTACCAAAGGATTTAAGATCAATGGGAAGCTTACCCTGGGAGAAAATATCGCCGACCTCGGCGGATTGACCTTAGGCTACTATGCCCTTGAGAAATCCCTTGAAGGCAAGGAAAAACCCAAGCCCATTGATGGATTCACTTACCAGCAACGCTTTTTCCTGGGATGGGCCCAGGTTTGGCGCGAGAATATGACAAACGAAAGCCTGATCAACCAGGTGCAGACCAACGAACATTCCCCGGCCCGATGGAGGATCAACGCCACCCTGCCACTGATGAAGGAATTTGCCGACGCCTGGGGTTGTAAAAGCAGCGCTGCCGATACCATCCGGATCGTGATCTGGTAAAAACGACATGAAATAAACGACGGCGCCTGAAAGCGCCGTCGTTTATTAATACTATCTTTGCATATGCTTGATAAAAAGTTGACAGTCCTTGTTGCAGAAGACGATAAAACAAGTTTCGTCTACCTGGAAACCATTCTATCCAAAGTGGGTTTTAATCTGATCAATACCGAAAATGGAGAAGATACAATACAAGCGCTGAAATCTAACGCCGAAATTGCAATCATATTGATGGATATAAAAATGCCGGGGATGAACGGCCTGGAAGCCACCCGGCAGATCAGGTCCTTCAACAAATCAATCCCCATCATTGCCCAGACCGCTCACGCCTTTATTGAGGACAGGGACAAAGCCATTAATGCCGGCTGCAATGATTATGTCACAAAACCTATTGACAGAGACCTGATCATAAAACTTATCCGGGCTTATACCAATACCTGAGCCCTTTTCTCCCTGGGTTGAGCGGCATTAATGCCGGGCTTGCCCGGCCATCTCCTTCACAGCTTTTACCAGAACATCCAGGTCGGCAGGGGTCGTATACACATTAGGAACGATGCGGCATCCATGCACCCCTGCTCCGTCAATCGGAGCACAATAGATATTGAACTTCTTAAAGAGTGTGTCGCCCATGTCCTGTGGTTTCATCCCCTTTATCCCCACATTCGCGATTCCACAGCTTCGATGGGGATCCGATGGAGTATTGATGATGACATCAGGCACTCCCTTCACCGCCGAAACCCAGTAATTCTTGAGATATCTCAGCCGTTCTTCCTTCCGTTCAGGACCGATCTTCAGATAAAAATCGATGGCATCTGGTATTGTCAGGTCGGTATATACCGGATGAGTGCCTGTGTGGTTCAGCCGCCGGATGTCATCCAGGTTTTTTCCG
>JBAXBP010000079.1:0-14384 GCA_037141915.1 Bacteroidota bacterium | reverse complement strand
AGAGTATAATTTGTATTGAGCACCGTGATGAGGATGTTCATGGGCCAGAAACCCAGGAATGCCATGGTGTAAAAGATAATGGAATCGACCGCTTCACCTGCAACAGTTGAACCTATGGTGCGGGTCCAGAGATGCTTCCCGTTTGTCCATACCTTCATCTTTGCCAGTACGTATGAGTTCGTGAACTCTCCGCAGAAAAAGGCTGTGATGGAGGCAACGACCACTCTCGGGGTCTGGCCAAACACCACCTCGAACGAATGCTGGTGTACCCAGCCTTCGGCAGGCGGAAGGTTCACTACGACTGAAGCCATCACCGAAGAAAAGACCAATGCTGTAAACCCTGCCCAAACTACCTTACGGGACCGGGCATAGCCGTAGACTTCGGTAAGGATATCATTGAAAAAATAAGAGATCGGGAAAAACAAAATCCCTGCCCCGCAGGTTATCGGCCCTACCGTAATGACTTTCTCAGCCCCTATCAGGTTGGAGCACAGCAGCACCGTGACGAAGGCTGCCATGATGAGGTCGTAATATTTGTAGGTTCTTTTCAAAGTCAGAGTCAAAGGCGAAAGGCGAAAAGTGAAAGGCGAAATTTTAAGATTGTTATTTCGCTTTTCGCAACTCGTTTTTCGCTTTTAATTATTCTTCCATAATTCGTTCTATCTCACTCACAGTCTTCGGTATCGGCCTGCCCAGCACCCTCACGCCATCCGCAGTCACAAGAACATCATCTTCAATACGTATGCCTCCGAAATCGAGATAGGTCAGCACCTTGTCGTAATTGATGAATTCAGAATTCCTGTTCTCATTTTTCCAGATCTCGATGAGTTCGGGGATAAAGTAAATACCAGGTTCTATGGTCATTACGAAACCCGGCTGCAGTTTACGGCCAAAGCGAAGGAAGCCCAGTCCGAACTCCTTGCTGCGTTTGATCTCTTCATCGTAACCTACATAGGTTTCGCCCATGCCTTCCAGGTCGTGCACATCGAGCCCGAGCGGATGGCCGAGGCCGTGAGGGAAAAACAAGGTATGCGCGCCTTTTGAAACTGCTTCTTTGGGATCGCCTTTCATCAGGCCCAGTGCAGTCAGGCCTTTTGCTATTTCTGTGGCCGCAAGCAGGTGGATCTCCCTGAAGGGAACACCGGGCTTTACAGCTTTTGCAGCTTCCATATTGGCTTTCAGGACGATCTCATAAATTTCTCTCTGGCGTTGCGAAAACTTTCCCCCGACCGGCACCGTGCGGGTTATGTCGGATGCGTAATGAAGATCATTTTCACAGCCTGCATCAATCACCAGCATTCGTCCTTCGCTGAGAACGTTGCCATGGTAATGATTGTGAAGGGTCTGCCCGTTTATTGTAAGGATAACCGGGAAAGAAACTGGTCCTGCATTAGCCAGGGCGATGCCTTCAATGGTTCCGGCAATCTGCTGTTCAATAACACCGGGTTTGGCCATTTTCATTGCCGTTGTATGCATGATATACGCAACGTCTATCATCTTTTCAATTTCTTTCACTTCATGTTCATCCTTGACCATCCTCAGTTTTACTATGGCGCGGATAAGTTCGGGTGATGCATGATCGTGAATCCTGAGATGGTCGTTTGCAAGAAGTCCTGCAAGCTGCACCCTGGTCTCGGCCCTGTAGGTCGGGACAAAATGTATCTTCCGGCCTTTGGCTACAGCCATACCGATATATTCTGTAAGTTCTATCAGTGGGAAAGTCACTGAAACCCCTGCCTTTGCAGCCTGCTCAGCTATAGTGGGCTGCTTCCCCATCCAGATGATGTCGGTGATATCCACGTCGTTCCCGAAAATGATGTCCTTTCCTTCATCCAGGTCAAGCAGGCCGGCAAGGTCGGGATGATCCAATCCGAAGAAATATGAAAAATTACTGTCCTGCCTGAACGAATACTGGTTGGTAGGATAATTGAAGGCAACGTCGGTATTGCCTAGAAACAGGGCGATTCCGTCAGACATCTCTGAACGGAGCTTCTTTCTTCTTTCTGTATAAACGTTTGAGGGAAACATAATTTAGACTGGTTTTGAATTATTAAAATATCGTGTGGATTATTCCTTTTTAAAAAAAATAAAATCTAATTTTGTTCGGTTCGTGTTAATTCCACTGACAAATTAACGGCAAATTCCTTTTACTTCAGCTATTTGACAAACATTTTTAAGTTCGGGTTATGAGTTCATCATTCTTACGTTTCTCATCCATTACGAAAAAGATCTGGATGGCATTATTGGGGTTGTTTCTGATCATATTCCTGCTGGTCCATCTGAGTATAAACCTTTGTCTGCTTCGCCATGACGGAGGAAGGTGGTTTAACGACGCGGCCTATTTCATGGGAACGAACTACGTGGTGAAAGTATTCGAGCTCGTGCTGTTCGCCGGTTTCATTTTTCACATCTGCCTCGGGATCATACTCCAGGTGCAAAACTGGATGTCGCGCCCGGTGAGGTATGCAGTCAACAACAAATCAGAGACCCCGTTCCTTTCGAAATATATGATCTGGACGGGGGGGATCATTTTTATATTCCTTGTGATCCACCTGATGAATTTTTATGCCATCAAGCTTGGCTGGGCCGAAGGACCGAGGTTTGCCGACGGTGACCCGAATTTTTACCAGAGGGCTGTTGACCTGTTTGGCCATCCTGTATATTCACTGCTGTATATTCTTCTTTTCATAGTTTTAGGTTTTCACCTCAACCACGCATTCCAGGCCGCATTCCAGAGCCTCGGCCTGAATTTCAGGAAATACACAAAGTGCATTGAGTGGTTCGGCGTGATCTATTCCATCGTAGTCCCTATAGGTTTTATCATCATACCCATTTACTTTTTATTTATCCGTTAGGCTTTATGGCTGAGTTAAATTCAAAAATCCCGAAAGGGCCTGTGGCCCAGAAATGGAGCAACTACAAGGCACACCAGAACCTGGTAAATCCATCGAACAAGCGCAAACTCGATATCATCATTGTCGGTACCGGACTGGCAGGCGCTTCTGCCGCTGCTTCCTTTGGCGAGCTGGGTTTCAACGTGAAGATCTTCTGCTACCAGGACAGTCCGAGGCGGGCTCACAGTATTGCAGCCCAGGGAGGCATCAATGCAGCAAAGAATTACCCCAACGACGGTGACAGTGTTTACCGTTTGTTCTATGATACTCTTAAAGGCGGCGATTACCGCGCCCGCGAGGCCAATGTACACCGCCTGGCCGAAGTGAGCAACGCCATCATTGACCAGTGCGTGGCCCAGGGAGTTCCTTTTGCACGCGAATACGGCGGCTCTTTAGAAAACCGTTCATTCGGGGGAGCCCAGGTTTCCAGGACATTTTTTGCACGCGGACAAACGGGCCAGCAGCTTCTGCTCGGGGCCTATTCAGCTCTCAGCCGCCAGATCAAGCTGGGCACGGTAACGATGTATAACCGTCATGAGATGATGGATATGGTTATGGTGGATGGCAAAGCACGTGGTATTATCGCGCGTGACCTTATCACCGGCAAACTCGAACGTTATTTCGGCCACGCGGTAATCCTTGCCACGGGCGGATACGGAAACGTATTCTACCTTTCGACCAATGCCATGGGTTCCAACACCAGCGCCAACTGGCAGGCTATGAAACAAGGCGCTTATTTTGCAAATCCCTGTTTTACCCAGATTCATCCCACCTGCATCCCTGTTCACGGCGACTACCAGTCGAAGCTCACCCTTATGAGCGAAAGCCTCCGCAACGACGGACGCATCTGGGTGCCGAAGAAAAAGGAAGATGCAGAGAAGAACAGGCTGGGCCAGCTTAAAGGCAATGACATTCCCGAAGAAGACCGCGATTACTATCTCGAAAGGAGATACCCGGCTTTCGGGAACCTGGTGCCCCGCGATGTGGCTTCGCGCGCTGCCAAGGAACGCTGCGATGCAGGCTTTGGAGTAGGCCCCACAGGACTGGCAGTATACCTTGATTTCAAGGATTCCATCAAACGCCTCGGCAAGCATGTGATTGAAGAGCGCTACGGCAACCTCTTCCAGATGTATGAAAAAATCGTGGATGAAAATCCATATGAAAACCCCATGATGATATACCCGGCAGTTCATTATGCTATGGGCGGATTATGGGTTGACTATGAACTGATGTCGACCGTTACCGGCTTGTTTGTTGCCGGCGAAGCCAACTTCAGTGATCACGGAGCCAACCGCCTGGGGGCATCAGCCCTCATGCAGGGCCTGGCCGACGGTTATTTCGTTCTCCCCTATACGGTTCAGAACTACTTATCGGCAGAGATCAAAACACCGAGAATGTCAACCGACAAAAAGGAATTTGAAGAAGCCGAGAAAAGAGTCCGGGATCGTATCAATAAACTGATGTCAATACAGGGAACCCATAGCGTTGACCATTTCCACAAGGAACTTGGCAAGATTATGTGGGAGCATGTAGGTATGGGCCGTACCATGGAAGGACTCACCAGCGGCATTGCACTGATCCGTGAACTCCGCAAGCAGTTCTGGAGCGATGTGCGTATTCCCGGCAAGCCCGACGAACTGAACGTGGAACTTGAAAAGGCAAACCGTGTCGCCGATTTCCTGGAAATGGGCGAACTGCTGGCTATTGACGCCCTGAACCGCAACGAAAGCTGCGGCGGACATTTCCGCGAAGAATACCAGACCCCCGAAGGCGAGTGCCTGCGCGACGATGAGAATTATAAATATGTCGCAGCCTGGGAATATATTAAAGAAGGGGAGTTCAAACTTCATAAGGAACCGCTGGTATATGAAGAAACAGAAGTAAAAGCAAGAAATTATAAATAGCGGAGGGCTGCAACAAATTTCGCTATTTCGCCATTTCGCTATTTCGCTATTTAAATTTAAAAATATGAACCTGACGCTAAAGATCTGGAGGCAGAAAGATGCCAAGTCAAAGGGAAAATTCGTGACCTATAATCTCGAAGGGATTTCCCCGAACTGTTCTTTCCTTGAGATGCTCGATATCCTGAATGAGAGCCTTATTCAGAAAAACGAAGAACCCGTTGTGTTTGACCACGACTGCCGCGAGGGTATCTGCGGAATGTGCAGCCTTTATATCAACGGCCGTCCGCACGGCCCCGATGACGCCGTGACCGCCTGCCAGCTTCATATGCGTAAGTTCAAAGACGGAGATACAATTACTGTAGAACCCTGGCGCGCCAAACCTTTCCCGGTAATCAGCGATCTCATGGTCGACCGTACCGCTTTCGACAAGATCATTCAGGAAGGTGGGTACGTTTCGGTAAACACCGGCGGAGCCATGGAAGCCAACCATATCCTGATCCCCAAACCTGCAGCCGAACTCTCAATGGATGCTGCAGCCTGCATAGGATGCGGCGCCTGCGTGGCCGCCTGCAAAAACGCTTCTGCAATGCTGTTTGTTTCGGCCAAAGTCTCCCAGTTTGCTTACCTGCCACAAGGCCGTCCCGAAGCTAAAGCCAGGGTCACCAAAATGGTGAAAATGATGGATGAACTCGGTTTCGGAAACTGCACCAATACCTACGCCTGTGAGGCCGAGTGCCCTAAGAGCATATCCCGTTCCAACATCGCCCGCATGAACCTCGAGTTCATCTGCGCCAATGCTTCCTGGGAATAAACCCTATTTAAAATCAATCTGATTTAAACACTTTAAGGGAATAAACCTGCGTTCAAGAACTTTATCACGACACTTACGTATTCCCTCTTGTCCACTATAATAGGTCTGGATACTTTTGCTGCAGAAATTTAGATAACAGCAAAAATGAAATCCATGAACCTGATAAAAAAGAATATCCTGAGAGGGGCTGCAGTAATGATGATTATAATCTCAGCATCCTCCTGCCAGAAAGCCAGCCTGAATGCTCCCGACCAAACGGTCAACACACAATCTCTTAAAGTCAGCCCGTCGTTCGACTGGAAAACTTCCAGGGAAATCATGATGAGCATTACAGGGATGAAAGAAATCAGTCCTGACGTCAGCAATACCCTTTATATAAAATCATCAAAAGGTGATGTTATTTTTAAAGATTATTTCCAGATGAATTCTGATTACACCTTCAAATTCGTCGTTCCTTCAACCGAAACAAGTGTAACTCTTGTTTACGGAAAGAAAACTTACACTGCAGCATTGACTTCTTCTGTATTATCATTTAATTACGTCACCGTTCAATAATAACATATATGAAAAGATTTACAATAATCATATCGCTCTTAGCTTCAGCAGTCCTGGGGTTCAGCCAGACCGTCACCAATGATTTCGAACAGGGAAGCAAGGAATACTATACTAATTCATGCTGGTCAATGGAAGGACTTTCCATGATCAACAACTCCCCGATAAGCGGCACCTGGTCCATCAGAAGCGCATCATTATCAGGTTCCGAGTCAAATGCAAACAGGATGGCTTCACCCTGGGTGAAATTAACAGCTTCGGGAAACTTCACGTTCAAACATAAGCTTACCGCTTTTGCAGGCACATGGAAAAGCATTACAGTCAGGCTTAGCAACAACACCGATACAACCACCATTCTTCTTTATACATATAACTATGTGAAACCCGGCGATGTCAACAGGGTGATCAGCGTTTCTGTTCCTGTTAACGTAAGCGGCATTTACCAGGTTAACTGGAAAATGAGCGGTGCAGGCGGCGGCGATGACCGTATCATGCTCGACGATATCAGCATTCCCGGAACCTACTGGTCGGATCCTTCGGAAGACTGCCAGCCGTTGAAACCTGTCATCGTTGACTCTGATAAAGACGGCGTGCCCGACGATCAGGATGACTATCCCAACGATAAGTACAGGGCTTATAACAACTATTACCCCGCATCGGATACCGGTACCATCGCTTTTGAAGACAACTGGCCCAGTTACGGCGATTATGACATGAACGACCTGGTTATGGGCTATAAATTCAAAGTGGTTTCAAATGCTTCTCACAATGTGGTTGAAGTATATGCAACAATGATCCTTCGCGCAAACGGTGCTTCCATGAATGACGGTTTTGGTTTTCAGTTCCCTAACGTAAATCCAAATTCAGTAATATCAGTAACCGGAACAGGCAACCAAACTGGCTATACCATTAAATCGAACGGCACCGAGACTGGGAATGCTTCGGATGCGACTTTCATCGTATTTGACAAATCACACCGGTACATGTCGGAATGGAATACGATCAAAACCGTTGCGGCCGTTAGCGCTGTACCCTTTAACATCTACATTAAATTCATGAACAACAACACCCCGGGATCCGGCGGCGCAGTGAATATCAACACCCTGAATATTTCGGGCTGGAATCCATTCCTGGTCGTCAACCAGCAGAGGGGGCGTGAGATCCATCTTCCGAACTACCAGCCCACCGATATGGCTGACCAGAGTTTATTCAGGACAGGCAGTGACGATACCCAGCCGGGCATCGGCAAGTATTACAAGTCGGCTACCAACCTTCCCTGGGCACTGGATATTTTCGGCAAGTTCTCTTATCCGGCCGAACGACAGGATATTTCAGGTGCGTATCTTCACTTTGGCGAATGGGTTCAGTCAAGCGGATCATCCTATCCCGACTGGTGGTCAAACACAGGCGGCAGTTACAGAAAGAATTCGCTGATCTATTAAAAAAACATTTCACTTTTCAGGGCATGGGGGGTCTATTAAAAAGATCCCCCATGTTTGTTTTTAATGGGCTTATCTTTGCAGTTCCTTATGATAAAGAACCCGGCCCGTCATATCCTTGTAATTATTCTTATTCTCTTCGGATGCATGGCTCATGCGCAGAGAACGCTTAGTGGCCGCGTCACAGATAAGGAAACCGGGGAATCCCTGCCTGGAGCAACCGTTTTTCTTCCCGACCTTAAAACCGGCACTATTACTGATAAAGACGGCCTGTATAAACTCCGCAACCTGCCAAATTCCAATCTGGTCGTCCAGGTAAGCTATATAGGTTACAAAGCAGAAGTTACCAAGGTCGACCTCGGGGAGGTGCATGAAAAAGATTTTCAGCTCGGTGAGTCGGCAATCGAAGCCAAAGAAGTGGTGGTCACAGGAAATGCCCTCACATCCGAAAACGACAGGAGTAGTATATCCATTACACCGATAAACAAGGAAATGCTGCTCACCATGCCATCCACAAACCTGATAAACTCAATATCAACCATACCCGGAGTTTCAGAGATAACGACAGGCGGTGAGATCTCGAAACCCGTCATCCGCGGCCTGGGCTATAACCGTATTGTCACGCTCAATGAAGGAGTGAGGCAGGAAGGGAACCAGTGGGGCGATGAACACGGAATAGAGATCGACCAGTTCTCGGCCGACCGCATAGAGGTTTTGAAAGGCCCTGCCTCGCTGTTCTACGGCTCGGATGCCATGGGCGGTGTGATCAACATCCTCGAACAAACCCCTGCGAGGCCCGGTGTGATTGAGGGTGAATGGGTTTCGCAGGCTTCCACGAACGACCGACTGTTAAGCAACTCCCTCATGCTCGAAGGAAACCAGGACGGCTGGATCTGGAGGGTAAGGGGGACGTATAAAACCGCCGCTTCCTATCGCACTCCCACCGAATGGGTCTATAATTCAGGGTTTGATGAGAAAAATTATTCAGTCACGGCAGGGGTTGTAAAACACTGGGGGTACTCCCACCTTCACTTCAGCTCCTTCAATACAAAGATCGGCATGATCGACGGCACCCGCGACTCGGCAACCATGCAGTTTATTGATTACCTGGGTAATATAGTACAGGAGAGCAAAGCAAAAAGCAGGTCGATCGATGTTCCTTTCCAGGTAGTGAACCACAACAAGATTTCGTCGGTTACCAACCTGCTCTTCAACGACAACCAGGTGAAGATCAGCCTGGGCTATCAGTGGAATGACCGTAAGGAGTATGGCGAAACCCCGGCTGCTCCGGGTTTGTTCTTTCATTTGGACACCTGGACCTATGAAACGCGGTATACCCGCCTTCTCTTTGAATCGCTTGAGCTCGTGGGGGGAGTATCGGGCATGACGCAGTATAACCGCAACCATGGGTCGGCTTACCTTATCCCGGATTTCGATCTCCAGGACCTGGGAGGGTTTGTTTATATGAAAAAGACCTGGGAGAAGTTTACTTTCAACCTGGGTCTGAGGTACGACTACCGGCATATTACAGCTTACCCTCTATACCTGGATTCGCTTGGGCATTCAGCGCCAATGGGCGATACCCTGTTCAAGGCCTTCAGCCGTGATTTCGCGGCGTTTACGGGATCCACCGGTATGACTTTCAGGCTGAATAAAGCTGTCAATTTCAAATTCAATGTAGGGCGCGGATTTCGTGCTCCGAATATTTCCGAGCTCAGCGCCAATGGCCTTCATGAAGGCACGTTCAGGTATGAGATCGGGAACCCTGACCTGAACCCCGAAACAAGCCTGCAGATTGACGGCGAGATCGCCTGGGATACAAAGTACCTGAACCTCTCGTTCAACGGCTATTACAATATCATCGACAATTTCATTTATTACAGGAACCTCAACGGGGAGAAAAAAGAGGTGAACGGGGTCTGGTATCCTGTTTACCGTTATATCCAGGGCAACTCACTGCTCAAGGGATTCGAAATCGAACTGGATGTTCATCCGCTTGAAGCCCTGCATTTCGACAACAACCTCGATTATGTGTGGGGAGGCAATCTTTCAACAGGCATTCCCCTGCCGTTCATTCCTGCACTTCATCTTACCGACCAGGTGAAATGGACATTTAAAACACGGAAGACCAGTGTCTTGAAACAGCCCTATATACAGCTTGAGATGGAGACCCATTTTGCACAGGACAGGATAGATGAGTTTGAGACCACCAGCCCGGGTTATGTGCTTCTGAATTTTAATGTGGGGACGAAGCTCAGGGTGCAGAACCAGAGCTGGACCTTCTATATCAGCGGCAAAAATGTGACGGATGTGAAATATTATGACCACCTCAGCAGGCTTAAGGAAGTGGGGATTTATAATATGGGCAGGCGGATCACATTCGGCCTTGTTATCCCTTTTGGAATATATCACAAGAAGGAGAATTAACGGGAGGTGATTTTGCTTATTTTAGCTGTCTCATTTGATGTTGTAAGTAATGCGTTTCAGTGAAATCCCCGGCCAGCAGGCGATAAAAGATAAACTCATACGTACGGTCAGCGACCAGCGGGTGAGCCATGCGCAGCTTTTCTACGGACCCGACAGCTCGGCGAAGCTGGCGCTGGCGATAGCGTATGCGCAGTATATCAATTGTAAGAACCGGAAAACGGGGATGCAGGATGCAGGATACGGTTCACGAGTCACGGATCACGATTCACGGTTCACGGTTCACGATTCACGGTTCACGGTTCACGACCCCTGCGGAGTATGTCCTTCCTGCATCAAATACCAGAAACTCATCCACCCCGACCTGCACTTTATTTACCCGGTTGCGACGACCAAGAAAGTCACCAAAAAGCCGCAGAGCAGGCTGTTCGCCGAAGACTGGCGGAAGTTCATCCTCCAGAGGCCATTCCCGGTGAATCTCCAGGACTGGTACGATTTCATCGGCATTGAAAACAAACAGGGAATTATCAATGTGGATGACTGTAATGAGATCATCAGCACCCTCAGTTATAAATCCTACGAATCGGAGTACAAGGTCATGATCATCTGGATGGTTGAGAAGCTGTTTCACTCAGCGGCCCCCAAAATCCTGAAGATCCTCGAGGAACCGCCTGAGAAAACGCTGTTCCTCCTGATCTCCGAAGACCCCGACGCAATCATCAGCACGATAAAATCACGATGCCTGATGGTGAGGATACCTCCCGACAGGCATATTGCAGGCCACGAAGAGGAAGCCCGCGAAAACCAGTACCTGGGTAATTTCACGACATGGATGCGTAGTTGCTATTCCATGAAAGTGCCTGAACTCATCAGTTTTTCAGCTGATATGGCAAAATCGGGAAGGGAGAGGCAGAAGTCATTCCTGTTCTACGGCCTGCATATACTCGAACTTTGTCCGGCAGTCGTCAACGGCCAGGCCGGCAGGCTCAACTGCGATGCCGAAGAAGCAAAATTCCTTGAGAACTTCGCCCCTATCATAACTACCGCCGGCCTGGCCGGGTTCTATGACCTCTTCAACAATGCAATCTATCATGTGGAGCGCAATGCATATGCCCCCGCATTGTTCCTCGACCTCTCCCTGAGAATTCTGCGTCTTTTTAAACCGAATTTCGTACCTTTGTAATGGAATTCAGGGGCAATTTCCCGGTCCCGGCTTCAGAACCGGTAAGGCGGGTGATACTTCCCTGTTGATTCAAGTCAATGGAAGAATACACAGACGAGGTTAACGAAGAAGAAGAACAGAACTCCGAGCTGGAGCAGGAACCGCAATCCGACAACAGCGCGATCTACGAGGCATTCCGGCGTAAAAAAGACACCGAAGAGGAACTGCCCCAGGTTGAAATTGTGCCCGGTACCGAACCTGAACTTGAATTCGGAGGCTCCACTTACGATTCCTCCAAAAATCCTTTCCTGTCGCGCGGCTGCTGCGGAGCTCCCGAACCCCATCAGAAAAGCAACGGGGTTTACCAGCACCGATGCAGCAAATTCGACATCTACGACTGGATAAAGACCATTCCTCTTCCTGCCGGTTATATCCCTTCGGATATCGTCGAAGTCAGGTTTAAGAACAGCCGTAAGGATTTCTTCCGAGTCCCTCCTGATGTAGTTCTTGAAACCGGCGATATCGTTGCCGTTGAAGCATCACCAGGTCATGACATAGGCATTGTCACCATATCCGGCGAGTTAGTCCGTTTTCAGCTTAAAAAGAAAGACCTCGACCCCAACTCCCAGGAGATCCGCAAAGTATACCGCAGAGCCCGCCTCGCAGACATTGAAAAATGGGTCTCAGCCGTGGAAGGCGAAACACCCACTATGTTCAGATCAAGGGAGATCGCCGATAAACTCGGCCTCCAGATGAAGATCAACGACGTTGAATACCAGGGCGATAACACCAAAGCTATTTTTTATTATACTGCGGAAGACAGGGTAGATTTCCGCGAACTGATCAAGGTACTGGCCGACGAATTTCACGTAAGGATAGAGATGCGCCAGATTGGTGCAAGGCAGGAAGCAAGCCGCCTCGGCGGGCTCGGCACCTGCGGCAGGGAACTCTGCTGTTCAACCTGGCTCAGCGAATTCTGCTCGGTCTCGACCAATACCGCGCGGGTGCAGCAGCTCTCGCTCAACCCACAGAAACTGGCAGGACAGTGCGGGAAACTCAAATGCTGCCTCAATTACGAGTACGATACTTACATGGATGCCATCAAGGATTTCCCCAATACCGATATCCGCCTTAAAACAGCAAAAGGTGACGCCATCCATCAGAAATCCGATATCTTCGGGCAGATCATGTGGTACTCCTATGCTAACGATTATCAGAACCTGCTCGCCATCCCCCTTAAAAATGTTCTTCATATCATTGAAGAGAACAAACAGGGACGCACCCCCGAAAGCCTTGAGGAATTCGCAAATATTACTGAACAAAAGCGTGAGTTTGACAACGGGGTAAGCCAGGACGACCTCACCCGCTTCGATCACCTTTAAATATCTGCCCCCGGTATGCGTTTAAAGCTTTCTGCCTTATTTCTTATCCCCGCGATCATCCTGATCCTTTGCTCCTGTAATTCAAACCGTTTCTTTCGCGAAACACACCGCATCCCCGACGGAAAATGGGACAACAAGGAAAAAATCACTTTCTCCGTCACCATCCCCGACACTTCAAAAACGTTTTCTTTATATATAGATATACGGAATGATGTGAATTATCCGTTTGCCAATATATTTATGTTCCTCGATACCCGCTTCCCCGACGGAAAGATCGCCAGGGATACCGTAGAATGCCAGCTTGCCGATTATGACGGGCGCTGGCTGGGCAAAGGGGCCGGCAGCATAAAATACAACCGCTTTCTCTTCCAGAAAGGGGTCAGGTTCAGGCAGAAAGGCCAGTATTCCTTTACGTTTGAACAGGCTATGCGGATAAGCGAATTGTACGGCATCAGGGATGTAGGTCTTGAAATTGAACTATGAGCGGGATTGATCATATTCCAATTTTACAAAACAGGGAAAATAAACCAAAAACAGTGAATCCGAAGAGATTTGTGCTTTACTTCTGGATTGCCTACGTTGTAAGCATAACCATTGTTGTGCTGTTCTTTGTAAGTGTGGCGATGGGCCTTTTCGGCAGCATGCCAAGCTTCCAGGACCTTGAAAACCCCAAGAGCAGCCTAGCTACCGAGATCCTGAGCGAAGACGGCAAACTGCTGGGGAAATATTATTTCGAGAACCGTTCCAACACCCATTTCCAGGAACTTTCGCCAAACGTGATCAACGCCCTCATCGCCACCGAGGATGCCCGTTTCTATGAGCATTCAGGCATTGATTTCAGGGCCATTTTCCGCGTGTTCTGGGGTATGGCCACAGGCACATCCAAAGGAGGAGGCAGCACCATCACCCAGCAGCTTGCAAAAAACCTCTTCCCGCGTAAATTAAACCGCACCTTCGGAGAGACCGTGATGATCAAATTCAAGGAATGGATCACCGCCATCAAACTCGAACGCAACTATTCCAAGGAGGAGATCCTTGCCATGTATCTTAACACGGTGGATTTCGGATCCCAGAGTTTCGGCATCAAATCCGCTGCCAAGACCTTTTTCAACAAAGAGCCGGATCAGCTGAATCCCGAAGAAGCCGCTCTCCTGATCGGCGTATTGAAAGCCCCCACGTATTTCAGCCCGGTAAGAAACCCGGCAAGGGCCATTGAACGCCGGAATACCGTGCTCTACCAGATGCAGAGATACGACTACCTTACCAAAACCGAATACGATTCGCTGAGGGCAGTCCCGCTTAACATGGAGAATTACCGCATTCAGGACCATACCACCGGTCTTGCCACCTACTTCAGGGAATACCTCCGCGGCTATCTGACCGAATGGTGCAACACCCATAAAAAAGAAGACGGGAGCGAATACAGCCTTTACCGCGACGGGTTGAGGGTGCATACGACCATCAATTACAAGATGCAGGAATATGCTGAAAAAGCTGTTGCCGCCTACCTCGGCAAAGAGCTGCAGCCTGCATTCTACGCCCACTGGAAAGGAGTACCCACCGCTCCTTTCGTCTTTGAAAAGGAAGATGAGCGCAAGGAGATCAACAACCTGCTCATCTCGTCGATGAGGCGCACCGATCGTTATGCAAGCATGAAAGCCCAGGGATACAAGGAACCCGACATCATCAATGAATTCAAGGTGAAGACGAGGATGAAAGTGTTCTCCTGGAGAGGCGAAAGGGATACCGTCATGACTCCCTTCGATTCCATCAGGTATTATAAGTTCTTCCTGCAATCGGGACTTATGTCGATGGA
>JBAXBP010000078.1:0-14551 GCA_037141915.1 Bacteroidota bacterium | reverse complement strand
AGTTCGATGATCTTGTTGTTGCTGTTGATAAACGAAAGATGTGCGATGTCGTCGGGATTCGTCCGGTCGAACTTATCGAGTATCACACGGATATCATATTGGTTTGATCCGTCGCGGTATTTCGAGTCGTTATTCCCGGTGAGTGCTACCTGCAGCGCCGAACCCACATCGCTTACACTCAATCCGAGGGCAGCCATCTTCTGGCGGTCGATCTCAATACGGGTTTCAGGATTGCCGCGGGTAGCCGAAAATCGCAGGTAAGTAACGCCGGGAGTCAGGATAAGTGCTTTTGCGACCATGTCGGCCGACTTCATGATCGAGTCATAGCTGATGCCTGTGATTTCTACCTGGACCGGAGCCGAGCTGGCCCCGCCGGTGAAACTGATCTGGTTTACAAACACCTTCACCCCGGGAATCTTATCGGTTAGTACTTTAACCTTCGAACCCAGTTCGGCAGTGGATAATGAACGCTGGTTTTTTGGACAAAGGGAGACAACGATCTCGGTCTGGTTATCGGTACTTACCCCGTCGCTTCCTTTACCTACATTGGTAAGGATGTTAGTTACTTCAGGCAGGGTGGCGATGATCTCTTCAATTTTCCGGCTTTGACGGTTGTTGCTTTCAAGGGTTGTCCCGGGGGCGTATTCAAGGTCCACCGAGAACTGGCTGCGGTCGGTCTGCTTCATGAATTCGAAACCGGTGAGCCCGGCCACAGGGATAATCAGGCTTATGATGAGCGCAGAGGCAACGATGAACAGCACCTTATATGGATTTCTCAGGCTCCATCCGAGGATCAGGGCATACTTTCCGGTGAGCCAGTTGAATGCCTTTTCAAAAACCTTCCCGAAGCGGTTAAGCAGGCTTTCGGAATCTATGGATTCAAGTTTTGCAAAGCGGGATGCCAGGATGGGGGTTACTGTAAAAGAGACAAGCAGGCTGGTAAGGGTCGAAACGAGGATGATGATGGAAAAACCGCGGATGATATCGCCAATGAGCCCGGAGGTCAGGGCTAAAGGGACGAATACCACAATGTCGACAAAGGTGATGGAGATAGCTGCAAAACCAATCTCGTTACGGCCCCTGATGGAAGCAGTAAGCTTGTCTTCACCTTTTTCGAGATGATGGTAGATGTTCTCAAGAACCACGATGCTATCGTCGACCAGGATGCCGATCACCAGCGAAAGAGCAAGTAAAGTGAAGAGGTTAAGCGACATTCCGAAGATCCACATCACCACGAAGGCCGTAGTGAGAGAACAGGGAATAGAAACCATAACGATCAGCGAAGTGCGCACCGAATGAAGGAAAAGGAACATTACGGCAGCTACAAGCAGAATTGCAAGCATAAGGTCTTCCATCACTGCACGGGCTGCCGCCATGGTGAAAACGCTCTGGTCGTCGGCTATGTCGAAATGAAGGCCTATTTCCTTATAATCGGCCTCAAGCACTTTTAACTCCTTTCGCAGCAACTCACACACCTTAACCATATTGGCATCGTTCTGCTTCTGGATCTCGAGACCCAGTGAATTGATGCCGTTGAACCGGCTGATGAGGGTGGGGTCAACAGTGGCATCATGGATCTCGGCAATATCGCGAAGACGGATCTCGCCGCCCTCTTTGGAGTAGCCTACTACCATGTTCTTCATTTCCTCAAGGGAAGTGAATTTTCCTGCAACACGAACTACGAACTGGTGAAGCGGATCTTTTAATTTTCCTGTCGGGAAATCCAGATTCGCTGCATTGATGTAGTTGGCTACCTGGCTTATCGACAGGGAATAGGACCTGACCTTCTGGGCGTCGATGTTTACTTTGATCTCCCTTTTCAGCCCACCGTTAATACTGATGTTTCCAACACCCTGTACCCTCGAAAGACGGGGTTTGATCTGGTCGTCGACCAGGGTGTAAAATTTGGCAGGGGAAAGGCTGGAAGTAAGCGAAAGCCGCAACACCGGGATCTGGCTCACCGAATAGGTAAGCAAAGAAGGGGTTTTAACCTCTTTGGGCAGGGTCGAGAGGATCTCGTTCACCTTCCTCTGAACATCCTGAACAGCAACATTAATGTTGGCATTCCTGTAAAATTCAATCGCGATGAGTGAAAGTCCTTCATACGAGGTGGAGCTGATATTCTTCACTTTCTCTATCCCCGAAAGAGCATCTTCAATGGGGCGGGTGACATTGTTCTCCACCTCGCCCGGTGAGGCGCCGGGGTACTGGGTTTTCACTGTGACGTAAGGCTGATCGATCTTGGGCAGCAATTCGTACCCAAGCTGGTAATACCCGAAAACCGCGAGCATTCCCAGGGCCAGAAAGATCACAATGATAAATGACGGGCGTTTTATCGCTAATTCGGTTATCGACATGGCTGATGTTTTGTATTATTTTACAATGATAACCTTCAGATTATCGGAGAGATTATTCTGGCCGCTGGTTACTACCATCTCCCCTTCTTCAAGCCCGTTCAGCACTTCAAGCAGCTGCCCCGATTCACGCCCAATGGTTATATTCCTGAGGGAAGCGATATTCCCCTTGATTACGAAAACTTGGGCATTCTTTACACTCCCGATCAGGGCGTCGCGCGAAATGGCGATAGCGTCACGGGAAGTGATGGAAGTGAAATTGATCCGCCCGAACATCCCGCCTTTCAATGGGAAGGCAGGATTGTTCGGAAGATGGATCTCAACAGGATACGTATGGGCTTCGTCAGCCTTGGAAGCGATGTTGTCGACATGACCCAAAAACCGGTGGCCGGGGTAGACATCCGTTGTGATCTCCACGCTATCGCCCGGATGGAGCACAAAAGCATCTTTTTCGGAGATGCTAACCTTTACCTTCATGGTGGAAATATCGACGATATTCCCGATCGATGAATTCTGTTGGATATACGAACCCTCGTTGACTTTTTTGCTGTTTATGGTGCCGTTGATCGGAGCTTTGACCCTGGTGTCGTCAAGGGCTTTTTTTGCCCGTGTGAGTTCATTTTCGGCGGCCTGCATATCGAGCCTGGAAATATCGAGCTGGGATGCCGAGATAGAGTTTTGTTCATACAATGTTTTATTCCGGTCAAAATCGCGTTTTGCCTTGAAATAATTGATCTCCTGCCTGGCAAGGTCCGATTTGATAACGATATCATCGACCTCAACAAGTACGGTACCCTTCTTAACCTGATCGCCTATCTTGAAATTCAGCCGTGTTATCATCCCTTTGGCTTCAGAAATGATTTCCACGTCATTTTCGGGATCGATCAGCCCGACCATGCTCACCAGGTTGGTCAGCGACTTTTTTATAACGGTGTCGATAGTGACGGGAACATCGCTGAGCACCTCCTGCCTTCCGGAATTTTCTTTTTTATGACCCAGAAAAAAAAGCAGAACAATGATAAGCACAACGACGAACGTTGTGATTATGGGAAACAGGAATTTTTTCATGTCTTATATTGATATAGGAATTGCAAGAAATAATTGATTGACATTGTCGGTCAATATTCAAAGATATGAAAATCAGACTTGGAATATTATATTTGCATGCATGATTTTTTCCCGTCCATGGTTTGAATTATTCCGGAAATATCATTATTTTAGCAACTGAACCAACTTATTATCGTAGATCGTGATTTATATATTTCAAATCATGAAATATTGGGATAAATATGTTCAATATTACATCGATCATTGTTCAACCCCTGATGTTTCCAGAGAAGATGGATTGCCATACCTTAGGAACAAGCTGTTCATCTCAATCTTAATCCTTGCTTTCCCTATTTGTGTTGTTGCTTCTATACCGAGTATGATCACTTGCATCAGAACCGAACAACTAATCATTGGGATATTCGACACCCTTGCTTTCGTTGTATCGGTGATCATGACAATGCTTCCTTTTAAATCGATTCATGTGGAGTTCTTCCTTGAGTATCCGCTTGTTTCCTGGATTGGCATCCCCGACGACCATCATCAGGCAATATTCGAACGCTTTGTCCAGGCCGATATTGATGACCTGCAGGCAAGACAGGGAGCCGGCCTGGGATTATACATTTCTAAATCCTACGTAGAAATGCTGAATGGAAGGATTTGGGTGGAAAGTGAACCCGGCCAAGGTTCATCATTTCATTTCAGCATTCCCTATCTGAAATAACCTGAATTACTATATTTGCTGATAGCATACCCTTTCCCCGGGTGCAAAAACAAAAGACCTATGAAAAACCTGAAAAAGTATTCAATGCTAATCATGATAGGGCTTGTTTTTCTCGGCTCAATTCCAGTTCAGGCGCAGTTCGTTGCGCTTGCAAGAAAGATCAAATCCATGCAAACACCCGAAACGGACATTGCTACTGTTTTGCTTGATGCGAAGCCGTTCATGGTTTACAGGGCTGTGATCGATACGCTGACCAAAAATCACAAATACCAGGTCATAAGCAGGGACAACGCCAAACGGAATGTAGAGTTCAGTATTCAGGCTTATAAGGTTTCAATGCAGGTTGATTCTCTGGCGGCTGCACTTACTCAAATAACAGTTGCTTCAAAGCATTCCGGCAACTCAGGGAAAACAACAACCGATACGGCAGTTGAAGCCCTGATCAGGATATGCAGTATGGCCGGGATCAAATGCAGCATCGACAAAAAATAGACCTGGACCACGGGCTGATTTACAAAGAAGCCGGAACCATTTAGCACAAGAATCAAAAAACACAGTAAATACCACCTATGAAAACAAAAAGAATTTTATTGATCCCTGTAGCCGGAACCTTAATGCTTGTGGTTGCAGGATTTCTGATCTACCATATGGTCATCCGCAGTGAAAATTTTTCATCGAAAGGTGAAAAACACGAAGCGGAACCAACCGACTGGATGGCTATGCAGCGCGCATTCCCTTATGGCAAGATCAATCCTGTGGCATACCTTAATGCCGTTGAACAAACCAGGGCGATGATGAAGTCGCAGGTAAAACGTTCCAATCCATGGATTTTTGCAGGCCCCGATAATATAGGCGGCAGGATAACCGACCTGGAATCCCCTGCAGGACATCCTGAGATCATCTATGTGGGAGGCTCCACGGGCGGGATCCTCAAGACTACTGATTCGGGGAGTACATGGACCAACCTCTTCAGCAGTGTCCCTGTCGTCTCTGTAGGAGATATTGCCATCGACCCCAATCATCCCGATACGGTCTGGTGCGGGACCGGCGAAGCCAACTCTTCCAGCTTCAGCTTTCTGGGTGACGGCATGTACAGGTCAACCGATGCAGGAGCAAGCTGGCAGCATATGGGCCTGGCCAACTCAGCCTATATCGGCAGGGTGGTCGTGGATTATTCGAATTCAAACAGGATTTTTGTTGCAGCCCTTGGGAATCTCTTTACAACGACCGATCAGCGCGGTGTTTACCGCAGCAACGACGGAGGGCAAACCTGGGACAAAGTGCTGTTCCTTACCGACTCCACTTCGGCTGTCGACCTTGTACAGCATCCAACCGATCCACTCATTGTCTATGCATCAATGTGGGAACGTTGCCGCGGCCTGGTTTATCGCCGCTCCTTTGGCCAGTCTTCCGGCCTGTGGAAAAGCACCGATGGGGGAACAACCTGGAATGAGATGACAAACGGCCTGCCCAAAGGAAGCAACGTTGGCAGGATAGGCATTGATATTTCAAAGTCCAACCCGAACATCCTGTATGCCTTCTATGATATGGATAATATGGAGGTGCGTGTGTATAAATCAACCGATGGCGGGGCATCCTGGACACGGACCAGCGACGGGGCCCTTCAGCAGATGAGCAGTAACTTCGGATGGTATTTCGGCCAGGTTCGTATTGATCCCCAAAACCCCGACAGGGTGTTTGTGGGAGGGGTTGAACTTTTCCGAACCGAGAACGGCGGCACTTCCTGGTCTGATGTCACAGGTTATTCCATTCATGTCGACAACCATGCCTTCTGTTTCCAGCAAAATAATCGTATGCTTGAAGGTAATGACGGTGGATTATATCTCACCACAACTTACGGGAACTCCTGGACCAAGATCAACAACCTGCCTCTGACCCAGTTCTATGCCATCGACATAGACTACCTTGTTCCTGCAAGGATTTACGGAGGAACACAGGATAACAACTCCATACGCACCTGGACCGGGGGAACCAGCGACTGGCAGGCTATCCTGGGTGGCGATGGTATGTACTGCCTTGTAGACTATACCAATTCCGACATCATTTATTGCGAATACCAGTATGGGAACCTTTATCGTTCGGATGACGGGGGTACCAATATGAACTATATTTCCGGGCAAATGGCAGGTGACCGCGTGAACTGGTCGGCCCCACTGGCCATGCATCCACAGGACCCGTCAATCCTTTATTTCGGGACCTACCGTGTTTGGAAATCAACAAACTATGGCAACTCCTGGCAGGCTGTGAGCGGGGACCTTACCCATGGGGGCAACAATTACTTCTATACACTTACAACCATCGATGTTTCACCGGTCAACCCTTCTGTTGTGGTTACCGGGAGTGGTGATGGTAAAGTTCAGCTCTCGGTCAACGACGGGCAAAGCTGGCAGGATATCTCGGCAGGGCTCCCGGTAAGATGGATCACCCAGGTCAAAGCCGATCCCTTCGATGCCAATACAATCTTCGTCACCCTTTCTGGTTTCCGCTGGGATGAACCTCTGCCCCATGTCTTCAAAACAACCGACCTTGGCCAGCACTGGACCGATATCTCGGGCAACCTGCCTGAATTCCCCGTGGATGCTATCGCCGTTGACCCTGCTATTCCCGGAAGGCTTATTGTCGGAACCGATGCAGGATTATACGGAACTTCCGACGGGGGGCAAACATGGTCATGGATTTGGGACGGCTTACCGGCCGTTCCCATCTGCGCACTGAAGATACATGCACCGACGAGGACCATTGTCGCAGGCACTTACGGATTATCCTGCTACAAAGCCAACCTTGATGATATTCTCACAGGGATCCCTACCCATGAGACTATCGCAAAGATTGCCTTGTCGGCCTCCCCTAACCCGGTCCAAAACCAGGCCAGGCTGAATTTCTATCTTCCCTCAGATGACCACATCACGGTAAACATCTACGCCTTGAATGGCAGGATGGTCAAGCTTGTGCAGGACGAGGACCTCCGGCAGGGCAGACAGAATATCACATGCGACCTGGGAAATGAAGGGAAAAACATTCCCTCGGGCCTATACATTATAGAAGTTAAAGGAAAACATTCTTCGGGGAGTGTCAAGATTCTTAAATTATAGTTTTATCAAAATAGCCTGAAAGAATGACGACTAACCAGGTCTTTTTCCGCACTGCTGTCTTTCCAGCCCGTTATATCCAGGGGCAGGGAGCGCTGGGCCTTTTGCCCGAATGGATCAACAGGCTGGGTCATAAAGCCCTTATTGTTGCCGGGAATACGGCCATCAGGGACATCATCCCCACACTGAAAAACAATTCCGAAACCGGATTTCTTGCCGAGGCATTCCGGGGGGAATGCACGGTAAAGGAAATCGAAAGGATAACGGCGATTGCCCGCACTACGAATTGCGACGTGATCGTTGCCCTGGGGGGAGGAAAAGTCATAGATACAGTCAAAGCCGTGGCCAACGGGCTTGATGCAAAAACTATCATCGCCCCTACCATCGCATCCAACGATGCTCCCTGCAGCGCTGTCAGCGTGATCTATACCGAAGAAGGAATATACGACCACGCAGTCTACCTGAAACAGAATCCAAACCTGGTCCTGCTTGATTCCGGGATTATTGCAAAATCCCCGGTGCGCCAGCTTGTGGCAGGTATGGGCGATGCATTGTCCACATGGTTTGAAGCCGACGCATGTTACAGGTCCGGCTCGAAAAATGAAGCGGAAGGTTACTGCACACTTTCTGCCCTGAACCTTGCAAGGCTGTGCTATGAAACAATCCTTGAATACGGGAAAGAAGCGAGGGAAAGCTGTATTGCAAAAACCGTTACCCCGGCCCTGGAAAAGATTATTGAAGCGAATACCCTGATGAGCGGGCTTGGATTTGAAAGCGCCGGGCTTGCCAGCGCCCATTCGATACACAATGGACTGACGAAGCTGCCCGCCACTCATTCCTATTTTCATGGTGAAAAAGTCGCTTTCGGGGTCCTGTCAGGTTTATTCCTTTCGAACCGGTCTGCAGAGATTATCAACGAAGTCTATTCTTTCTGTGAATCTGTTGGTTTGCCTGTCACACTGGAACAACTGGGCATATTAAATCCATCGGAAGAAGATCTTAAAAAAGTCGCAGAAGCTGCATGCACCCCTTCGGAATTCATCTGGCACGAGCCGGTTGAGGTCACTGTTGAAAAAGTGGTTGAAAGCCTGAGAGAAGCCGATGATTACGGGAAAGCACGCTCAGTGAAATAAATCAGGCCGGTTTGCAACCGGCCTGATTTTTATTTTAAGATAAACAGCTCAGTATTATGAGTTGAAGGGATGTGCCCTCACCACATGTATGTCTTTCTTGATCAGCTTGCTGATGTTTCCCATGTATACTTTCTCATCAACTGAGCAAAACGACAAGGCAATGCCTTTTGTGCCTGCCCTGCCTGTCCTTCCGATACGGTGAACATACGTCGTGGCAGTTTCAGGGATCTCAAAATTGATCACATGGCTGAGCTTGTCGATATCGATACCCCTTGAAGCGACATCCGTTGCAACAAGTATCCTTATCGAGCCGTTCTTGAATCCTTTCATGGTCCTTTCCCTGTTGTTCTGGGATTTGTTACCGTGAATGGCCTCTGCCTTGATCCCGTTCTTGTTCAGGTCTTTGGCGACTTTATCAGCCCCGTGTTTTGTACGTGTGAACACCAGTGCATTATCAATGGAATCATGCTGGATCACATGGTTCAGTAATTGCCGTTTAAATTCTTTTTTAACGTAGTAGACCGACTGATCTATCAGGGAGGATTCCATAACTTCGGGCGTAACTGAAACACTGACAGGTTTGTTCATCATCGAACTGGCAAGTTTCCTTATCTCAGGGACTATGGTCGCCGAAAATAAAATCGTTTGCTTTTTCTCAGGAAGCCTGCGTATGATCTTTTTAATGTCGTCTATAAAACCCATGTCGAGCATCCGGTCAGCTTCATCCAGCACAAAATAACGGATGGTGTCCAGCTCGATGATCCTCTGCTGCAGCAGGTCAAGCAGGCGGCCCGGCGTGGCAATAAGAATATCGACCCCGCGCTTGAGAATGCTCACCTGGGCGGCTTGCTTAACCCCGCCGTAAATGCAGGTGTTAACAAGTCCTGTGCCCTTACCGTAAGCTTTGAAACTTTCGTTGATCTGGATTGCCAGTTCACGGGTGGGAGCAAGAATAAGCGCCTGTATCCCACGGTACTTTGCCGTGGATTTGTCTTGCATGATCAGCTGTAATAACGGCAGTGCAAATGCTGCGGTTTTTCCGGTCCCTGTCTGTGCGCAGCCAAGAATGTCTTTGCCGTTTAAGATATGTGGAATTGATTGAAACTGGATTGCGGTAGGTGTTTGATAGCCCTCTCTCTTAACCGAGTCAAGAAGGGATTGTTTTAAATTCAAATTTTCAAAAGTCATTTAATAGTAATTAATAATGTAAATAATTGGGGAAATGTATACATCAAGCCAAGGCTTGAGGCAAAGTCCCATCGTTGTCTTTAATGAAAAGGGTAGGTTTTTACTGAACAGGAGCAAGAAATAAAATAAGGCCCGGGAGAACTAAGATCTTCAAAAAAGTATGCAAATATACGGATAATATCTGATTATCAATATTATTTATTGATCTCTGCCCCGGCAAAGGCCTGACTGCCCTTGGTCATTCGTGCATTGAGCTCCTCTTCGCTGCCGCCTTCCAGGGTCAGAAGGGTTTTATTCGTGGCCGACACTATATAGGCCTTTTGCTTCTGGAAATGTATGAACATGGCTGCAAGGTTGACTGCCGCTTCTATCCCTTTCGGGTTACGCACAATCACGGTGAAAAACATCTTCCAGTAATGATACGCGGTGGCCCTCGAAAACCCTGCCTGCCTGCAAACACGAAGGAATGATCTCATATAGACCAGCCAGATAAAAAATGAAGGTTTATGCCTGTATCTGGGCTTGATGTTCAATGAGGTATAAATAACCCTTCTGTAATAATGTGCCGGATTGTATACCGTGTCAATCACTTTAATATAATTTTTGAATACTTCAGACCGCGGAATGAGGGTAATAAAATTCAGCCCGCTGGTCGTCTGGTCTATATCGGTAGCGCTTACACTCTGTGAAGCCTGGTGGAAAAGCCTCCCTTCGGCCTCCAGCCTTCGTGTAAGCTGTGTATTGGGAAGTGCATACAACAATCCTATCATCGCCATAGAAATTCCCGAATCCTGTATGGAATCTATCATATTCTCAGCAATGTTTTTGCTCTCACTGTCAAAACCGATGATGTATCCTCCATTGCTGACCATTCCGTAAGAAAGGAGCTTCCGAACGGCATCCCTTACCAGTATGTCGACATTCTGGTTCTTGTTATTAAGGGCCAGGGTGTCATTCTCGGGAGTTTCAATCCCAAGGAAAACATAACGAAAATCGCATTCCTGCATCAGCTTAAGCAACTCATCATCCTCGGCCAGGTTCACTGAAGCTTCGGTAGTAAAGTAAAAAGGATATTTCCTTTCGATCAGCCAGGTTTTAACTTCCCTAAGCAGTTCCTTCACTTTTTTCTTGTTCCCGATAAAATTATCATCAACCATATCGATATGCCCCCGGTAACCCAGGTCATACAAGGCTTGAAGCTCTTTCAGTATCTGCTGGTTTGATTTAAACCTCGGGGTGCGGCCAAAAAGTTCGATCACATCGCAGAATTCACAGTTGAACGGACAACCGCGGATAAACTGCATCCCTATCATGATATAGTTCCTGAAGTTTATCAGGTCATACCGTGGAACAACCGATTCAAGCATATTGGCACGCTCGGTTGATACATAGGTACCGGATGTTGCACCTTTCTCAAGGTCTTCTATGAGCATGGGAATGGTGATCTCGCCTTCGCCCAGTACAAGATAATCAGCTTTGCAATAAAGGTCAGGCTGAGACGTGGGATCAGGCCCCCCTATGATGATCTTCCGGTCAAGGTCATGAACTCTGTCAATAAATTCCAGCATGCTCTTTTGCTGGGGCAACATGCCTCCGGTGCAAACGATATCAGCCCAAAGAATCTGCTCGTCAGATACTGATTCTACATTCTCATCTATCAGCCTGAACGTCCAGTGCTGCGGCAGAAGGGCGGCAACTGTAAGAAGGCCCAGTGGTGCTGCCGGGTACTTTGCTCCAACAATCTTGCAAACATCCTGGTAATTCCAGAAACTGAAAGCAGAAAATTTTGTTTGCACGAACAGGCAGTTGGCATGCCCTTTATGTAAATCACTCATCTAAATATATATCAGAAAACAAACGGGTATATGTGTGGAAAATTGCCTGGCCATAAAGTACTTAGCGGCCCAGGTCCCGGGTAAGACAAAGGTCAAGGATCATTTAGAAGTGCAAAGGTACTGCAAAAACTTATAAATTGATCATTATATGCATATATGTTATTGTGCGGATTGCTTTCCCTTCAAAAACAGGTCAAGTATAAATTTGGGTCCAAGCACCCTGGAAAGTTCTTTGAAAGCGAAAAAAGGGATAAAGGAGGTGAAAACAACAAGTGAATTGCCAAAATACTCAGAAGTCCCAATATGAGATAAAGCATCCAGTGATCCCTGAAAAGTATGAGTGTTAAAAAAACCTCGTATAAACAGTTCAACTGCATTGAAAAGAGCAAGCCAGATAGTGAAAACAACAGACCTGTTGAGGGTTGACCATATAAGTGCCCTGGACTCTAACCAACGGCCCAGCTTCATCATGCTGCCGATTGACACCACCTTGCCCAGTATTAAAGCATTGATGAGGCCAAATCCCCAGTCAGTATATACAATGCCATGCTCGGCCAGGACAAGCCGCTTGTAACAAATGAATACAGCGAAAAAAAGAGCAAGATAAACCACATTCACCCAGTACTCAATAAATTCCTTAATGAACTTCTCCTTGAAGCTTTTCTTTGGTTTTTTTTCAGGTTCCATATGATAAGATTTTTTCATTTGCTTCTGAATCGGCAGTGCAGCCGTTTAGAGCAATCCCTGTTCCTTAAGTTCGTAAATCAGATCTGAGATCTGCGGCTTGCCTGACTTCTTTAGAATGTTCCTGCGATGAGTGTTGACAGTATGTACGCTCAGGAAGATTTTTTCAGCGATTTGTTTACTGCTTTGGCCCGCCTCAATCAGTCTTATGATTTCCAGTTCGCGGTGGGAAAAAGGAGGTCCCATCTTCAACAACTCCTCATCAGGATATTTAAAATAGGATAAGTCCTTCCCTTTATAAAAGTGATAGTCCTGTTTTCTCATTTTGAACCAGTCAACATTGCTGATGACCTGGATCAGATAGACTACCTTGTGGGGAGATGGAGAATAAAAAAAATAAGCCTGGCAAAGACAGTTATAATAAACTCCCGCAGGATTGCGCAACCTGATGGTAAATGAAACCAATGCGCTGCCTTTGTGCGCTTGCAATACCTCCTTTTCCACAACGAATGTCTGCGCTCTTAACAAACCCAGTCTGCTCAGATCATCCGGGTGGGTAACTTCTACGAAATGCCCGGGATTAAGCTGTTCTGGCGCTACCCCTATCATTTGACGGATCCTCTCACTGGCAAACAAAAATTTAATCTGCCCCAGGTCTGAAACAGTGAAGAACTGGTCATTCTCGTCCATCAACTTCCCGAGCTTCTGCATGATAGGATCGTCAGCTTGAATATTAAGGAACCCTGTTGGCATGTAGGATTCGATAAAATCAAAAAATATGCTATAGCTATACGGATTGTTGCTCATAAGAAAAATACTTGCATGATTTAATATTTATCGCTCCCAAATATACTAAAAATACAGAATGGTCGGTATTGTTCCCGGTTTTGAATGACTGTATATTTGACAAAAACAGAACCAATACTGTTTTAAGGAATTACATGTAAATAAAAGGGTTATGGCTGAATTAACGGCAAATTTATTTCGTGACTACTTTGGTGGAAGCTGGTCAGGCAAGATTACTAAAAATGGTGTGTTTCAACGTGAAATAATCTTCAACTGGCCCGAACTTAGCGGGAAGTTCTCATCCCTGGGCACTGAACCAGGTTTTATGGTTCCCCCTGGCGCAGGTGTTGTTGATGATACAAGACAGGTCGCCATAGCTGGCTGGCGCAGCGATATCCGCAGGTGGGGTCATGTATGGCACAATGAATTTGGTGGGTACGGGGAGGTGCAATGGACCTCTCAGGATGAAGTAAACGGGATAACTGTTCTGTATGGTTTCGGGCATGAGTGCAAACAGGAAAAAGATGATCCGACCGATCACATTGTAATGTGCGAAATGATTGATCAGGACAACTTCAAATATACCATCCAGAGTTTCAGAAAAGGGGTAACCGAAATAGTTGCCAGGCGAATCCTGACCGCCAAAGAATTAAAAACACTCATGGAAAAACAAACTGAAAAAGTGCAAAGTTTTTCAGGAACGACCTTAAAATAAAACTTTAACAAAGAAATTTTAACCTTAACAATTAATTAAAATGGAAAAATCAGAAACAGGTATCCCGTATTACACAATACCGGGACGCAAATTAGGTGGTGAGCCTTATGCAGCTACCGCGAAAGTAACAGCCGATACGCCACGAATCGACCGGCTGAAAGAACAACTCAGGAGCACAGAGCCAGAACTCGACTTTGAGCGGGTTAGGATTATGCATGATGTCTATGGGGAAACCACTGGAGATAACCAGGTACTCCGACGTGCCAAATTTCTGGCAGCCGTCTTAGATCGCAAGAAACTGTATATCGACGACAACCTCTTTGTCGGAGCCATGGCAGGCAAGACCAACGCCATGTACCCCTATCCCGAATGGCAGGTGGATTGGATGATAGAAGAGAAGACGGTCGAAAACTCGCCGACTCCGGAAGATAAAAAGGCCAACCAATGGGCGCTCGACTACTGGGGCAAACGTGCGATGAAACCCCGGGTCGACGAGATTTTTCAGAAGCGATATGGATACGACCCAAAGCTATCTACCGACGCCGGCCTTTTTGGATCGTTCTCTGACTGGCCGGCCGGCGGTGGCAATCTTAACTACCCGCGGGTTTACCGGGAGGGGCTTGCCAGCATAATCAAGGAGGTAGAGGAACGGCAGATGGCTCTCGAGATGCGTATGCCAAACATGTCCAAGTTCTACTTCTATGAGGGAACCCTCATCGTGATGAGAGCAGCGATCCGGTATGCCCATCGTTATGCCGAACTGGCAAGGGAGATGGCTGCTAAAGAGAAAAATGAAACCCGGAAAGCAGAGCTGATCTCCCTCGCAGAAACCTGCGAATGGGTTCCGGAGCATCCCGCCAGGAATCTGAGAGAGGCGATCCAAAGTCACTTCTTCTCTCACATCATAGCAGAACTGGAGCAGATCGGCTGCGGGTACTCTGAAGCCTTCCTGGGACAGAATCTGGAGCCATTCTA
>JBAXBP010000077.1:0-14681 GCA_037141915.1 Bacteroidota bacterium | reverse complement strand
ATATAATTCATTTATCAAAATAAGCAATCTAAATAATGAGGTAATAAAAAGCATATCTCTGAATCATTCTCAAGGTCAGGAAATTCTGGATACTTGTGAAATTCCTTCCGGTGTTTATATCTACACTCTCACTAATGGACCTTATTCGAAATCAGGTAAATTATCAGTGACCCATTGAGTATTTTAAATTATCTGTAATGCTGAAAATGCCTTGATTTTAGGAGTTGATTGTTGCCTGTTTTTGGATCATATCAGTAGGCAAATGTTAATGAAAAAATAAAAAGTAAGCAAATGTATTTTTTCAAACTCACTTTTAACAAGAACTTGGTGGATGGTAAAAGAGTAATTGTTGAATAAAACTGTCCAACCTTAGGTATTTATATTATCCCTCACAGCAATCCTTGCATTAAGAAACTTTTTGTAAGTGTTTTGTTTCTTAGTGTCGGAATTTCTATCTTTGCAGCCTCATTCAAACAAGAAAAATTTTACTGCATCTCAATGGATAACACCTTGAAAGACATATTGGAAAAAGTAAGGGAACTGTTTTTTAAATACGGGGTCCGCTCTGTTTCCATTGATGATATCTGCAGGGAGCTGGGGATCTCAAAAAAGAAGCTTTACGAGTTTGTCAGCAGCAAACATGAACTGGTGGCAAAATTGCTTGAACTTGAGCGCCAGAATTTCGAAGTTATCTTTGAACAGTATAATTTTGAAGGGGTGAATGCGATTGATATCCTTCTTACTGTAAGCAAGGAAATAGGAGAACATTTCAGGGATGTCAGCCCATCGATGACCTTCGATCTGAAAAAATACTATCCCGAGGTCTACCATCATCATGTGGAAGAGAGGATAGAATTTATTTTCAAGAAGATACAGGTGAATCTTACCAAAGGGATCGGCCAGGGTGTATACCGTACCGACCTCAGCGTCGAGCTTATAGGCCGTCTGTATATCCGCAGGCTGATGGATCTTCATAACCCTGAGTTTTTCCCTGCCGAGAAATTTTCGTTCCGTACCTTATACGATGTCATGATAGATAACTTCATACGCGGCATCGCTACTGAAACAGGGCTTGCCTATTATGAAGCAAAAAGAACAAATCTGAACTTTAAAAAATTCGATTGAACAATGTACTACTCAAGAAATCTGTTATGGAGAATATTAGCTGTATTATTCACCTTTAATTCTGCTTTCCTTAATGCCCAGACCCAGGTAAAACTAAAACCCCTGGAATTCACTCTTCAGCAGGCACAGGATTTCGCTTACGAGAATAACTACGACCTTAAGAATTCGGCGACTGATGTTCTGATTGCCCGTAAAATGGTCAAACAAAACACCGCTATCGGTCTTCCTCAGGTTAACGGGGAAGCCGACTACGTGGATTATCTCCAGATACCTACGGTGCTGATCCCGGGCTTTGGCGCTTTACAGATGGGTGCCGAATACAATTTGACGGGCAAGCTGTCATTGACCCAGCTGATCTACAGCGGACAGTATCTTGTTGGTTTGCAAACTGCCAAGGCTTATCTTGAAACGGCAAAGCAGAAGAACCTGAAAGACAAGGTTGACGTGAGAGACCAGGTGGCTAATGCATATTATATGCTTCTTGTAGCGGATGAAGCCATCAAGATCCTGGATTCAACGTATGTGGTCGTGAGCAGGCTTGTTGTTGAAGCAAGAAAAGCCCAGGAGCAGGGGCTGATAGAAGATATCGACGTGGACCAGGCCGATCTGAACCGTTCGAACCTCGAAGCCCAGCTTACCGATACCAGGAGCAGCCGAAACGTTGCCTATGCAAACCTTAAATTTGTGATCGGAATTAAGGATAACCAGGAAATGGTACTTACCAACAACCTGGAGTATTTCCTGGCCCAGGTTGACCGGGATGCCCTGATCAACCAGCCTTTTGATTTTAAAAGGAACATTGACTATACCCTCTTGCAAAAGTCAGATTACCTGACTTTGATGCAGTATAAGCTGTCAAAAACCGCCTATCAACCCACCCTGGCAGGCTTCCTCGGAGTGCAGGCCAATGCCATGAGGACCGAGTGGAATTTTACGGATTCGCACCAGCCATGGTTCCAGACCACCAACTGGGGATTGCAACTGCAGGTTCCGATATGGAGCAGCGGGAGCAGGAAATATGCCGTTGACCAGGCCCGCCTGAATGTTGAGAAAACAAAGGTCACCGATGAAAAGATGAGGGTAGGACTTGAACTTCAGGTTGAAACAGCGAGAAAGGATTTCAGTAATGCCTATGCAATCTACATGAACCAGAAAAAGGGATTTGAGATAGCGCTTAAGATCTACACCAAGACCATGACCAAATACCGCCAGGGTCTTGCTTCAAGCACCGACCTGAACCAGAGGTATTCACAGTTCCTGGTAACGAACAATAGTTACATGCAGTCTATTTTCGGCGTCCTCAGCCAGAAGACAAAGCTGAACAAGTTGCTGGAACAATTCTAGACCCCTTGCCGTAATCCGTAATCCGTAATCCGGGTCACGATTCACGGTTCACGATTCACGATTCACGGTTCACGGTTTTCTTCATTCTCTTCAGATCTTTCCTGCGCCTGTATCCTACGCTGGCCCGTGCATCAATCAAAAGCAGCGCCGGCACAAAGATCAGGGTGAGGAATGTGGCAAAGCTCAATCCGAAGATAATAGTCCATGAAAGCGGCCCCCAGAAGGATACATTATCGCCCCCGACCCAGATATGCGGGTTCAGTTGTGAAAAAAGTGTGACGAAATTGATGTTGAAACCTACTGCAAGTGGAACCAGGCCAAGCATGGTAGCTGTTGCTGTCAGGACTACCGGGGTGATCCTGGTCTTTCCGGCGCCTACGATTGCTTCACGGTAAGAATTTCCGCGGGCTTTTAACACATCTGCAAATTCCACAATCAGGATCCCGTTCCTCACAACTATACCTCCCAGGGCAACAATCCCTATGCCTGTCATAGTAATGACGAATGGCATTTTGAAAATGACCATCCCGATAAATACCCCGATAATACTAAAGATTACTTCGCTGAGAATAATAAGGCTCTTGCTGAGGCTTCCGAACTGGGTGATCAGAATAAAAAAGATAAGCCCCAATGCAATGATCATTGCATTGACAAGGAAAGCCATAGTTTCAGCCTGGTCTTCCCTTTCACCGGTGAAGTTGACCTCCACGCCTTTGGGAAGGGTATAAGTCTTCAAAGCAGCCCCTATATTGGCGATCACTTCATTCGCGGTATGACCCGAAGTCACATCCGACGAAAGGGTGATCACCCGCTTGAGGTTTTTACGTTTGATCCCGCCGTAAGTATCCCTGTAATTGACCTGTACAACGGCCGAGATCGGGATCTGCCTTAACTGTCCCGAGGTCATGTCACGGTATGTGATCCTGGCATTGATGAGGTTGTTGACATTTTTTCGCTGGGTTTCGGAATACCTCACCTGTATGGGATACTCATCTTCATCCTCCTTATACTTTGATGCTTCGTAACCATAAATGGCAGTCCTCAGTTCCATCCCGATCTGCCCTACGCTGAGCCCTTCACGGTTGGCCCTGATCCTGTCAACATCCATAACGATCTCGGGTTTGCTTTCGTCGAAATCGGACCTGAGCCTGTCGATGCCGGGTATCTGTAATGAATCGAGGTAAGTGAGGAATTCCTTCGAGGTTGCAATAAGATCCTCAATGTTCTCACTCGTGATCTCGATGTTGATGGGTTTGCCTGTTGGAGGCCCCATTTTGTTCTTCTCAACCGAAAGTGTAACCCCGGGTATGTTCTGAATATTGGCCCTGATCTTGTCCATGTAATCCAGGGTCTGTATACCATGCCTGTCCTTGCTTTCAACGAAATTCACAGTGACCTTGCCCCTCTCCGGAGAGACGGAACGGTCAAAGAAACTTTCGCCTGCGCCAAGTCCCACATTGGCAATAATGGATTCCACCACCGGGTTGTCCTTGCCAAGTATGGTGGTCACCCTGTTTTCGACTATCCTGGTTACCGAATCGGTTACCTTCTGATCGGTACCAACAGGCATTTTAACATATATAAAAACAGTGGCAGGGTTGTTGTTCGGGAAGAACAGCACCTGGGGTTTGAACGCCCCGAATAGCATCAGGGTGAAGACGAAAAGAGCGATGACGCCGGCAAAAAGATAGTAAGGATTACGCCCTTTAAGGAAGAACCGCAACTGCCTTTCATAAAAATTCAGGACGGCAGGCCACAACACGCTCTGGAACTTGATGATGGCATTTTTCAGCCAAAGCCTGTATATCACGTTGAGAATCAGGGCAAACATCAGCAGGTTTCCCATAGTAAATACCCTTGCAGCATAAAACAGAACAGCAAAGGCAGCAAGGATGATGCTGCTGACCATGAAGGGTTTCTTTTTAAGCTTATATGCCTTTCCTTCATACTCATGCTTCATGAAGGTGACAGCAAACACCGGGTTTATGATGTAGGCCACGAAAAGAGAGGCAAAGAGAGTAATGATGAGCGTAACCGGGAGGTAGTGCATGAATTTACCCACAATGCCCGGCCAGAATACCAGCGGGAAAAATGGAGCAAGGGTCGTTAATGTACCTGAAAGAATGGGAAGGAACACTTCCCCGGCGGCATACTTCGCTGCAGCTTTTATATCCGGAATATCACGGTGTACCCTATGGGTATTCTCAATAACCACGATAGCATCATCGACGATGATCCCAAGTGCAAAAATGAACCCGAACATAACGATCATGTTCATGGTAAATCCGAGCTGGGGCATTATGAGGTATGCCACGAACATCGAAAGGGGAACCGATAAAGCCACAAAGAAAGCATTGTTCAGCCCCATAAAGAACATCAGCACCACGGTGACCAGCAGGAACCCGATGATGATGGTGTTGTTCAACTCTTCCAGGGTGCTCCTTGTAAATCTCGACTGTTCACCTGTAAGTTCAACCTTAAGATCAGGAGGATAAGAAGCTTTCTGCATCTCCTTAATAATGTCCTTGATCTTGTCGGAGGCGTTCAGGAGGTTGGCACCGCTCTTTTTAATGACATTGAGGGTGATCACGTTCTTGCCTTCAAAACGTGCAAAACTTTCCTGCTCCTTGTAAGAATCCTTTACTTCGGCAATATCTTTTATATAAACGGTTGCTCCGCTGGATGACTTAAGGATGATGTCATTGATCTCCTCGGGCGACTTGAACTGCCCTGTCACCCTGAGGGTGCGCTTCAGGCCGAAATTGGTGACAGTCCCTGCCGAAACAGTTACATTTTCAGCTGCAATTGCGTTCTGGATATCCCTGAATGAAACTGATGCGGCCTGCATCTTGTACATGTCTACATTTATCTGGATCTCGCGGTCCAGGGCGCCTACAATATCCACGCGGGTGATCTCGGGAAGCGTCTCAATTTTATCCTGTGCGTCCTTTGCGTATTTCTTCAGCCTCTGCAGGTCATAATCCCCCGAGAGGTTGATATTCATAATGGGGATCTCCGAAATGTCAACCTCTGCGATATCAGGATCATTCGGAAGGTTGTTCGGCAGCTTTGATTTTGACTTGTCAACGGCATCCCTCACCCTTTGCTTTGCTTCGGCAACGGGGATGGCGGTTGTGAATTCCACAACAATCGAAGAGAAGTCCTGTATCGAATTGCTGGTGATCTTTTTTACGTTCTGTATCGATTTGCATTCCTTTTCAATAGGCCTGGTCACCAGGTTCTCCATATCCTCGGGAGAAGTTCCCGGGTAAACGGTATTCACGATAATGGTCGGGATGACGATCTCGGGAAACTGCTCCTTGGGAATATTGATATAAGAGAGGATCCCCAGCATGGTGATGATAATTGTAAGCACGTAAATGCTTGACTTATTGTCAATGGCCCAGCTGGTTGCAAAAAATTCTTTGAGTTTTTCCGGCTTTTTCATCTTACATCAGGTCTTTAAAAGGAAATCAATTGACCATCGTAAAGGTCCTTATAGCCGGTGGTGATCACTTTATCACCTTCCTTAAGGCCGTCCAGCACTTCGGTAAGTCCGTTATAGGTGATAAAAGGAGTGACAATGCGTTTCCTTGCACAGGTCTTCCCGTCTTTTACCTCAACAACAAAAACAAAATGGCCTTCATCCTTTGCCGTTTGTATGTAATTCTGGGGTATGGCAAGGCTGTTTTTATTTTCGTAATCCTTGATTCTCACAACAGCAATCATGTTAGCACGGAAGGTCAAACCCTGGGATGCAGGAAGCATGGCCTCAACTGTGAATGTACGGTTGGTCGGATTGATATACTTACTCGAAAAGCTTACCGTTGCATCAAGCTCGGTATTCAGGTCGGGAAGGTACACTTTAACCGGGTCACCGGTTTTGATCTTGTTTGAATACGCTTCACTCACATCGGCAACAGCCTTGGCTCTTGAAAAGTTGACTATCCTGAAACAGGGCTGTGGCGATGCAGGGGATGCCATCTGCCCCACTTTGATAGGGATATCCTCAACCGTGCCGTCGATAGGTGAAACAATCCTTGACATGTCGAGCTGATCCTTCAAGGTATTTATTTTCCCTTCAAGGGATTCCTTGGTGTTTTTGGCCGTGAGATACTGCGCTTCGGAACCTATTTTCTGGTCCCAGAGGTTTTTCTGGCGGTTGAACATATCGGTGGCATAATCCAGCGATGTCTGTAATTCTTTCATTGTTTGCTTGAGGACTTCATTGTCCATATCGGCAAGCACCTGCCCGGCGGTCACATGGTCGCCCTGGGTCACATAGATCTTCGTAACAACTCCTCCCTGGTTACGGGGAACAACCCCGATATTTTCATTACCGTCAATCCTTCCCTGGACTTCAATGTAATGTGCAAACTGGCGTTTTACCGCATCCATGGTCTTCACAATGGTTGCAGTTTGTACTCCCTGGGGGTTGATTTCAATTTCGAGTTTGGTTATCTCGGCAGTAAGTTTGTCTCTCTGTTTTTTGAGGTCATCAAGCATGGCCTGCTTGTTTCCCTGATTCCCCCCGCAGGACAGTAGGAAAATGATCAGTCCGCTGATCCAAAGTATCTTCTTCATTTTGCAATAATTAAATAATTATGTAGTGTGAATTCCTGTCTTTTTTTGAAAGAACAAAGATATCAAAATTCCTCCACACAAAAACTTTCTGTAGAAGAATCGTTTCCGGTTTTGCAGGGTTTGGATGAAAAAACAACACATACACTTAGTATAAAAATGTGTACACTTGCGTATTCCTGCTTGTCCCTGCCTGGCCTATTGTGTACTTTTGTACTTCATATAAGGACTCAATGAAAAATCTCATTTGTTTTTGTCTGGCCGTTTTGATGATAGCCACTTCCTGCAAAAAATCGTCTGTCGATAACAGCCCAACCGGGATGAGATCACTTAAAGTAAGCAGTTCCTTCAGCTGGAATACGGCCGATAACATTGAATTCAGGCTTCATAATGTACCTGCAGGTGTACTGAGGATTTCATCAGCAGATGAGAGTAAACTGTACCTGAAAGCATTCATTGAAACCCCCAATGCAGCTTATGATGTTTCGGTGGCAATCCCTGCTTATGAAAAAAGCATCATGCTGAATTCCATACTGGTTCCAATCAGCAGGCCTTTAACAGAATATACCTTTCCATCAACCAAAACCATATCAGTAAATTATTCCATGAATTTTAACGGGACCACCGACTGGATTTTCATTCCGAATTCCGCCGGGCTTAATTTCCCGAACAAGTGTTCATTTGAAGCATGGGTAAAACCAACACGCCAGCAGTCGGTCAAGATCGTTCAGAAAGGCGACTGGGATGGTTGCGGACTCGGGCAGGATGTATATAAGGGCTTCCAGGTAAGCGTTTACCAGGGCAACTTTACTTATACTCTCATCAACTGGGGAGCCGGCCAACCGGCCCTCAACACCTGGTATCACCTTGCAGGTGTGTACGACGGATCAACGCTTTACCTGTATGTTAACGGCGTACTTAAAAATTCAGCACCCGTAAGTTCAGTCCTTGTCAACAATGGACGTACCATTTCGATAGGATCCGATAACGGGGGACAGAAATTTTTCCAGGGCCTTATTGATGAGGTAAGTATATGGAATATTGCGCTTACACCCCAGCAGGTCACAACATCCATGTCGGTTCCCTGGGCGGGGACTGAAACCGGGATCAAGGCTTTATGGCATTTCAACGAAGGAAGCGGTTCAACAACTTACGATGCTACATCCGACCATTATAACGGAACGATTAACGGAGCCCTTTTTAATACCGATGTGAGCTATGCCCTGCTCAGCGACAGTGACGGTGACGGAGTCCCCAACTCTTACGATGATTATCCTAACGACCCTGCAAGAGCGTATAATAATTTCTTCCCTGCAACCCAATGCGGCAGCCTGGCATTTGAAGACCTCTGGCCCAACCAGGGGGACTATGATTTCAACGACCTGGTGATTAATTACCAGTTCAATACCATAACCAACGCTCAGAATAAACTTGTTGAGTTAGACGGATTATTCATCCTGAAGGCAGCCGGGGCTTCTTTCCCGAGCGGGTTCGGCTTCCAGTTTGCAAATGCAAACATCCCCTCATCAGCTGTTACTGTTACCGGATCTTCCTTATTCGATAATTATATCACCCTCGCTTCCAACGGTCTTGAAGCTGGTCAGAACAAGCCTACAGTGATTGTTACTGATGATGACTTTAAGGCATTCCAAAGCCCGGGAGGGATGATCAATACGATCATCGGCAATCCATTTATCACTCCTGATACCATCAGGATCACCATTCTGTTCACACAGAACCAGTATACCATGTCGGACCTCGATATTGGAAACTTCAACCCCTTCACTATCCTCAACCTCAACCGCGGTAAAGAAGTGCATCTTCCCGACCATACACCTACAGCGCTTGCAAACCCGGGATACTTCGGCACCGGCGACGATTCCAGCATCCCTTCGCAGGGAAGGTATTACAGAACATCCAACAACCTCCCCTGGGTCATCAACATTTATGAGAACTTCGATTATGCAAAGGAATCCGCAGACATACTCTCGGCTTATCTGAACCTTGCCCAATGGGCAACCAGCAACGGGGCCTCTTATCCCGACTGGTACAAAAACCTTTCCGGCTACAGGAACCCGGCTAATATTTACCAGCACTGAGAATACCCGGGACGTTTAAACTCTTTACCCAAAAAAAGTTTCCCATAGTTTAATTTGTACATTTGCGTAATGAACGGCAAGGTGCAGGGCATACTGAAACAGGTAGGCAAGCTCTACCATCGTTATGGTATTAAGAGCGTAACGATGGATGATGTAGCGAGTCATCTCGGCATTTCCAAAAAAACTCTTTACGAATATTTCGAAGACAAGAAAGATCTTGTAAGCCAGGTCCTTCGATCGGAACACGACTTTCATTTCCAGGAATTCGATGATATCCTCAGGCGAAACCTCAATGCCATCGAGGAATTGTTCGTGATATACAAGCATATCAAGCGTGTGATACAGGATCATAACCCTTCAATGGATTATGATATCAGGAAATATTACCCCGATCTTTATATGAAGATCAGGGAGATCAGGCGCAAAGCCATGTTCAACAACATGCTCAGGAACATTGTCAAGGGGAAGGAAGAAGGTCTTTACAGGGATAACCTGAATACTGAGGTTATTGCCCGTTTACACCTTTTAAGGATTGAGAACCTGGTTGAAAATGACCTTTTTTCGGCTGATGAACTGAACTCATTCGAAATTTTTCATGAAATATTCGTATATCATCTTCATGGTATAATGAGCAATAATGGTCGGGATTTTTTTGAGAGGAATTTTGACCAGTTCAGGGAGACCCTTGAATGATATCATACTATAATATTGAGACTTCAGGCAACCATGTATGTCAAGGATTGTCTTGTAAAAGTCCTGTTAATGGTCATTGATGAACAAATAGTGAAGGACTGTATCGCGGGTAAGCGACAGGCGCAAAGAATGTTGTTTGACACATTTGCCCCTATAATGCTTGGCGTTTGTATTCGATACTGTCATGACCGCGATGAAGCAGAAGACATCTTACAGGAAGCTTTCATCAAGGTCTTTCAAAACCTTCACTCCTTTAGGGGCGATGGTTCACTGGCCGGCTGGATTAAACGGGTTATCGTCAATCATGCGATCAATTACATCAATAAACGGAACAAGATCGCCAGGCATGAGAGAATTGACGAGATCAGGGAAACAGAGATAGTGGATTTGAATGAAACAATCGAATTCCCTGATGAATATAACCCTGCATTGTTGTTAAAACTGATACAGGAATTGCCCGAAGGCTACCGGACGGTTTTCAACCTGCATATTTTTGAAGATTACGGGCATAAGGAGATCGCCGAACTTTTAGGGATCTCCGAAAACACGTCAAAAACCCAGTTATTCAAAGCCAGGAGGTGGCTGAAGAATAAAATTGAAGAATCACGACAGAAAAAGAACTTTAAATAAGTATGAGTCAACTCACAAATAATAATTCCGGACCAGGAAAGAATATTGACGACCTGTTCAGGGACTCCCTGGGGAAGCAGGAATTGTCTCCTTCTCCCAGGGTGTGGAAAACCCTGAATCTGAAGTTACTGGCCAGGGAGCTGATGCATTTTAACTTTATAAATATACCTACGATTGCTTTGGTTTCTGTGGCCGGGGGAATCGTATTGGTTGCCTCGCTGACGTGGTGGGCGTTGCAACCTGGCAGCAGGAGCACCTCCGAAACCCCTGAGAAACCTTCAGCCCAGGTAATACAGCCCTCCGCACCAACAAATAAAATTATCGAACCTTCAGTTAAAGCTGTCACTGCCACAGGAAATATCAGCACACATCAGTCCGTCACTGCCGGCAAGGCCCAGGCAGTTGTAAGCCCGCCCAAACGGCTTCAGAAATCAGAAGCATTGATCGCTTCGAATGCTAAAATTGAAAAAAAACCTCTTGCTGCCACTTTGCACGATGCAAGCCCTGCGCCGGTCCCGGTGGTTGCCCCTGCAGCAAGTCCTGAAGTAAAAACCAGCGTAACAACAGAAAGAACAGCCTCTGTCAAGTGCATTCAGTATATGGATGCTCTTGAATTCTCAAGCTTTGACCTTATGAACCCACCCGATACCTTAACTTTTATCCGTTCGGGTGAAGTCTTTAAATATGTTCGTGAAAAAGCCCCTGTTCCTTCATTCTTCTCAGCCAGTCTTGGGATAGCTCCAGAAATGGCCTTGTACAGTTCGAACGGGACCAAAACCCAGGAATTCAATTACTTTGCAAATGCCGGGGTCGCCTATCATTTTTCAAGGTTCTCGGTGCGTACAGGAATCGGGCTGGGATATACCTATGATGAAGGAAATTACAAGGTTCAATACAGGAGCAACGATAGTGTAAGCTATTACAAGGAAGTAATAGGGTATTATCCCGATCCTGTCAACAGTGGCAAGTTCATTTATATCACTAAAGATCATGCTATCTACGACAGTGTGACTCATATGGCCGACGACCGCACGAGGAACCGTTACACTTACCTTCAGATCCCCTTGCTGCTTGGCTATAATGTGTTCGAAACCAGGAATTTCTCCTTAGGCATAGAAGCCGGCCCGGCAGTTTCTTTCCTGATCAGCGAAAAGAAAGCCCAGCCAGTAATCGACATCCCGAACGGCAGGCTGATAGCGCTCCAGGATTATTCTCCCACCCACCAGCCGACCAACTGGCAACTGTGGGTAAGGCTGTCGCTTGAATACCAGTTTACCAGGAACTGGGGCATGTTCATCAACCCGTATTACAAGTATTTCATTACATCACCTACACAATCGGCCGAAGGCGGTAGCCGCAACACCCAGGCTTTCGGCATTGACCTTGGGATACAGTATATGTTCGGGAGAAAAAGCAACAAAAAATGAAGGTAAATTCCGCTTACTCTTTCTTTCTTATTCTTACCGTTTTTTCTGCTCTGCTTCAGACTGCAAGTGGCAAGCCCTGTGTGCCCCCCCCCCTAAGCTCCATCAGCATAATAGTTTCGGGCAGGATACTTAATGATTCCACCGGGAACCCGGTTAAAAACCATAACGTATTAGTCAAGGTTCCATACGCCGGCTATACGAATACGGTAAATACCGACAGCAACGGGTATTATGCCGATACCATCCGTTCACTCACAAGCCTTGGCGACACCCTTTCGGTAAGCACTTACGATTGCCACAATGTGCTTCACATTCAATCACAGGCCATAGAATCTTACAGCATCATTATTAACTTCTTCATCTGCGAGACATACAGCCCGATATGCGTTGCGGATTTCATATCCGAGCTGGATTCCTCTTCAGTTTCCCCCTGCCAGTACCACTTTCTTGACCTGTCGAAAGGGAATCCCGATCACTGGTTATGGGATTTCGGGGACGGGCTAAGCTCTTCAATCCGCAACCCGATGCATACCTATGCAAAGACAGGCCAATACAAGGTTTGTCTTACCATTACCAGGAGTGCTCTTAAAACCCCTTGTTCTGATTCAGTTTGCAAATACATTTACACTCCTGCCTATTACAGTATAGGCGGACATATTTTTGCAGGAGATCATCCGATCAACAACCCTGTGAGCACAGGGGATACAGGCATAGCTTACCTTTATAAATTCCTGCACAACTATGTGATCGCTTTCGACACTTCGAAGTTTACCTACCTCGGGTATTTCTCTTTCCCCTACCTGCTTACAGGCGACTATTTTGTAAAGGTTGTACTTACACCCGGTTCCACCAATGCACTGAAATACATTCCGATGTATTTCAGTCAGCAGGCTTTCTGGCAACAGTCGCAGTTGCTCGGAGTTGCAGATTCGAGTGTTTTCGATTTCGACATCCGACTGAAAAAGGCTAATGACAGTATTAAAGGCAATGGAATCATTTCGGGACGTGTTGGGCACCATACCCAGTCGACCAGTACGTTTAACCTCGCACTCAGCGAAGTGCTGCTGCTTGATTCACTTAAAAACATTATCACTTACAAACTAAGCGACGCTTCAGGAAATTTCAGATTCCCCGACCTTCCGTTCGGAAGGTATTTTTTATTTGTTGAATCTACAGGAAGGTTTTCAAAATTCACAGCCGTTACCATCAGTGCAGATTCCCCGTTCGCCGACTCTGTACTGGTCGAGATTTACGACCGCAACATCCTGGGGATCAATGAGATTACCGGAAAGGCTGATGTCGTTGCCGGATTGCCTTTCCCGAACCCTTCGACAGGGAACATCAGCATACCTGTTACAGTCAAAAAACAGGTCGAACTGGTATGTTCCGTTCTTTCAATACAATCTGTCGCCCTCATCGAAAGCAGGTCAGATTTTACAGCAGGATCGTATATCCTGCAAACGGATCTTTCGGCACTGTCACCCGGGATATACATCCTGGTACTAAGGACCGCTTCAGGGGAGAAGATCTCTACCCGTAAGATCATAAAATATTGAAAATGAATGATGAAAGCGGGCAACTCCCGCTCTTTATCAATGTCTTCATTATAAGCAGATTTAAAAAGCCGTATATGAAAAAAATTTTATCACTTTTATTATTTCTCGGACTTGCAGCCTTTATCCAGGCCCAGACCATGACGGTTTACCTGAGTGGAACTGTCACTGCAGATTCCACCGGCGCACCAGTACACAACCATGAAGTCATCATCCATAGTGATTCCTCTTCAGGGTTTAATTTTTATGCAACCCGGCAAACGGATGCCAGCGGACATTATGATTGTACTATCACAAATGTGCCGACCGCCGCGCCTGTGACCTTCTTCGTTGCAACACACGATTGCAACAACAACCTGGTAATCCATACTTTTCTGAGTACTGATTCCCCTGCAACGGTGAATTTTGTGATCTGTACCGTTATACATTGCCAGTCGGCATTCACCTATCACCAGAGCACAAGCAATTTACTGCAGTATGAATTTACTGATGCCAGCACCGGCAGCGGAACCATCATTGCCTGGTTATGGGACTTCGGCGACCCGGCATCCGGCGCAAATAACAATTCAACAGTCCAGAATCCAACGCATATGTTTGCCGTGGCTGGAATCTATACCGTTTGCCTCTACATCAACACCAGCGACGGTTGTACAAGTCACAGCTGCCAGCAGGTGCATGCCGGCGTGGTTCCCCCGGCCAACTGTGAGAACAATTTCACTTACACCTCTGCCCTGCTTACGCTGACCTTCCACGGCACCACCAACAGCACTTATCCGACTACTTATACCTGGCAGATGGGAGACCCTGCCGGCACTGTACTTACAGGGAAAGATGTCACCTTCACTTATCCTGCGCAGGGAGCCTATAATGTGACCCTTGTGACCATCGATTCGGTTAACTGCCAGTGGAACAGGACAAAACAGGTATACGCCCATTCAACCTGCGACCTCAACGGTTATGTTTACATGGGTGTTCACCCGGCAGATCACGGCTGGATAGACCTGATCAGGGTGGATTCAAACAATGTAATGACCATTGTACAGTACAAGGAATTCGGGGATTCCCTTGGAAGTTATCATTTCGGCGGTGTAAGTGCAGGAAATTATTATCTCGAAGCCAGGCTTCTGCCTGCCTCAACAAGGTATGGCCGTTTCATGCCAACGTATTATGAATCACTCAAGTTTCGGGGTTAAAATAATTTCATAATAATCCAATATTCATGCGGCTTT
>JBAXBP010000076.1:0-14793 GCA_037141915.1 Bacteroidota bacterium | reverse complement strand
TTTAGCTGGTTGTTGCGCGCTCCAGCTTTTTCAGGATTGAGAAAATGAAGATTGCTGATAACAGGGTAAGGCAAACAAGCAGTAAAAAGAATTGCCAGATCTGCCATTTATCCCAGAACGGGCCTATGAAACCTGCCATTATATTGCCGATGGCAGTTGCTCCGAACCAGCCTCCCTGGGCCAGCCCCTTGTGCTGGGGAGGTGCGACCTTAGAAACGAAGGAGATGCCGATAGGGCTGAGAAATAATTCAGCGATCGTGAGGGTGAAGTACATGCTGATAAGCCAGTAGGGTGAACGCAGGGTGTCGGAAACGCCACCTTTTACCGACAGTTCCGCAGGGCTCATCAAGCCCTGGGAAGCAATGATCATGATAATGAATCCGACAGCGGTGATCAGCATACCAAACCCTATCTTCTTGGGTGATGAAGGTTCCTTGCCTCTCTTATTGAGATAGGCAAAGTACCCTATCACAATAGGAGTGAGGAATACGATGAAAATAGGGTTGAACTGCTGGAAGATCTCAGGAGATATCTTGTTGCCTTCGGGCTGCAGCAGGTTGATGGTGAAATAAGCCAGGATGAGGGATCCGAGAGCAACCGCCCCGCCGATGATCTTTGTCTTTTTTGAATTCGCTTTGCCGAAAAGAAGCACAAAGCCCATAATGGCAATCAATAAGGGAAGCAGGGTCGACAGGTTGAAGATTATCGCGGAACCCTTTGATATTGACGAAACGGTGTAATCCCTTGCAAAAATGGTGAGGGTGAATCCGTTTTGCTGAAATGCCATCCAGAAGAACATAACCACAAAGAAAACAAGTCCAAGGGCGACAAAACGGTCCTTGATCTGGCTTTTTGTAAGCTCAACCAGGTCGGCCGATTTGGCAGCTCTCTTTTGCTTGTGGGTGACATCGGCGGTCTTGTAATATTTCCTGAACCCGATAAAGATCAGCAATGAGGCGATCATGCTTAAGGCTGCAACACCGAAACCTGCATTGTAGGCCTGTCCTATGCTGTCGATGTACTGCTGGCAGAATATGGTGAGGTCGGTGATCCTTCCTCCTGCCTGGGTATGCATGAACTGCTCGAGCTGTGCGGTGTTCTGAAGGGTGTGGTCAAGGTATTTGTGTGCAAGACTCGGAATGGCCGAATCGTAGGTGAAACCCGAACGGGCAAGGATCCAGTTACGCATCCCGCCAGCAGCGCTGGGTGCAAAGAATGCGCCGATATTGATACCCATGTAGAACAGGTTGAAAGCCGAGTCCCTGAGATGGCTATACTTGGCTTCGTCATACATATTCCCGACAAGCGCCTGGAGGTTGCCTTTGAACAAGCCTGTTCCCAATGCGATGACTCCAAGAGCGAAATACATGAAGTACACCCCGTTGCCCGGCACTGCCAGCAGCCCGTATCCCAGGAACATGACGATGATCCCGAGGATAATGGTTTTTCCATATCCTAAAATATTATCTGAAATATATCCGCCCAGGAGGGGCAGAAAATATACCCCGAAAAGGAAAAAGCCGTAAACGCGGCCTGCCTCCGAGGTGGTCCATCCAAACTTCGATTGAAGATATAACAGAAAGATCGCAAGCATGGTGTAATAGCCGAAGCGCTCTCCCATGTTGGCAAAAAAAGCTACAAATAGTCCTTTTGGATGTCCTTTGAACATAATCTCGAATGTTAGGTAATTGGTGAATTAATCAGGTCGATAGCTGCAAATGTAATAATTTTATGATTTCATCGTCTTAAGCAACAGATGAACATCAAGGACTTCAATATAAAAGTCTATCCGCTGAAGGATAAGATCTACCGCCTGGCCAAACGTATGCTGGAGCAGAATGAAGAGGCTGAGGATCTTGTACAGGAGGTGTTCATCAGGATGTGGAAGATTCATGAAAAGCTGGATGAATACAGGAGCCTGGAAGCCCTGGCAATGGTCACAACAAAAAACCTCTGCCTCGATAAGCTGAAAGCCAGGAAATTCCCGGTCGAAAGCTGGAATAACCAGCAACAGTTCATTGAAAATATTGCGGAAGAAACCAGGCCTGATCATTCCGACCTGGTGCTGGGTGTGAAAGAAGCAATGAACACCCTCACAGAGCAATCGAGAATGATCATCCACCTTCGTGATATTGAAGGATATGAATTTGAAGAGATCGCAGAGGTGACAGGGATGCAGGAGAATGCTGTTCGTGTTGCCCTGTCAAGGGCCCGCAAACGCATACGTGAGTTACTGGTAAATAATAAAAGCTATGAATACCAAAGAAATTGAAGAACTGCTTGAAAGGTACTACGAGGGTGAGACCACCCTTGAAGAGGAAAAGCTTTTAAGGGAGTTTTTCTCTGTGGAAGAGGTGCCCGAACATCTCAGGCAGCATCAGCCTTTGTTCAGGTATTTCAGCGATGAAGCATCCCAAACCCTCGATACCGAAGAGCAGGAAAAAGTGCTTATGCGCAGGATCAGCCGGTTCGAAAAGGAGGTTTCGGGCTCAGGGCTGCAGCCGGTACAGAAAAGAATGTATTACCTCAGCGGGATAGCTGCAGGGCTGCTGATCCTTATAGGCCTGGTGTTTACTTTTAAAAGCGAACTCCTGAAAAAACATTTTCCGGTTAAGGAAAATGCTTCGAATGAACTGGCCTACTCTCAAACAAAGCAGGCTTTGCTGCTGGTTTCGGTGGGTTTGAATACAGGCCTGGATGAGGTAGAGCGTTTTACTACTCTGAATAATGCAATGGAACAGATACAGAAGATCAATAAATTTTATAATTATCAGAATCAATTTATCAACCCGGAATGGATGCAATCTCCTTCCACAAACAAATAAACCAATGAAAACAAGAATCATCACTTTAATTTTTGCAGCATTCCTGGCAATGCCCGTATTGTTGAATGCACAAAGTCCGCTTGACAAGGTTTTTACCAAGTATGCAGGCCAGGACAGGTTCACTACCGTGAATATTTCAAAAGAGATGTTCACCCAGTTCCTTGGAATGATGGCCAATCAGAATGACTCATCATCAAGGGAAATGAAATCCATCATCGATAAACTTACAGGTCTTAAAGTGGTCACCTATGATATCGATACTACCGATTACGCAAAGGCTGTCAGCATTTATAATGAATTCGCGGGTTTGTTCCCTGCCTCTACCTACAAGGAACTTATGGCTGTGACCGAAGGCCGCGATAATTACAGGTTCATGACAAAACAGGATTCCGACGGCAAGATCGGCGAAATGATCATGCTGATGAAAGGCAAGAAGGAAGTCGTAGTCATCAGCCTCACTGGTGTCATCGACATGTCGAACGTTACGAAGATATCCAAATCAATGGGGATACACGGCATGGAAGGTTTCTCGCATATGCACCAGCATCACCAGGGGCCTCCTCCCTCTAATCAGCCGCCTGCAAAAAAATAATTAACTTCTGCCCAGGGCCCTGTAAAGCAACGGGGCCCTTTTTATATCCTAACCTGGATTTGGGCGTTAAGGTCAAGCTTCCAGTTTGCATTTATTTGGTCAAGCCCGCTGCTGATGACGTTTTTGTCGTTGTACCTTGTAAGCCCCGCCTTGAGGCAGAAAGCAAAATGCTTTCCTATGGAATACTTTACCAGGGCGCAGGCCCTCACTCCCTTGCCGTAGTACGAAGGCAGTGAATACCCGTATAGCACATCGGGTTCATAGGCCCATATCCGCGATTCATAATACGGACAATCGAAAACAGAATACCTCAGTATGATCTTCAGCGGGACTTTTAAAGGTTTTATGCTGATGTCCTGGAACAGAAGCCAGCCGGTGGTCTCAGGTTCGGGGCTTTGCCTCGTTTGCTTTACTTCAACCCGGCTTTGCAGGCATACAGCAGCCGACACCGTCCAGTTGAGCTGCAGCCGGTATGAGAATGAATTTTTATTGCCGGTTCCATGCAGCACCTCATCCGCCTTAATTAAATCAGTCTCTGCACAGGAATAAGTATAGCGGAAAATACAGTTCAGCTTTGAATTCATCTGCCAGGTAAGCATTGCACCGAGACCGGTACCTTCTGAAGGTTTGCTTACACCGTACTTTGCCCAGGGAAAAGTGCAGAAATCGGCATACAGGCTGAGGCTGCAATGCAGGGGCAGGCTGGCCGTGAAACCCATGAACCAGGCTCTTTCATTGGCTGCATAGGTATTCTGCCTGAAACAGTTTGAATAGAGGTTCTGGTAAGCCGGGGGATAATTCCTGTAAAGCAGAACAGCGCTGAACCTCGGATCGGGGTTGAGGTTAAGCCCTGCAATAACAGCGACGCTGCCGTTTTCGCTGCGGCTCACTTCACCCGAAAGCCTTACAAACCGGTAGAAGATGTTGAAATCGACGCCTGCAACAAAATTATTCTTACCCGTAAATGCAGGCAGGTTGTAGAGTAGGATCTTTGGCTGGTATGGGGCGCTGAGTGAAACCGAATATACAGTGAGGCCGAGGCTGAAAAAATTACTCCTGAAATTCAGGTTAGCCCCTACGATCATCTCTGAGATTTTTCCTCTTTTACTGATCTCGGAGAACGTACGGTGATAGCCTGTTTCGACAAAAGCACTGAAGGAGGTGATGCCGTTCAAAAGATCTTCAACCACTGTCGCATCCCTGTTGCGGTACGAACAGATCCCGCTGAGGGTAAAGCGCCCATAACCAATGTTTACGGCAATCCCCCTCAGCACACTGCTTTCCGAAAGCGACTGGCTTGGACTTATCCCTTTGCCGACGGAAAATTCCTGGTTGAAGCCAGGGTAAATCCCAAGTGAACTGCCTGTATTAAAGGTCAGCCCCAGCCCCCAGCCTGCACGGAAATTCCCTATGATCAGCCGTTTCATGATCTTTCGGGTGGTAAAGCTGAGGTAGCCCGAATAAGTGTCCATGCCGTATTTCTGGGGCCCTGCAAAAAACTGTTCACCCGCATCCTTGTCCCCCGAAATGCCTATAGAGAGTCTGTCGTAAAAGCTGTAGGAGTATCTGAAACTCATGCCATACGGGCTGCCGGGGTAATAATTTGCGCCGGGTTTTGCCTTGATTTCATCAGCAACCATGTATCCCGCTGATCTCGGGAATGAGGTCCCGGCCTGCAGCAGGACCTGGTGTTTGCCATATTTCGCCAGGTTTTTGCAGCTCATAGGTAAGGAATGTGATACAGGATTGAAACAAATAAACGGGGTGATCTTCCTGATAAGCACCGAGTCAAACCCGGGCACTGCATGCAGTTCGTAAATTGAAAACACTTCTCCGTAATCCGCCAGGTAATCAAACAGGTTCTTTCTTTGAAAGGCATTGATATAAGGTATCCTCGCAAGATCATCCGCTGTAGACGCATTCAGGTCAACGGGCCGGCTCCTGCTCTCGTCCTGCTCCTCCATGATCTGCCGGTATTCGTTCTCGGTTTCAGTCTTCCAGTTTAGGTCATCGGGGCTCTCACCTGTCCACTGAAACGGGTCTGTTTGTGAAAAGGACTGGCTGCAGTAAAAGCAGAAAAGCAGCCAGCAGGCCGTTTTTATTATTGTATATGGATGTCTTTTCATGGCTTGCCTGTGAGCTGCGATCATTTCCTGAATTCGTACTGAATTGATACCGCAGGACTGAACCCTAGCGCCTGGCTGTATTCAGAAGCGATATCCACAGTAAACCGCTTCATCACTATACCTGCTCCAAAGCTGAAACGGAAAGGGCCCGTTGCAAAACCAGCCCTTGCCGAGAGTATCTTTGCAAACCTGCACTCCCCGCCAATCCTGGCACATGCCTTGCTTACGGGGTCCTTTTCAATTTCGGCCGAAAGCATGAGGTCTTCGGTAAAATAATATGCCAGCCCGAGTTGGATAAGCGTTGGCAGGGATTCCCCTGAGGTTTGGGATAGTTTTACCGGAACCGGGTTGATGCAGTGAAATCCTATCCAGACCTGCTTCCCCGGCCTGAACAGCAAACCGAGCTCACAGTTCAGGATGTTCTTCGATCCGTAATCCTCCGAAATGCTGAAACGGTAGTAATCAAGCTGTATCCCCGCCGAAAAGCTTTTGCCGAATTTCCTGGCATAAGAGATCCCTGATTTCAGTTCACTGTAGACTTCCGATCCGAATTGCATGCAGCTTGCCGAAAACACCCCCTGCTTTGTGCAGGCGGAGAATACCAGCGCCTTATAGGATAATTCTTTGAGCAGGTAACGGTCCTCGAAATATACCCCACAAAGTATCCCCTTGTTCCAGGCATTCGCGGCCTGGTTGTTGGCGGCTGACCAGGGATCGGTTGCAGCAACGGAAATTCCGCACATTCCTGCCGCCCTGCCCCCGATCACCCTGGGTTCACCCGCCCCCATCGTCAGTTGCGAACTTCCAAGCAACACAAACACTACGAATATTATCACTCCCTTCCTCACGATTTTCATCACTCCCTTCCTCACGATCTTCCCTTTATCCCCCTTGTATAAAAAAGTGATATAGTTTAAGGCATTAATTGCTGACAATTTTCCCTTATCGGTAAAATTTCAGTAATTTTCAAGCCTGATATGAATTCCTGCAGTCTATGAATATCACCTTAAGGAAAGCAGCAGAAACCGATCTCCCATCCGTAGTCGAGATTCTTAACCACGGCATTAAGACCAGGCATTCGGTGGGATATTTTGTGAGCCAGTCAGAATCTGAACAGAAGGAGTGGTTCGAAGAACATGTTCTCAGTGAACGTTATCCTATTATAGTTTCGGAGGAGGACGGCAAAGTAACAGGCTGGATCTCGATGAGCCCCTACCGCAAAGGAAGGGAGGCTTTCAACCGCACCGGTGAAGTCAGCGCATATATACACGAGGATCACCGGCGGAAGGGACTTGGGCAGAAACTACTTGACAGCATGCTGGAATTCGCTTCAAAAGAGGGATTTAAGGTACTCTTTGCCATTGTACTCGATAAAAATGACCCCAGCATCAAATTGCTTGAAAGAATTCATTTTGAGCGCTGGGCCTTCCTTCCCGATGTGGCCGAAATCGACGGTGTGCTGTTAAACCATATTTATTTCGGAAAAAGACTGACCTGAACCTGCTGTAAGCCTATGGGATCCATAAAAATTCTCATCGATACAATACAGGGGCTGCCGCTTTCGCTCAGGCCCTGGAATAATTCCGACATTCCATCACTTCTGCGCTACGCGAACAACAAGGCTGTAGCAGATAATCTCCGCGACGGCTTCTCTCATCCCTATACCATTGAAGATGCCCGGCGTTTTCTTGAAATGGCTGCCGGGACTGATCCCCATCTTCTTATTCTTGCCATTGACTGCCGGGGAGAGGCCATTGGAAGCGTCGGAGCCACTCTCAAACAGGATGTGTACAGGAAAAATATCGAAATCGGTTACTGGCTTGCCGAACCTTTCTGGGGAAAAGGCATCATGACCACTGTCATCAAAAGATTTACTTCCCATCTCTGGCTTTCTTATGATGTAAGGCGTATCTATGCCGAACCATTCGCCAACAACTCTGCATCACGCAAAGCCCTTGAAAAGGCAGGGTTTAAGTGCGAAGCAGTCTTCAGTCAGAATGTAATAAAAAACGGGGTTTACCTCGACAGTTGTATTTATTCGGTTTTAAGGGAGGATGCCAGCTATGAAAACGGCAAAAAGTAAGCAGGCCGTCCCGGTTGAGGCCACCAGGTATGTGGCTTTCCTGAGGGGTATCAACGTGGGAGGGAAGAAAATCGTGAAAATGGATGATCTCAACAGTATCTTCAATGCTGCGGGATATACCTGTGTAAAGACCCTGATACAGAGCGGGAATGTGATTTTTTCTTCGACTGCGGAAGACATCCTGGCTTTGAGATGCGAAGTTGAGGAAATGCTGCTGAAAGGGCTAGGCTTCAGCGTAATGGTCATCCTCACCAGGTTCAGCGATATCCTCGCTATGCTCGAACTCAAGCCTTTCGCACATCTTCAGAACAATAAACAATCAAAGAGGTATGTAAGCCTGCTGCAGGAGCCGCCTCTGAAAAAACCTGAATTGCCGTTGTTTTCGGGGAACCGTGACATTGAACTGATCAGGATGGAAGGAAACTGTGTATATTTCCTGACCCATGAGGTCAACGGGCGCTTTGGCGTACCCAATACCTTTATTGAAAGCATAATAGGCCACTCTTCAACGACCCGCAACTGGAATACCATAGAAAAGCTGGGCATGGAGTAAGCCTGAAGGTTAACATAAATCAAATTAACATGAACACGATTATTCTTGATTTTCTCAGTGAGCTGAACAACAATAACAACCGCGAATGGTTCCAGGCGAATAAAAAAACCTATGATGCCTCCAAACAGGAGTTGGAAGCGTTTGTTGATAACCTCATTCCTATGATCGCTGCATTTGATCCTTCGGTGAAGTTTGCGACAGGAAAGGAGTGCCTGTTCAGGATATTCAGGGATGTGCGTTTTGCTAAGGACAAATCACCCTATAAAACGAATATGGGCGCCTGGATCAGCAAGGGCGGACGTAAAAGCAAAGGACCCGGTTATTACCTTCATATACAGCCAGGTGAATCCATGCTGGCAGGAGGCGTTTATATGCCCGAACCTGATCAGTTGAAGAAGATCAGGCAGGAGATCTATTACAATGCGGAGGAATTCAAGGCAATTCTTGGGCACAAGGATGCAAAGAAATATTTCAATGGTCTTTCGGAATGGGACAAACAGAAGCTTCCTCCCCGGGACTTCCCTAAGGATTTTCAGGATATAGACATCCTTAAGAACCGGCATTTCACGGTGGCATACATGCTTACCGACAAGCAGGTGGCTGATAAGGATTTTGGAAAACTGGTGGCTAAGGTATTCAGGCTTATGTACCCTCTGAATGTTTTCCTTGAAAGGGCTTTAAACGGCTAGCTAATCGAACCTCCCGATGATGGTTTGTTTGCCGGTGACTTTTTGGCCAAGTTTGACTTCAAGCTTGGTCCCGACAGGAAGCAGCAGGTCAACCCTTGATCCGAATTTTATGAAACCCAGTTCTTCGCCCTGGCTTACAGGTTCGCCAACCCTGGGGTAACATTTGATTCGGCGTGCCATTGCGCCTGCGATCTGGCGTATAAGCACCTTCTGTTTCACCACGGTCTCGATCACGGTGGTTGCCCTTTCATTTTCAAGGGAAGCCTTGGGGTTAAAAGCAACCATATGTTTGCCCGGGTGGTAGAAATAATATTTGATCTCCCCGTCGACAGGGAACCAGTTCACATGAACATTGGTTGCCGACATGAAGATAGACACCTGTATCCTTTCGTCCTTGAAATATTCAGGTTCAATAGTCCTTTCGATGACCACCACCTTGCCGTCGGCAGGGGCGAGGATCAGTTTCACTCCTTTATTTGTATCCCTGCTGGGTGAACGGAAGAAACGCACTATCATCAGGAAAAACCACAAGCCGAGTATATAAAGGAAGTAATGGATCGCCGTTTGCTGCGGGAAAATATGATTCAGCGCGAGTAGCACCGCAACAACAAAAAGAAAAACTATGATTATGGTTTTGTAACCTTCGCGGTGTATCGTCATTCCTGTTCAGATATTTCTTAGTATAAAATACAAAAATACAAAAGGAGCTGAAATAAAAAAGGTATCAAAACGATCGAGTATGCCTCCGTGCCCCGGAAGTATATTTCATGAATCCTTGATATGAAGGCTTCTTTTGATCAGGGATTCGGCAAGGTCGCCGAAACTCCCGAAGATCACCACCAGCATTGCAAGCGCCAGCCAGTCGGTAAGGATGATGCCCTTGACAAGGCAGCTGAACCCAATAGCTGTAAGGATTGTAACAACCACCCCGGCAATAGTTCCTTCCCAGGTTTTTTTGGGGGAGATCCGTTCAAAAAATTTATGTTTGCCGAATTGTTTCCCGTAAAGATAGGCCCCGGTATCGTAAAACCAGGTTAAAATAAAATAACCCAGCAGGTAGGCGGGAAAACCAAGAAACCGTACCGACCAGGGTGAATTCAGGAAGTTCAGCAATACCAGGGGCAGTGCCACGTATAAGATTCCTGTTGTAGTGATGGCAATATTTTCAAGAGGCCTGGTCTTTTTCCTGTAGATCTCGATGATGAAGGAGAGAAAAAACATCAGCATAGCCGCTGTCACAGGGAGGTAATACCAGAAGAGAGAGTACTGGTCACGGCCTGTTGAGAGCACCACGACAGAGAGCAGGTAGAGTACAGATCCACATACAGTACCATAAATCTTCTGGGGCTGTATATGTTCGGACGTGAACAGCCTGTAAAATTCCCAGGTGCCGAGTATTGTGACTACAAGGAAAATCCCTGCAAAGAACCAAGGGTTGTACCACATCGAAAACAGCAGTAAAAAAACCATGCTGAACCCGGTGATGGTTCTTGCCAGGAAATTATTCATCGCCCGGCGCCCTTTCCATGATTTGCTTTGCGGTGAGGACATCTTCAAAGGGGACGAGAAGTTCGATTTCCCCGAACGAAATATAGGATGAATCCTGTTTGTTTACGATAACGGCCTGGATTCCTTCTTCATCCAACAACCCCCTCAGGATCTCTGCCTCGTACCGCAGATTAGTGGTAAACACCACCTCCCAGTGTGAGCTGTTATCGTCAGGATTGCTGGGCATTCTGGTCGTCAATTAAAAATACGAACAATTCCCTTGGGCCGTGGGCTCCAAGGACCAGGGTTTTCTCTATATCGGCGGTCCTGCTGGGGCCTGTGATCAGCGAGATCATCGAAGGATAATTATGATTGTATTTTTTGCGGATGGCCGAGAGAGCATGCTTAAGGTCAGGGACGAGTTGCGAGGTGTACGCCAGGACCAGGTGAACATCGGGGTAAACATTGATCTTCCTTCCCGGGGCCTGGTGGGAAGAAACCATGATGGATCCGAGCCTGGCGATGAGATATTCGCAGCGGGTTATGCCTATTTTTGATTCAAGGAATTCTTCCTTCCTTGAAACATAAGGGATCCCTGCTCCTTTCAATACTTTCTGCACGAGGGGGTCGAGGCAGAAAAGCACTGACCAGTCCTTTTCAAGGATGAACTGTTTAAGCATGGTTGTAAATTCATCCTCGCTTTCACAGTAAACGAATTTACCTGCCACCTTCACCAGTTCCTGGGCAAAATTCACATCCAGCGGTTCGGTGATATCAGTATAAACAGCTGATTCCTGGTCAATGATAGGGTAAGGGGGCTCTGTTTTTTCAATCAGGGCATCTCTTACCTTTTTTAGTATTTTCTCACGGGAGGTGGATTCTTCCATCATCGCTGCTGCTTAGGTTTTCTTTTCCTCTTCTGTGGATGGGCGAGCGGGTTTCGCCGGCTCAGGTGAAATCAGTGTGTCACTGGCAGGCGTCTGAACGATCACGTCGCCTGTAAGGGATACCGTGCTGTCTGACTTGGGGTTCTTCGACGGAAGGAACCTCTCCTCTTCTTTCAGGAACGGACGGGGTCCGAAGATATTCTCAAGGTCTTCCCTGAAAATGACTTCTTTCTCAAGAAGGAGATTGGCCAGGGCCGCAACTTTGTCCTTGTTACCTGTGATCAGCTCTTTGGCTTTGGCATAAGCCGCATCGATTATTTTCTTGACTTCAAAGTCGATGATCTCCGCGGTATGCTCGCTGTATGGTTTCTGGAAGGCAAACTCGTTCTGCCCACTGGAATCATAGAAACTGATATTGCCGATTGCTTCGTTCAGCCCGAAGTAAACCACCATGGCATAAGTCTGCTTGGTGACTTTCTCAAGGTCGTTGAGAGCGCCGGTCGAGATCTTGCCGAAAAATACGTCTTCAGAGACCCTTCCGCCAAGCGCAGCAGCAAGTTCGTCGAACATCTGCTCATAGGTAGTGATCTGCCTCTCTTCGGGGAGGTACCATGCTGCGCCAAGGGCTTTGCCCCGGGGCACTATGGTCACCTTGACCAGTGGATGGGCATACTCCAGAAGCCAGCTTACAGCGGCATGGCCTGATTCATGGAAAGCAATGACTTTCTTTTCATGCTGGCTGATGATCTTGCTCTTTTTCTCGAGCCCGCCTACGATACGGTCAATCGCATCAAGGAAATCCTGCTTCTCAATAATGTTTTTGTTCTTCCTTGCTGCGATCAGAGCCGATTCATTGCATACATTCGCTATATCAGCTCCCGAGAAACCGGGGGTTTGGCGGGCAAGAAAATCAACGTCGAGGTTGATCTCGAGTTTAAGCGGCTTAAGATGCACCTTGAAGATGGCTTTCCTTTCTTCAAGATCGGGAAGCTCAATATAGATCTGGCGGTCGAAACGTCCCGCACGCATTAATGCACGGTCAAGGATGTCGGCGCGGTTTGTTGCTGCAAGTATGATCACGCCTGCATTGGTTGCAAATCCATCCATCTCGGTAAGGAGCTGGTTCAGTGTGTTTTCTCGTTCGTCATTGGCCCCTGTGATGGCATTCCTGCCGCGGGCCCTGCCAATGGCGTCGATCTCATCGATAAAGATGATACAGGGCGATTTTTCCTTGGCTTGCCTGAACAGGTCACGTACCCTGGAAGCTCCGACTCCAACAAACATCTCCACAAAATCAGAACCTGAGATGCTGAAGAACGGCACTTTGGCTTCGCCTGCCACTGCTTTGGCCAGCAGGGTCTTTCCCGTTCCCGGAGGGCCAACAAGTAACGCGCCCTTGGGGATCTTCCCCCCGAGATTCGTGTATTTGGTAGGGTTCTTCAGAAAATCGACAATCTCCATGATCTCCACCTTGGCTTCTTCGAGCCCTGCTACATCATTGAAGTTGATGTTGACCATGGTGTCCTTGTCGAAGAGGGTGGCTTTTGACTTGCCGATGTTGAATATCTGTCCGCCGCCGCCGGCTCCGCCTCCCTTGCTCATGAAGCGCATGATAAGGAACCAGGCTCCTACCAGGATGAGGATAGGCAGGATATAACCCAGTATATCCCCGAAAATGTCTTTACGGGTTTCAGTTCCCGGAGGATAGGGGAATTGTTTCTTGAATTCGGCGATCTTTGCCTGTGGGATGCTGTCACGCCTCATATGCGAGGCAATGGTATCGCGGGTATCCTTGAGCAAACCGTAAAATATGTCAACACTGTTGATCTCGTAAGTGAACTGCGGATTGCCGCTGTTGAAAGTTGAGCCAAGTCCCTTCTTGTTGAACTGCTTGTAGGCTGTGTCGCTCTGTATTTTATCCTTTTTAATGTAGATCTCGGCTTTTTCCTTGTTTACAACAACGATCTTTTCAATATCCTGTTTGTTAAGCATTTCTTCCAGCCTGCCGAATTCAATGGGTTTAACAGGATTATTGTAGTTGAAGACCTGCAAAGCTATAAATCCGAGCAGAAGAACCCCGTAAATCCAGTAAAAACTGAATTTCGGTTTCTTGCCTTTGCCCGGGCTGAAAGGAGATTTGAAACTATCTTTAGGGTTACTGTTTTTTTCTGCCATTCTGTCGTGTACCTTCTCTGATTTTTATTCTGCCAGTGTCAGCCTTCAATGTTTACAACAAGGGCGTCGGCCCATAACTGTTCCAGATTGAAGAACTTACGTTGTGCGTCCTGGAAAATGTGAACCACAACGTCAATATAGTCTATCAAAATCCATTCCGCATTTTCAAAGCCCTCTTTATGCCATGGATTCTGGCCGGTTTGTTTTTTTACCCTCTGTATCACTTCATCGGCCAGTGCCTCTGACTGTGTGCGTGAGTTTCCATGCGCTATTACGAACGCGTCACAAACTGAATGACCTGTCCCCTTGAAATTCAGGATAATGGGGTTCTTTGCTTTTTTCTCGAGCAGGGCTTCTGAAATGGCTTCCAGCAGCAACTCCTGGGCTTCTTTGTTTTTCTTTCTTGGCATTTGAAAATTTAATCTCTCCCGGTAAATTCCCCGTAGCTCGTTGTAGAACCTGGGGTCGGGGCTTGCCCCGGGGTTCATACCATTAATAACTGAGACAAAGGTAAACAATTAAAAATTAGGTTTCAAAGCATATGTTTTGTAAAAGTCAGTGATGTATTTCACTGCTTCTTCAGCGGTGTCGACAACGGTGAAAAGTGACATGTCGGATCCCGAGATCATATTCTCGCCTAAAACCATTTTTGTTATCCAGTCGGTAAACCCCTGCCAGTATTCTTTCGACAGCAGTACAATGGGGAAACTGACAAGCTTGTGAGTTTGAATCAGGGTTATGGCTTCCGTAAGCTCATCCAGGGTCCCGAACCCGCCCGGTAAAGCGATGAATCCCATGGAATACCTCATGAACATTGTCTTACGGACATAAAAAAAGTCGAAGTTCAACAGCCTTGTCCTGTCGATAAATGGATTTGGTTTTTGTTCGAACGGCAATTGTATGTTAAGTCCGACCGACTTCCCGCCTGCAAAATGAGCGCCTTTATTCGCAGCTTCCATGATACCAGGGCCCCCCCCGGTGATAACCCCGAATCCGTTCTTCGTTAAAAGGTATGCGACCTCCTCTGCCAGGCGGTAGTACTTATTGCTTTCGGTCATTCTGGCAGAACCGAAGATAGAAACACAGGGGCCGATCTTGCTCAATTTATCAAAACCTTCAACCATCTCCGACATTACTTTGAATATCTCCCAGGTGTCGACCGAGATCGTTTCGCTCCAACTCTTGGGCTGGAAGGATTCCTTTAATTGTTCGATGTCTTTGTTTTCCATAATCAATGATTAAAAGCGAAAAGCGAAAAGTGACATCTTTGCTTTTCCTCCATTTCCCTGTATTTCTTTAATTCAATAACCAATTTTCTCAATTTCGCTTTTCGCTTTTCGCTTTTCGCTTTTCGCTTTTCGCTTTTCGCTTTTCG
>JBAXBP010000075.1:0-14884 GCA_037141915.1 Bacteroidota bacterium | reverse complement strand
ATAGGTGCTGTCCAGGGCACTTTGCTGCAGGACACAAAAAATTTCCAGTGCAGTATCTTTGATCAACACGACCAGTTCAAGGCTTTGCTGATCCCTGTAAACGAGAAGCTCAGGGGAAGTATCAGCGAGATCACTTTATTCTTCAGTAAATCGGATTATACGGTCGAGAAACTTGTCATGCGGGAAGCTTCGGGAGATTATACCCGTATCGAATTCATGAGCAAAAAGATTAACCAAAACATTCCGGATGAGAAGTTTGCGATACCTTAGTGCAATCCTGCTCATTGTTGTCGTATCCTGCTCGCCGGTAAAGAAATCGACTCTTACCGAGGTAAAGCATGATGACAAAGCCCCTGAATGGGAATCGCCGTTTTCAAAGGATTTTGACAAGGCAATGTTCAAGGCTTCCCTGGATGTCAGGGGAAAACACCTCAGCGGCATTGCCCTGATCAAAAAAACATCAGATACCTCTTTCCATTTCAGCTTCGCAAACGAGATCGGGATGACATATTTTGACCTCGAACTATGGAAAGACTCTTACCGTTGCGATTACGTTTTCGGCCCCCTGAATAAAAAAGCCTTCCTTAATATCCTGCAGCATGACTTCAGGGTACTGCTTTTTACGGGATCATTCTGCGGCAACCCGTCACATTACAAGGACCCCGTAACCCTCGATAATATTTATTATTATTCAGCCTCCAGCCTGTTCGCCTACTTTAATAAAGAAAATGGGAAACTAACCCGACTGGCAGGCTGGTCTAACCTGGTGGATGCAGTACTGATAGGGCTCGAGTATACCCAGGGCCCCTTCCCCTCCGGTATAAATATACTGAACCCCAGGATAGGCATGCTCCTTGACCTTAACTTGCTTGGAAGGTAATTCGGTATCGATTAACTTAATTTAGTATTTTTGCAATGATGACAGGTAAATGCTAAGATGCTTAAAGATAAATTATACAGAATCAATACGATAACAATTTTACCTGTTGAGGGTGGCGACAATCCTGTTCAAAAGTTCTCTGTTCAGTTGAATCTGGACGGCACTCATGGAATATTTCAGGGCCATTTCCCGGGGAACCCTGTGCTGCCAGGGGTTTGCCAGGTGGAAATGGTGAGGGAGCTTGCAGAAGAGATTACAGGAAGGAAACTGATGCTTTCACAGGCAAGCCAGGTGAAATACCTGAACCTTATCAATCCTTTGCTCTGCCCCCTGCTCGTTATGAACATGAGGTTAACCATACAGGACCCTATTAACATGGAAGTGTATGCTGAGCTTGCTTCAGCAGATACTATATTTATGAAGATGAAGGGCCGTTTTAATGAAATTAAAGCCTGAGCTGATGTACAAAAGCAGAATAAAAGCAAGAGGATATGAACTTGACTCTTACGGGCATGTAAATAACGCAGTGTTCTTTAATTATTTTGAACAGGCGCGCTGGGAATTGTTCCAGGATAAAGGATTGCTGAAGCAACTTACTTCTTCCGGTCTTTTCCTGGTAGTGGTGGAAGTGAATTTAAGATACCAGCATGAAGTGAAACTTGGTGATGAAGTGGAAATATCGACTACCGTCAGAAAAGACGAGCCGTTTATTATTTTTGACCAGAAAATGAAGCTGTGCCAAACCGGGCAGCCACTTGCAAGAGCGAAAGTAAAGACAGTATTCGTAGACGAACAGAGGATAACGCATGATATACCAGCCGGGATTGACCCTGTATTCTCTGCATGATACATTTAAATGACTCAATGGAAACCATAAATAAAATAAGCTGGGAAATAAGGAATGATATAGGGATTTTAACTCTGGACAATCCTCCTGAGAATTATCTTTTTCAGCCTGACTTTGTCCCATTGGATACACTTAAGAAATGGACTTCGTATGATTACCTCAAAGGTATCATGATATGCGGGGCAGGAAAGCATTTCTCAGGCGGGGGAAAACTTGAGAACCTGTTCAGGATGATCCGTGACAGGGAGGATATCAATGAAAAAATGGGCAAGGGTAAAGCTGTCCTCGAACACATCGAAAACCTGGATATACCTGTTATAGCAGCCATCCAGGGGATTTGTTTCGGCGGTGGGCTTGAAATTGCCCTGGCAAGTCATATCAGGATTTGCGCCGAGAATGCTTTGTTTGCTTTCCCTGAGGTCAACCAGGGAGTCATTCCCGGTTTGGGAGGCACAGTAAGGTCATATATGAAATCTGGTTTTCCCCGGGCCATGAAACTCATTTTGAGCGGGGATATGATCAACGCTGAAGATGCCCAGGAAATGCACCTTGTTGATTTTATTGTAAATAAGCATAAAGTTTTTGATCATTCATTTACGTTCCTTCAGAAACTAACAAGGGACAGGCCTTTGACCGTCATTAATGCAGTCATGAAAGCATTGAAAAACGCCAGGTCCCTGAGCATGGAGGAAGCCATGAAAGAAGAAACAAGGATTTTTTGTGAGCTGGCTGTTGCCGAAGCCAGGCGCAGGAACGGTTCAGGTAAACAATAACATGAAGATACCCGCATATTCAACAATACGATTGGTTCTTGATGAAGGTATCGGCCTGCTGGAGCTGAATTCACCTCCTTCAAATGCAATGAACATGGAATTCTTCAGGGAGTTTGGAGAAGCCCTGTATTTTATAAGTTTATGCGGGGAATTCCGCGCCCTCATCATCAGCGGACATGGCAGGCATTACTCTTCGGGAGCAGATGTTCCGGTACTTCTGAAGGAAATCAATGAAAATGCTGTAACGGATAAGACCGGCAAACTTTTGCACATACCTGATTTCCTTTCGAAAAATTATGAATCATTTTTACTTCTCGAAAGTCTCAGCATCCCGGTGATCTCTGCGATCAGGGGTGTCTGCCTCGGTTCCGCCCTGGAGCTCGCGCTCTTCAGTCATTTCAGGCTTTGCGGTGAAGAAGCCGTGTTCGGGCTTCCTGAGGCTTCCTTCAACCTGGCCCCGGGCCTCGGAGGGATGTACAAGCTGTGCAGCATGTCGGGCCTGGCATTTGCCCTTGAACGCGTGCTGAAAGGAAGCACCTTCAGCGCAGAGGATGCTCTTAATCACGGGATTGTTGATAAGGTTGTACCTAAAAAGGTCCTGATTCAGGCCGCTTATGATTTTGCACGCCAGGTAATGCAGGATTTCAGGGTTGAAAAACGTGGTTTGTATATTAAAAAATATCTTTCCTGATGGACAGTGAACTTCACCCTACATCTCCACGCCCGGTAAGAATTTCGGGAAGCGGTTCCTTCCTCCCTGGTCATCCCGTCCCCAAATCGGAAGTTGATCATTACCTTGGCGAGCTGACTGAAGCACCTGCCAAGACCCTTAAATGGCTGAAAAGAGTAAAGGACCTGATGGCCGAACTCCTGGAAATAGAATATTATCATTTCGCTATTGATCCTGTTAGCAGGAAGTTTACCGAGGATAATGTAAGCATGTCGGTAAAAGCCGCCCGCCAGGCCCTTGAAGCCGCAGGCGTTCAGGCAGGAGATGTAAAGCTTATCGTATACGGCAGTGCACACCAGGACCAGATGCCCACAGCTTCTGTAAGGATACAGGAGCAGCTTGGCATAGAGCGTTGCGCCGAGCTTTCCATTCATGCCAACTGCACTTCAGCATACAAATCATTGCTTGTTGCCTATGATATGATCCGCTATGGACGCTACGACAACGCCCTGGTCATTTCCTCGAGCATGTCGTCTTCAGAACTGGTCGCTGAATATTACAACCAGCCCCTGGTGACAAAAGAGGAGCTTTTTTTAAGATATTTTCTGTCGGATGGAGCCTCTGCCCTATTCCTTCAGGCGGCTCCGGGCAAGGAACCTGGGCTTTATGTTGATCATGTGTTTATGGAATCAGCCGGGGGCAGCAAGCCATCTGCCATGGGAAATAAAAGACCGGCATACTGGATGAACCCTAAAGAAGAATTTGAAAAAGGGTATCACCACCTCGCCCAGATGTTCCAGGAGGAACTCAGGAAGAATTTTCATGAACCTGATGGTTCGGTTTTCCTGAACGGTCTGAAAAGAATGCTGAAGCAGTATCCCCTGGATCCTGGAACAATAAGATATTTCCAGGTAAATTTCCCTTCAAAACATATTTCTGAACTTGTGATGGATGAATGCATGACCCTTGGGATCCCCAGCCACACTTTGTATTCTAAAATGTCGACTATGGGTTACCTCGGACCTCCTATGGCTTTTTTATGCCTCGACCGGATTCTGAAAGAAGAAACCCTTAACAACGGGAATGTTATTCTCAGCTTTGTTACCGAAGTCAGCAAGTTCATGCAGGCCGGTTATGTAATGAGTTGGCATCAATCCTGAATCATTGTTTGCTATAATGGATCATAATAAACCTTCATATAATCTTTTTTTATTAAGCCCAAGGCAGAAGTACATCAACTATCCTGCGCATTCCGAGATGGCAAAAATGTTCGGAAAAAAGCGCCTGATGCTTCCCCTGGCTCTTCCCACTATTGCATCCCTGACTCCCTCCCAGTATAACATCTTCATTTATGATGAGGAGATCGAAGACATTCCCACGGGCATCAAACCCGATATTGTTGGGATCACGACCCTTGCTGCCACTGCCGGCAGGGCATTTGAGCTTGGCGACCATTATCGTTTGATGGGAGCAAAAGTGGTATTCGGAGGGCCATATGCTTCTTATCTCACCGCTGAAGCCCTGAAACATGGAGATGCCGTCGTTGTTGGTGAAGCTGAAGGTAAATGGGAACAATGCCTCGCTGATTTTGAAAAGGGGGCAATGAAACAGGTATACGAATCTGCCACGTATACTGAATACAGGCTCCAAAGGCCGCCGCGCTGGGATCTTGTAAACATGAATAAGATATTCCAGGTTGCCATACAGGTATCGAGAGGCTGCCCTTTCAACTGCGACTTTTGCCTTGTTTCGAAAAATTTTGGCAGGAAGATGAGGTACAGGGAGATCGACAACGTTGTTGAAGAGATCAAAGCAGCGCCTTCCAAATATTTCTTTTTTGTCGATGATAACCTTACAATAAACAAGAGGTACGCAAAAGAGCTGATGAAAGCCCTCATCCCTCTTGGCATTTCATGGGGCTGTATGTGCAGTCTTGATGTCGCCACGGATGAAGAGCTTTTAAAACTGATGGCCCAAGCCGGATGTTTCAATATACTGGTGGGATTTGAATCTCTCAATCCCGAAAGCCTGGATGAAACACAGAAACACCACAACCGGGGCGGCTCCATCTATACTGAAGCCATCAGAAAGATCCATGAGGCTGGAATACAGATCAATGCCAGCTTTGTCGTAGGCTTTGATCATGATACGGAAGATGAGTTTGAACGTATCTTCAATTTCTCACTTGAACACCATCTTACTAACGTCAACCTTCATCTTCTGAACGCCCCTCCCGGGACGGAAATCCATAGGAAACTCCTGGCGGAAGGAAGGATAATCGACACCGACCCCGAATTGGGGGTCGGGCACTTCCCTACCATTGCCTATATGAACATGTCGCAGATCGGAATATTTGATAAATACATGGAAACGATAACGCGGCTTTATTCATTTCCTGTGATCAGGCAGAAGGCTGAAGCCCTGTTCAGCAACGGCGCATTCACCCGTCAGGGGGGCGATATCCCGGCCTGGCTTAAGGCCCGTCTGTCATGGATCACCTTTAAGGAATTTGTGCTGACATCCGACAAGGACCGTAAGGCATTGTTCCGCTTTATTTTCAACCTTATAAGGAGCAGGAAAATTGCCATAGATAAGGGGATGGGGTTCCTGCTGACCATGCTGGGTGTCAACAGGAATATCAGGAAGCACCACCAGAGGATGGATGAATACCGCAGGATTGTCATGGCCCAGGAAACCGGGAAGTGGAAAGAAAGGGCCGTTGAAGACAAGACCATTGGTGTTATAGGTCAGGGAAAAATGGGGACCAACCTCATTCAATATTTAACCGAATCGGGTTTCAGCCTCTGCTGGATCGTAAGTCCCCGGGCCGACCTGGGTAAGATCCGGAAAACATTTGAGAAGAAGATTAGCAGACTTTCTGAGCACGGGATCATTCCTGCTGAAAAGCTTGCCAAACTGATGCAAACAAAAATATCAGCGGATCTCAGGGACCTGGCCGGTTGTGATATAGTGATTGAGACTGTGCCTGAGGATATGTCGGTGAAAAAGGAGGTCCTTGCTGCAGCCGACAAGGTAATGCAACCCGGTGCCATCCTGGTTTCCAACTCATCTTCCATTAATCCCTCACTACTATGCCCCTCCCCGGATCGTGCGAAAAATTTCGCAGGTTTGCACTTCTTTTATCCTGTGAACCTTGTAAATGTAGTCGAGGTGATAAAATCAGCAGAGACTTCTGACCATACTACCGGCAGGCTTGAAGCTTTTGTATCTGCCATCAAACATAATACTCTGCTCCTCAATGAGGATGAAGGCTTCATCCTTAACCGTATTTTCCTTGATGTGCAGAATGAGGCCTTCCGTATAAGCGAACAGGGCAAGGCTGGTTTTGCAGAGATCGACAGTGCTGTAAAAGGCTCGCTTTTCCCATCGGGAATCTTTGAGTTTTTCGATCATGTAGGGCTTGATACCATGCTTCTCAGTATTAAAAACTATACCGGGAATTATCCGCATGCCGATTATTACGCTCCGCTGATAAGGGAGCTTGAAATAAAAGTTTCGCAGGGGAACCTGGGTAAAAAATCGGGCCGGGGATTTTATGATTATACCGGAAACACACACGGAACCAACTTAACTGTGACCATACCTGAAGAGATTGAAGAGATCAGGAACCACCTGGAATTCACATATAAAAATGCAGCCCGCCGGTTGATTACCCGCTCAGGCCTGACCATACAAGAACTTAACGAGGCATTAAAAGAATATTTCGGGACCGACAAGGGGCCCTTTGAATAATTGCGTACTTTTGTTATGACAAAATTATGATAAGATGAATAAAACAATGACATTTATAGGGATTTCGCTGGGCGTAGTCTTTTTTATAGCCCTCGCTTTCAGACCTGCAAACGCATCAGTATCTTCCAGTTACAACCCGGAAAATCCTGCATTGCCCGATTCAGTGATGAAAATAGTTCAGAAAGCATGCATGGATTGCCACGGGGCCGATGGAAACGGAATGGCAAAGGCACATGTGAATTTTGCAGCCTGGACTTCCTATGACGCAAAGAAACAGGCAGGGAAAGCTCAGGATATGTATAAAGAGGTCTCCAAAGGAAAAATGCCCACGGGAAAATGGCGCAAGAGCAATCCTGATAACGTTCCCACCCAGGCAGATGTTGACCTGCTGAAAAACTGGGCGATTGCACTGAACAAGTAAAATTTTAAAATGCCGTTAAAAGTTATTGTCAGCGGGATGGGAATTGTTTCATCCCTGGGTTACGAATTGGACACCTTCTGGAAAAACCTTGTTGAAGGCAAAAGCGGGGTGAAACAGATCACCCTTTTCGATGCCTCTTCATGCGCGACCCGGATAGCCGCCGAGGTTCCCCGCGAATTTGATGAATTTTCAAGAACCCTTGTTAAGAAACGGGCATCAGGGCAAATGACAAGGGTTACAAGGATGTGCCTCGTCGCGGCCAAACAGGCAGTTTCACTCTCAGGACTGGATTTTGAGCAAGAGGATAAAACGCGCTGTGCGGTCATTATGGGGGTTGTCAATACAGGTAACTCAAGCGTTGAAAAAGACACTTCCCTCCAGAATACGGTTTTCAAAAGCATGACCAATTCAATGCCTGCATGGATATCGCTTGAATACCAGCTTCAGGGGCCCAATTTTGCTATAAATACGGCTTGTGCATCCTCCGCCTATGCCATTTCAATGGGAATGCAGATGATCAGGAACGGCAATGCCGACATCGTGATTGCCGGAGGTGCGGATTCAATTATAAATCCCGAGGAGATCAACGGGTTTAATGCCTTGTATGCTCTTTCGGTCGCCAATGATACTCCTGAAGCCGCCAGCAGACCGTTTACTTCAAAAAGGGACGGGTTTGTCATCGGAGAAGGTGCCGGGGTTGTGATCCTTGAATCCGAAGAACATGCGCTCAGGCGCAATGCCATGATTTACGGGGAACTGGCAGGCAGCGCCCTTACCAGCGAAGGATACAATATTATGGCCCCGATGAAAGACGGTGAAGGAATGTCAGCCACCATGGAAAAAGCTATTAAGGACGCAGGCATTGAAAAAGATGATGTGGATTATATAAATGCCCATGGCACTTCAACAGAACTCAATGACCGCTATGAAACCCTGGCCATAAAGAGGGTCTTTGGAGAAAAAGCATATCAGATCCCGGTCTCCTCCTCCAAATCGATGATCGGCCACACTATAGGCGCTGCGGGTGCAATAGAAGGTATCATCACCCTGCTCAGCCTGAGAAACGGTATTCTTACCCCTACAATTAATTATACAGATCCGGATCCCGACCTGGATCTTGATTATGTGCCAAATAAATGCAGGCCTAAAGAGATACGGGTAGCCCTCTCCAACTCATTCGGTTTCGGAGGCCATAACGCCACACTTGTTTTTCGGAAATATCATGGAAAAGTATAATTTTGCAAAAAAATACCACAATGGCTAAAATCACAGAGAACACCCGGAATGAAGTCAGAGAGACAGTCTTTTCGTTCTTTGCTGAAGAATGTGAAGCAGATAAATCACAGATTAAAGATGCTACCAACATAATCAAGGATCTTGACGGGGATTCCCTGATGTTCCTTGAACTGATCGAGATTTTCAAGAAAAAGTTCAACTTGGATATTGAACTTAAAACTATCGGCAAATATGCCGTTAAACACCCGGTTGAAACCATTGGTCAGCTGATTGAAATGCAATTGCTGATCATCGAACACGAAAATCGCCTCCTGGAGCTTGATAAATAATTCCGCATTTGGCTGAAGACAAACCTGCATTCGTTTTCCCGGCTTTTATAAGTGACTATCGCGAGGATCCGTCCAGCAACATTCCTGCATTCAATGTGATTTTTCAATCTTATCTCAATACAGCTGCGGCATGTACAGATGAAAAACTTCTTGCCTTTCATGCCGAATCCAATCCCCTCATTGAAGATGAACTGCTGAACCAGTACCTGTCGTACATCTATGGCTGCAGCTGCGCCCGTGTGCTTCTCAATAACGGGGTTAATCCGGGAATGACGGCCGGTTACAGTATGGGAATTTATGCCGCCCTGTTCATTGCAGGTTCTATCTCGTTTGAAACAGGATTGCTTTTCATTCAGAAAGCTTATGAGGCCATCAGGAAAACATTACTTCACACTCATTACGGAATGTGCGGCGTGATCGGCCTGAGTGAAAATGATATTGGTGAAATTGTGCTTAACAGCAATCTCAACCTGATGATTGTGAACCGAAACAGCGAGTATTCATTCATCCTGGCCGGCGACAGTTTTCACATCAATGTTTTTGTTTTAAAAGCCAGGGAAGAAGGTGCTTTACACGCCCGGTCTATTGGTGTAACCATCCCCTATCATACAAACCTGCTTGAGGAAGCTGCATCTGAATTTTCAAAAACTGTCTTCACTGCGGATGTGCATTCACCCGGAATCCCTTTGATTTCGGTGCTTAACCAGGTCCGCATTGACGATATAGCCCTCGTCAGGGCAGAGGTCGTGAAGAATATCCATACCCCTTTCAACTGGCTGGCAACCCAGCAGCAGATGTATGCTTTGGGGATCAGTCACTTCACTGAATGCGGCCCTTCCCTGGCATTGTACAAGAACTCCAAATTCATTTCCGGCTCGGGAAAGTTTGTGAAATGGAACACCCTTTTAAAGCTTTCCTTCCGCCTTCCAGGCTTTCCTGATCCTTAGAAGTGTCCGGAACATAGGTTCGGTAAGCCCCCCGGACTGGCGCAATGCAACTGCTTCGCGCAGCATTTCTTCAGGCGGATTGCTTGTCGCACCCGGGAGGCAATTAAGCCTCTCCAGGCATGCAGCATCAATCCATGATTTAAGCTCTGCCTGTGGTGAGTCTTTTGAAAAATAGAAAAAAGGAGGATGGAGCAGAAGGTCCGAAGCAGCGATCCTGCCTTCTTTCAAAGAAACATCATAAAGCCTGGTCCCGGGATAAACCCTCAGTCCGCCAGAGAGATAAACAAGGTCATCGGGATTAATAAAATTATCAATAAAACTGAGGGTCTCATCAAATGTTTTCCTGTTTTCACCAGGACCGCCAAAAAGAAAAAACCACATGGAAGGCATGTCGAATTCCCTGATGAGGTTGGCTGTCCTTTGTATGTCACCCATGGTAAACCCTTTGCGAAGGCTCCTGATAAGCGCAGGAGATGCAGAATCCGGCGTTACGTCTATCTGGGCAAAACCTGCCTCTTTCATCAGCGAGAATAACTCCCTGCTGGTGTTGCGGGGATTCACGCCCATTGTCCTCAGCCTTACTTTTATTTTTCTCCTGATCAGTTCCCTGCATATCTCTTCGGCATGCCCCCTGGGCTCATTGAAAGTGGAATCTACAAATTCAAAGGTAACTCCCGGGCCAAGCCTCGCAGCAGCTTCTTCAATTTCAGCTGAAATTGATGCTGGTGCCCTGAGTCTGTATTGCTTCCCTTCTATCAGAGGGTAGGAACAGTAAATACATTGAAGGGCGCAGCCTCTCTTGGTTTGAATGCTGTATACTCCCCTTGCAGTATAAGGTTTGAAATCCAGTTTCTGATCGATGCATGACCAGGGCATCTTGTCGTAATCCCTTTCTTTCTTCAGTGATTGGGCCCCCCGGCTTTCCCGGGTAAAGACGTTGGGTATTCCGCTGACATCCTCTCCCTTTTCGAGTTTCCCCAGCAGGGCAAGTAATGTTTCCTCTCCTTCACCTGCAATACCATAATCCGCACCTGTATATTCGAGGATCTCTGCAGGGAATATGGTATACCCGCTACCTCCTAAAATCAGAGGCACCGTTGTGATCTTGCGCACCGGTGCTATAAACCGGGAATAAACACCTTCAAGGAAGAACGTCTGTCGTTCAGGGACCACTTCATCCACATTACGTATACTGAAGCCAATGAAATCAGGTTTAAAACTGTTCACCACGGCTTCCAGGTTCCTGCCTTCATCAAACATCCCGTCATATATGCTGACCTCGTAATGTTCCTGTAAAAAGGAAGCGATCAGGCATATTCCAAGAGGGGGGATAGGGTAAGGGAATTTTTCAGTATTTGTGTTGACCAGCAAGATTTTCATCATATCACGTCTGTTCCTTTTTTGATCAGCCAGAGGCTGCCTACACGTTCATGGAATTTTTCGTACGGCAGGGTTGTCTTCAATACCGAGTTGAAAAAGTTGTACCTGAGATAATCATGGTCAATGATCTTGTCCTTCACCTGTTTGTAGAATACCGTGCCCGGCATTGGAGTAAGTATGGTGTAACCTGCATATACCACGGGATTGCTTGAAGAATATTCTTCAAGGGCTTTGAAATCGTCTTCAGAATAATCGTTGGGTATTACATAATTTCCCCTAATCATGATGCCATTGTCGTTGAACACCTTAATGGCTTTAGCAATGTCGCTTGCAGCCGACGATTTGTTGTATTTTCTGAGTTCCTCATCCCGGTATGATTCAAAACCGCAAATCACCACTTTGAGGCCGCCTTCAGCCATTTTTCGTATTATACCGGGATGCAGGGCTGCGACATCAGCCCTGATGTCCATCACGAAAGTCTTTCTGATGCCTTCTTCCAGTATCCTGTTAAACAGAAGGTTCATGAAACCAAGGTCAACCACCGTATTCGCATCGGCAAACCTGACTACCGGGTAATCGGGAATTGATTGCAGTTCTGTGATCAGGCTTTCGACCGAGCGCTGGTAATATTTACCCTTGAACTGGGGCCAGATTGAGCAGAATGTGCATTTGTACGGACAGCCCAGGGAAGTAAATACATAAGTACTGGGAAAGGGGCTCCCTCCTACCTTGTATGTTTCTATCCATTTTTTTAAAGGTTCCCTGTCGGGCATCAGGTAATCGGCATTGGCAGCATCCCAGGGAGCCGGTTTACCGGGGGTTTTTACAAGCACTGAACCTTTGTTAAGCAGAATGCCCGGAATGGAATCCAGGCCGGTTTTCGTTTCCACTGCACGTACAACCTCCCTGAAAATATGCGGGCTTTGCCCCGGGCAAACCACATCCACCGAAGGATGAAAACAATCGAAAGGAAGCAGTGTGGGATGCAGTCCACCTAAAACAGTAACAATACGTGGGTCATTTCTTTTAGCTTCCGTAAATATTTCAAATGCATAATAAAGTTCGGAGGTTATGGCAGTGCTGGCAACGATATCCGGCCTGAAATCATTCACAAGCTTTTTCACAAGCTCAGCCAGCGTGGGATGCTCAGGATGAAGGTCAAACTCGCCTTTGGTATCAAACAGCAGTACGTCATGATCCTTCACTGCCGCTGCAATGGTCATCAGCCCCAGCGGCGGGCCTATCAATCGCTTATGAATAAACTGTTTTGCCGATGCCGGCGCGAACTCAAGTATCCTGTTTTCCGGGGACCTCGGTGTATTGATAAGCAGGATTTTCATTGGCCAAATTTACGATTTTTTGCTATTTTTGTTTTTATCTGCCTTAACTGATATCCAAACTCATGCAAGTTAACGAGGAAATCCGCAGTAAGATAGCTGATTTCAGGTGCTGTGTCATCATTCCGACTTACAACAATGAAAAAACACTCGAAGGTGTAATCTGCGAAGTTCAGTTGTATACCCAAAATATTATCGTTGTAAATGACGGCTCAAATGACGGCACTTCGGAGATCCTGAGGAATATTCCCGGGATAATGACGATCACTTCCGATAAAAACAGGGGAAAAGGCCGGGCGCTGCAACAAGGCTTTGCCATGGCGATAGCACAAAATTTCCATTATGCGATCACCATCGACAGCGATGGTCAGCACAGGCCCGGGGATATACCCAAATTCATAGAGCTGCTGGAAATGGAGCCGGGCAGCCTCATCCTTGGCGCAAGGGATATGGATTCACCCGAAGTTCCGGGTTCCAGCCGCTTTGGGCATAAATTCTCAATTTTCTGGTTCAGGATAGAGACCGGGCAGAAGGTTGCAGATGTGCAAACCGGTTACCGCCTATACCCTCTTGATCCTATACGTGAAACGGGGAAATTCTATACCGGCAAATATGAGTTTGAAGTCGAGATCCTGGTGCGCCTGGCCTGGAAAGGGGTCAAAATACTATCGGTTCCCATTGATGTTTACTATGCCCCCAGGGAAACGAGGGTGTCGCATTTCAGGAAAGGGCCTGATTTTACAAGGACCAGTTTCCTTAATGCAATCCTGGTATTCATGGCCCTGCTCTGGGTAAGGCCTTTCATGTTTGCCAAAGGGCTGAAAAAAAAATCGATAAAGGGTTTTATCAGGGAATACATCCTCGACAGCAATGATTCGAATACCAGGATTACCTCGTCGGTAATGCTGGGGCTGTTTATAGGTGTTCTGCCTGTTTGGGGTTGGCAGATGATGATAGCTTTCGGACTTGCCCATTATTTCAAGCTGAATAAATTCGTTACCGTTGCTGCCTCGAACATCAGCATTCCCCCGGTTCTTCCACTGATCCTGTATTTAAGTTATGAGACCGGCGGTCTGGTTATAGGGTTTAATAAAGGAGCAGTTTATTCATCTGGTTTCGATTATCAATGGCTTAAATCGAATTTCGTGCAGTATCTTGTAGGAAGCGTTGTTTTCGGCATTATCCTTTCGCTGGTGCTAGGCACCATTACTTATATACTTCTTCAGATTTTCAGAAAACCTAAATTGTCCTGATACCTGTTATACGTTTGTAATAAAATGAGTATGTTGTCCTGATGTCAAATTTTTTCATCTACATATATAACTTACTGCATAATAAAAGATGGATGACGTTGCTGTTGTTCGCAGCAATCCTTCTTTTTATCGTTCCGGGAATACTGAAGATACGGTTTGTAGAAGACATTTCGGGGAGTTCCACGAAAGCAGATAAAACCCATTTGTTTGATTATGTGGTAACCCATGTGAGGTTTACCGAAAAACTCATTATAAGCCTTTCTGTCGCTGACACTTCCACGGGAGCTGGAGAAGACAGTCTTTGCATGCAGGCCGATTATCTCACAGCAGCAATAGATTCATGCTGCCAGGGATATTTCAGCAAACTCACCTGTAAAGCCGATGATTCCCTCTTTGAAAGCCTTGTTTCAGGCACCCGCGACAACCTGCCGCTTTTCCTTGACGAAAGGGATTACTATGGATTGGATACACTGACATCCGCAGTCAATATTGAAAGAATGATCAGGAGCGATTACAGGAAGCTGCTCTCTCCCGCTTCATTCGCAATCATAGGGCAGGTCCTTAATGACCCTGTCGGCATACAAGGCATGGCTGTTGGAAAGCTGCATGCCCTTCAGGGCAATGATGAGTATGAGTCCTATAACGGGTACGTGGTCAGCAGGGACCACCGCCACCTGCTCATTTTCCTTACGCCGCAGTATCCTCCCGGAGAAACCGGGAAGAACGGTGAGCTGCTGAAAAGGCTCGACGAGATCATGGCTCTGAAAATCAACCAGGGCAGGGTCTTCAGGGCAGAATATTTCGGGGCTGCCGCTGTTGCTGTCGGGAATGCAAACAGGCTGAAGAAGGATATCCTGCTTACCCTGGCCATCGCAATGCTGGCTATTTTTGTACTGCTTGGATTTTATTTCAGGTCGGCCCTGGTTCCCTTGCTCGGCCTGCTTCCGGCGGCTTTCGGAGGCGGACTCGCCCTTGCTGTCCTTGCTTATACAAAGGGCTCTGTCTCGGCCATTGCTTTAGGCATAGGCTCGGTGATACTGGGCTTGATCATCGATTAT
>JBAXBP010000074.1:0-14920 GCA_037141915.1 Bacteroidota bacterium | reverse complement strand
GTTTTGCCTGGAGGATTGCTGCATCGGGCTTCTTCCCGTAACCCCAGACTTTCCAGAGTTTAGTCCCTTCTTTCCCCACCCCTGAACATTCCACTTCATAATTGTCTATGGTATACCCCGCAAGCTGTTTCTTGCTTTTCGACTGGGCCCGGGTCATGGTACAGGCCAATGCCATCAGGCAAAAAAGAAAAAGTAATTTAAATGTTTTCATATTCCTTTGTTTAAATGCATTCAAATGGTATGAACCCCGGGGCAACGACCCGGCCCCCTGGGCAACCCCGGGGGAGCGGGGAGATTAAAATTCGAAATGCAGGTAGGCCCCGGTTTCCATCCAGTTATTCTTTATTGCCGGCATCCTGCTGCCTGCATCGTAGTGTTTGTAATCGGGCCCAAGGGCATTGAAATAGATCATCAGCTGCATCCAGCTTGTAATATTGATCCCAAGTTTTGCTCCAACAGTGAAGAAATTGATCTTTGCATAAATAGTATCCTTCTTTATTGCATTATACTTTGCAATGCCTGTCGTCTGATCATATTGGTAATAATAATTCATATCCTGGCTGAATTTTGCCGTTTCCATGGCATAACCGATGAATGGGCTGAACCTCATCACCCTGAAAAAATGGAAATCCTTTGACAGGCTGAAACTCCAGCGGGTAGTGGTAAGGCAAAGCTGGGTCGAGGCTGGCGGTGTTGAAGTTGAAGGATTGAAACCCGGCAGCATCGTGGTATAATCTATGGCATATTTTGGTGTGCCATAGCTGAAATCAATTCCAAGCTTGATGGAATGCGGTATGCGGCGGATAAGATGCGAAAGCAGCGGAGAAAGGTTATATTCAATTCCCCCGCTGATCATGAAATTAGAGAAGTCGGTTGTTTGAAAAAAGCCTCCAAGGTTGATCCCGATACCGATATCATTGCGCTGCTGAAGCCTCATCCCCACGTCCAGCCTGCGACCGGCAACCTGGTAAAATTTCGACATCATCTCTGAAGATGTGGCGCCGCTTGAGACTTCACGATTATTGGCAATTTTACTGGTTGCACGGATAATACCCCTGCGTTTCATTTTGATTCCCGCGTCAGTCTGCACTGCTTCATAAACATAATACCGGTGGTCGACCCTGAGGCCTTCCTTGCGCCCTATCTTTACACGGATAGGATGCACTTCGGCAATTGGGACCTTGACCCTGAAATCCTCAACTTTCTTCTCGATTTTGTCAACGGCATTATCAATGCTGGAATAGACCATCTGGCTAAAAAGTTCATCACTGCTTTTCTGCTTCGAGAATTTTCCGAGAAACGTTTCCGCGTTGGGCTGGGTCCCGTCTCCATCCACAGTCACCGACATAATGAACCTCACTTCAAAACGGGCTTCATTAAAGGCCTTGTTGCGTGCGGCAACGATCGAAGGATCGTCCTTGCCTGCAGCCCAGTAGTCTTTGTAAAACCCCGCCCGCACCGAATCGTTCCAGATCAGCTGAAAAATGCAGGCCTGTCCCTCTCCGATAAACCCGTTCCTGTCTTTGTAAGAAACAGCCTTAGACCTGCTTTTATCGTCACTGCCCGAAAGAATTTCAGGTACACTCTTCACCCAGTTGTAATCCATGACCACGATAAAGCTCCGGACTATCATGCGTTCGCCCTGGTCGGAAAGCCTGCCGCTGGAAGAGCTCGCATTGGCTATCAATACATCCTCATCCTTGGCATTATAAAGCCCTCTCTGCTTCAGCACTTCATCGGAATATGTACCATCGGGCTTTTTACCAAACCATTTTGCGACAATCTCCTGGCTGACCTTACTGTTCACAATGAGATCCCTTATCTCCTGACTGTGGCCGGACATCCCTGAACCTGTAAAACCACACCCCTGGCTTGCAGGTTCAGAATGCTGGTAAGGTGAATCGATGAACCTTGTCGCAACCATATTGTCGTTGAATTTATCAGGTATATGAAAATCGGAGAACACATTTTTTAGTTCCCCCATATACCTCTCACCCGAGAAATTCAGCATGAGTAACGTCAGGGAATTGCGGTCGTAGGTTTTTGCAGCTTCATTTCCCTTTCCCTCTACGGGGTTTTGGGTAACGTTTTGAGCGAACCCGGCAAACACCGCCAACAGAAAGGTCAGGATCATCGAAGGTTTTTTCATCGTCTGTATGTTAGGATTGTTGCCTGCTATCATTACTTGCCGCCAGCCTTTTTCATCTCTTCTTCAAAGGTCTTTTTGAATTTTTCATAGTAATAATCAGTCCTGAGCTGCTCATCGCCAATGATTTTTTTGTTCAGCACTTCAAGCAGGTCAGCCGCATTCAATTCTATGGCCAGGTATGTCTTGTAGTTCCCCGAAGAAGTTTTGGTCACTTTTTCGCAGATGATCTTTGTACCTACCACTTCCTGATCGACCACTTCCCGGCTCAGTTTCTCGTACCGGGTATAAAGGATTTCCTTGTTATTGACCCCCGACTGTTTCACATAATTGTCGGTAACGCTTTTCAGGAGTGTGCTTACCGAAGCCGCAATCTGCGCGCGTGCAGCACTCAGGGCTTTGTCCTTTGAGACCATCTCGTCCATGCTTTCCCCTATGCTGCTTGCGCGCAGATGGTTCTTATCGCTTTGGTATTCGGGGCCCGTGCAAAGCACTTCTATAACTTTTTCCCCTTGTTTCTTTACACTGGCAGGTTTTGATGATTTGCAGGAAGGGATAAGGATGAATGCCGTGATTATCACTGCAGCCATAAGGATTGAAAGGATTTTTGTTTTCATGATCTTGGATATAACAATGATTGTCAAGTATTTTTTCGTAAAATTTTGCTTATAAGATTGCAGGGTTAAGCTTCGTGCCGCTCCCGCTCTTTATTCCGCCCCTCTCGATTAATATGCTCGCTACATTGCTCTGGGTACCGTCGGGAAGCATCAGGTAAACATTCTGCTCCACGTAATCGGCATCTTCCCAGCGGATGCAGATATTATAGCTCAGCTGGTTCCCGTTCACTGTAAGATCAACCCAGTCCTTGTGGATAGTCCCTGTATTACCGATCCCTCCGGGAACATGAAAACTGTATATGGAATACAATACCGTTCCCGGTCCGAGCAGATGTCCCGGATCATCCACGTTCATGGTAACTGTTGTAGGAATAAAATATATTTCACACTCATGGGAGCCAGGTGAATATCCCGGTCCTGAAAGTGTTACTTTCGGTATGTCGCATCCTTCCAGGCTTTTCCAAAGTACCGACTTGGCAATATTAAAATCCTTTGAAAGGTTAAACAGTTCAACGCCGAAAAGGCCGGCGCTGACGCCTAATCCCAGGTCAATCCCTCCGTCAATTTCCGCGCACATCTGCTGGGTTCCCCCAACATTGGTGTACTTTGCCGAAAGATCAACATAAGGTTTCGGTTTGATCACATTCGAAAGTACTCCGTAAAACTGTATTGTGATCTGTGGAACAATTGATAGCAATACCTGGCCTTTTGCATTGAAGGAAGGGACTCCCGAAACTGCAGTGCTATTTGTAAACCCTGTGGTATAAGTGGTCTGGCCATTCTCGAAGGTGACCCCGTATCCCAGTGTGGATGTATTGGTAAAGGTTACAGGGAAATTGGCAGCTTCCTCGAAGTTGACATATCCGATGGCTGTCATAAGGAACTCCATATTCATAGGAACCGGAACGCCATAAACCCAGAACATGGCAGATCTTTCTATCTTGCAAAGTTCCTTCCCTATGGAATACTGGGCTGAACCGCTTGCATTAAGGGCGAGGGTCGACTGAAGGACCAGCTTGGTCTGGGCGAGGTCGCAACTGAACTTTTCAACTCCTTTTTCCTTGCTGAAAACAAAGTCAAAATGGATCCTGGGCACGGTATGAAAACTGCCCGTAAGTTTTACATTGGCCGCAACTTCTGAATCGAAATTATAATCCACCTTGTTCGGAGAGGTCACACCCTCGCTGAAGGAAGCGCTTTTTTCCTTGTAAACAATGGTTTTTTCACTGTTCCCTGATTTCAGGTTTGGGGCTGAAGGACCGGGATCGAGGGTAAATGAAAGTTCCCCCGATTCAAAAACATCCGACAGCAGGGCCTGGGTAGTTTGAAAAGTGATGTAATTGTTTGTTATGGTTTTATCGGTCACTTTTCGGATCATACCTCCGTTGAGCGTGTCGATAAGGATTGCGCCAATGCCGACCAGCGGAACCATGTTCGGGCAGTAATACTGGTATTTCCCGTTCGCCTCATCACTTCCATAATGGTCAAACTGCATTATTGAATCGTTGATCACAAATACATTGGATGAAATAACAAGGTTTATCGTGGTCACATCGCCCCCTGATGTACCGGGATTCGGTGGATCGTCCGTAGCTTTTTTCTGGCATGAAATGATGAAAACCACCATTAAAATCAAAGTCAGTTTCGATAGGATGTTGAGCTTGTTCATAATATTTTTGTTTTTTGGGTTGATTATTTTTGTGTGCTGATGGCGTGAAGGAAATCCTCCTTCGTTATGGTTGTCAGTTCAGGGGTTTCCGGGTTTTCAACGGAAGCCAGTCTCGCCGATAGTTCCTGCAATGTTCTTTCAAAAAGGTTCCGTACGTAGCGGGCATTACCGAAGCTCGAGGAGGTCCTTTCTTCACAATGTTCAAAATAATCACGAAGGGGAACAAGGACCTCATCAGCAATTATAAAGCCCTTCTTCCTGCAGTTGTACTGGTATATTTCGAAGAGCTCGTTCACCGAATAATTGCTGAAAGTGAATGAGCGTGTGAACCTTGATTCAAGGCCTGGATTTGAATCGACTACTTTTTTCATCAGGCCGGTATACCCTGCCAGGACTACGATAAGTTTATCCCTTTCGTCTTCCATACGTTTAAGGAGTGTGTCGATAGCTTCCTGCCCGAAATCGTTCTCCCCTCCCCTGGTCAGCATGTAAGCCTCATCCACGAACAGTATCCCGTTGATGGCCGAATCGATCACCTTGTCGGTTTTCGGTGCAGTCTGACCAACGTACTGGGCCACAAGATCGGCCCGGCTGACTTCCACCACATGGCCTTTTGCAAGTATCCCCATGGATTTGTAAACCCTTCCAAGAATTCTCGCTACTGTCGTCTTTCCTGTTCCCGGCGCTCCAAGGAATAAAGAGTGAAGTACCAGTGGAGTTGTTTGCAACCCCCTTGTTTTTCTTAGCTTTTCAACCTTAATGTAGTTGGCAAGCTTAACGATCTCTTCCTTGATGTTGGCCAGGCCTATCATGCCTGAAAGTTCACCCATGATCTGCTCAAGGGTTTCTTCCTTATCATCCGTAAAAACATCTTTGACGGCTTCTTCAATATCAGCTTCCATTATCATCTGCAGTTCTTCATTCGCCGGATTCTCAAGGGCCGATAACCTTATTGCCTGCACCCGGATAAGCTCTTCGAAAAAATTCCTGATAGCCCTGGCATTCCCGAATGTCTTTGTCCGTGAGGAGTATAGAAATCCAAAATAGCGGCCGCATTTAGCTTCTGCATCCGGGCTCAGCGTGAAACCGCGCTCAGCGGTTGTCTGTTTGAAGATTTCCAGCAACTCATCCGCCTTGTAATCAGCAAAAGTGAAATACTGGTTGAACCTTGACTGCAAGCCGGTGTTAGAAGTGATGAAATCATTCATCTCCTTCGGGTAACCAGCTACAATGACTATCAGACGGCCCCTCTCATCTTCCATTCTTTTTACGAGAGTGTCAATCGCCTCCTGTCCGTAACCGCTTTTCAGATCCGATGCCAGTGCATACGCTTCATCAATGAACAGGATGCCGTCAAGGGCCGAATCGATGGCTTTGTTGGTTTTGATGGCGGTCTGCCCAACGTATTCGGCAACAAGCCCGGAACGGTCTACTTCGATCACATGTCCTTTCTTCAGCAGGCCCAGGGAATGGTAGATCCTGCCTAGCAACCTTGCCACGGTGGTCTTGCCTGTTCCCGGGGGGCCTGTAAAAACGGCATGCAGGGAAATGGGGTTTGCCGAGAGACCTTCTTTCTGACGTTTCTGTTCTATCCTGATGTATTTCATTAGAGAATCCACGTCTTCTTTCACTTTGACCAGGCCGGTGAGCTTCTTCAGCTCTCCCATGGCCAGTTCAAACTGGACTTCATCAGGAGCCGAGGTGTCGGATGACTGATTCCGGTTTTCTTCTTTCTTTCTCTGGGTCCTTGGTTTTTTCCTAGTCTCCTGGGGTTTATCGGATGTTTGTTTCTGGTACTCTTCCTCTGTCATCGACATAACCACGACCCATAAACCATTGCCGTAGGTGAGGCTGGAAACCCAGTAACCTTCATTTCTTTTCTCCGATATTTCCTGTTCCGGGAAACTGCTTCTGAAGGCCCATGACTGATAAAGGATATCGGTTCCTTTAGATACGACAAGCAGCCATTTTTGCTCCCCGTAGGCAAGGGATGTAATGATATACCCCTGGTTCCAGTATTCTTCAATGGCTTTTTCAGGAAAGTCCTTAAACATCTCCCATTTCTGTTCACAGGTCCTTTCTGATTTCGATAAAACGATGACCCAACGGCCCTCCCCGTAGGTTACATAGGAAATATGAAATCCTGCTTTTATAGTCTTTTCGACATCCTTTGAGGGGAACTTGCTGCCACATTTCCACTGCTGGTCGGTATACCCGCATCCCTGCGACATGATCAACACCCAATTGGAATCCCCCCAGGTAATATTGGAGATATAATAGTTTTCTTTCCAGCCCTCATCAATGGCTTTGGCCGGGAACTCACTCCTTTGAAAATACCTCTGGCCGGTAAAGCCGGTCTTTTCGGCCATCAGGACCGCCCAACTGCTGCTTCCGTAAGCAACATGAGAGATGTCAATCCCATTGTTCCATCCCTCGGTCACAGCGTCGGCCGGGAATGTATTGTATAATACAAATTCCTCTCTTTTCATAGCTTAAGTTCTGACTCCTCCTCCGCAATGAGGGCATGTTCCGCTTGAGCCCGCGCTTGAAGTGAAGGTCCTGTTACAATGAGGGCATCTGTATTCCGAGCTGCCTGCAGCTGCAGAGATAGCATACAGGACCAGCATGACAATGGCGACGATCACAACGAGTACGCTCAGGTAATATGTCACCAGGACAGCCATCAGCATGAGGACAGTCAAGATGATGATCCTGGGGATGGCCATTATTGGTCCGACTACCACAAAGCTTTCGATGATCATCACGATGTACATGAACATCAGGGTCATGAAAGTGATATAAAGGATCCAATGGATCGAACGCGTATAACCTGACGGAATGAGTTTAAATCCATCATTGATGAACCATTCTGTCTCGCCTCCATTCCATATCAGTGCTATGAAAACGACAAGAGCCAGTATTGCACCGATAGTAATTGGCCACCACCTCACACGTTTAAGCGGAAATACTTTTTTCAGGATGTTCCCCGAACTTCCACCTTCACTTTTCGATCCGCCCTGGAACATCGGATCCCTTCTCCCTATCCTGTTCAGAAGATTGTCGATAACGTCATACTTCTTATAAACGAAATACAGCAGTATGGCAAAAATTACGGCAATAATCCAGGACCTGATATTGGTAAAATTGAAAACACTCTGGAAAATGATCTTCGTCTCATGAAAAAGGTAGCTTCCTCCTTTAAGGTAGGCATCGTTATTGATAGAGCTGATGGTGGCATACCCTTGTTTCCCGTCGGGTAAAAGCAGGAGAGCCGATTTCTTTACAATCTGCAATACCCTGAATGTATCTCCTTTTGACAGGTAAGCGATCGCATTATAGCTTCCTGCTGTATCATGGATGGCAAATTTATCCTCAGCCACAACATAGGTGGTATTGGGCTTTACCTTGTCGAGTTCTTCCCTTTGCATACGGGCCCTGTAATCCGCCCTTTTTTGAATAGAATAAACGGAGGTATCTTTTATAATGTTCTTTCCGTAAAGAGCCGACAACTCCTTCAGTGTGAGTACCCTGGAATAGATCCTGAGATCATCCGTCTGGCCGTCAAAAGGGCCTATCCTCAGAAAGGGATAACCGTCCCTCATTTTTGCTGCGCTTGAAAATACCTGGTCATTGACTACAAGCCGCATGGCCTGGTTATCACGGTCATATACCAATGCGATGAAAGTCCAGCTTTTTGCAAGGATCTCAGGCCCTTCCACACTCCCGTCACTTCCGCAGCAAGCCGTCCAATGCATGAAACCGTTATTACGTTCAGCATAAATCCCCCTGTAATGATCAGTCTGGCTCCAGTCATTGTCGCTCTGGTAAAGAATACCCGAGGCCATATTGCTTGTATTCAACTGTATCCAAAAGGTGATGGTAAGGATGGGTTGCTTCCCGGGACTGATATCCAAAGGAATAGAGATAAAGCTTCTCTTATTATGTTTGAAATCATACGCCAGGCTGCTTGCCTTGCCCTGGTTTTCGAAGCGGTCTGGTGCCGGCTTTATTCCCTGTGACTTTCCGGGTTTCAGTCGTCCTTCAGATTCCTTTGCACTGCCATCGAGCTTAAAGAAGCCCAGCAAGCCATCGGTGGGCAAGGCTTGCTGGGAAAATGCAAACAAACTTGCAAGCAGCAGTATTCCGGATAAAATGATTCTTTTCATACTTCAGTTTCAGGATTCAATACTTACCTAAACATAAATCACGTAGTTCCTGATAAAGTTGAGCCCGGCAAAAAATACTATCATGAAACCGAGCATCAGGATGACCATGAATGTCATGACTAACATAATAAAGAAGAGGGGGTTGAACTGCTCTGATTTGGTTTTGCTTCCGTCACTCCATGTGCTAACCCATGTTTCGGTGGCAGGGGTAGCCAGGAAAAGGCCTAATACAGTTCCGATCAGCACGTTATGAATATTTTTTCCTTTGAACCAGCGAACACGTTTATCATCAAGAAATGCAGGCGAAAGACTTGCGAAGTAATACATGATAATACCCATGGGCATAATCCAGAAGCGACTCAGCCAATGCCAGAATCCCGGATCAAAACTCTTCGTCATAAGATAAGTGATGAAGCAGGCAACAACAGCAACAATGATCAGCTTCCAGGAGCCGGAAAACTTTCTTGTCTCAGAGCTGTTTACCACACTGCCCATAGTATTGAAACGATCAACGACTTTATCATCGGTAGGCATTACTTTGGCGGCAAGAGCATGTAATTCCCTTGTCTTTTTAAGCTGGCTCATGGTTACCGGGCTGCGCAATTCTTCCTCGCCGGGTTCAGAAACAATTTTCCACGAAGAATACGCTTCATTGATATAAGCCAGGGCCTTCTGGTTCTCTTCATCAGAGGCCAATTCTGATTTATTTGCCTGTTTTCTCAGGTTGATGAACTCTTCTTTTGTAACCGTATCGATTGCCTTGGTCTGAATTATGGTGATGACAATCATTGCGATTGCATATCCATAGAAACTAAGGAATATAAGCCCGATAATGAGGCCTTTCCAGTTAAACGGTTTGTCTTTTGTTTCGCCTGCGGTTGCTACCGAATCAGCTTTACCTGCCTGGCCTGTACTTTGGTCAAGCGCAGATATTGAGGTTGTAAGGCCTTCATTTGCACTTCCGATGACGGAGGCTTTAACCGGGCTATACCCTGTAAGGACCAGCACTGTCAGCATTAGAAAAGAAAGGATCAATTTTTTCATAATCAAGATATTTGATTGGACATTAATGGTTTGAATTTTTTGGGATTAAAGGCATAGCCAAAAATCTTAATGCGGCAAATGTATCTGTAGCCTATACCGGAAAACAAGTATTTATAGGTTGGATTTATAAATCCGTACAAGAAGCCTTCTTAAGGCTGTGCTTGTCGGCTGTATATAGAGTAGGTGTATAATAAGAAAGGACAGTTCCGCTGGATTGCGATCCCCTGTACTACGCCCTTATCTTCCCGTTCTTCAGGGTAAATTCGGTGGGTGTCATCCCTGTGGCTTGTTTAAATACCTGGTTGAATGTCGACTTCGATCTGAAGCCGGCATTCTTCGCAATACCTTCTATTGAAATATTGTTGTAATGATCATCAAGGATCATTTTTTTGGCTTCTTCAATACGGTATTTATTTAAAAAGGCCGAAAAATTAACTTTATAATGTTCGTTTATAAGCCTTGAAAGATAAGTTGTGTTTGTTTTCAGTATTTGGGCTGTTTCAGCAAGGGACAGGTTTTCATTGAGATAGATCTTGTCACTTGACATCTTGGATTCAAGCGCGGCAACCAATTCCTCATTATTTTCCAGGGGCTCTGCCTGATGATGTGAAAATGGTTTTAACTCGGGTGGAAGAACCCTGTCAAGAGCTTTTAACCTACGGTTATCACCGTCTTTTTCAACTGAGATCCTCTCTTTTATAAAACTCAGGGCTTTAACTTTGGGGACCAGAGAATGTCTGTAATATCTCCAGATGGACCCGGCAGCCACGGCAGCGACAATCAGAATGGAGAAAATGACGACCAATGCCAGCTGTATTTTCCTCTGTTTCATTCTGGCTTCAATGTTGAGACTCATGATTTCCTGATCCTTTTTATCTGTCTCATACCTGATCATCATATTGGCCACTTCCTTCCGTGCATTTTCATTAAAGATGCTGTCCTTGATCACATTACGCTTTTTCATGTAGAACAACGCCTGATCACGATCCCCACTGGCTTCATAACATTCCGACAACAAGGTGTAAGCCTGTTCAAACTGTGACCTGTAATTCACCTGCCGGGCATGAAACAATCCTTTATTTAGGTTTTCAATGGCCAAAGAATACTGCCTGAGTTTTGTATTCAATTCCCCCAGGGAAAGGTAAACGCAGGACAGTGCAATATTATCACCTCCTCTTGTGGCCCATTTTAATGCTGTGGAAAAATAAAACTTTGAAGAATCATATTGTTTCAGCCTCAACCAGGTATCCCCGATATTGGTGAGGTTAAATACATAGGCCGATCGGTTTCCGATTGTGTCAGTGACATTCAGTGCCAAGGCTTTCCGGTAATACATTATTGCCGAATCATTAGCGTTCTTATCGTTGTATGCCATGCCTATACAATTGTAAACATAGGCCTGACCAGGCCAGAAATCACCCTTAATGAATAATTCAAGGGCTTTGTGGAATGATTTAATACCTTCCCCGAAATTGGATGACTGAAAATAGAATCCAGATAAATTACAATAGCAATACGCTGCATCAACCCATTTCTGTTTCTTTTCTTCAATATGTAATGATTTGAGATAATAGTACACCGATTTGTCGGCACGGCCAGCATCCCCGTATAAGATCCCAAGACTGAATCCGGCACTCGACATGAGATTTTCATTATTGGAATCCAGGGCAAGAGCCTTCAGTAGATTATCAAGCGCCTTGATTTTCTGGCCACCATATAGGTAAATGCCGCCCAGAGAATTGTAACCCCATGCTATGAGTGAATTATTCTCCAGCTTAGAACTGATGTCAAAGCCGAATCTGCTGAAATACAGGGCAGAATCAGTCATACTCCTGCATCGGTAGTAATAAGCGATCCTATAGTCTGCTTTAGCTTCCGCCGCCTTGTCTTTCAACTCTCTTGCAAGGACTGCAGCTTTACGTGCATAGATTACCGATTTCCAGGGATCCAGATGGTAAAACTCAAAATAGATTGTATATAAAGTCGTAAGTTGTTCAGGCTTATCGGCAGATCTCAGCCTGGTAAATAAGGTTACAGAATCCTCTTTCTGGGCGTGGGTGATGTAGGGTAGATACAGGCAGAAAATTAAACAGGTTAAGAATAAAACCGTATTTTTCCGGATTGACAGTTTCTTGGTCAGTCTCTTTGCTATCAGCATGGTAAAGTGCAGCAGGGTAGTTATGCAAAGATATAATTTTTGAAATATTAATGACTGATATCTGGTAATTTTGGTAACCCTGAATCGGGATGATCATATCCGCAGTCAAAATCATTTCCAATATATGGAAGCTGATATTCCGGAGCTGACCTCCTGCGAATTTTCAGTGGTTAAGTTACATTCAGGATATCGTCGAGACCTGCGATCTTGAATGTCTTTTTAATAAAAGGGTCTGAATTAATGATTGAAAACTTTCCGTCTTTCACCCGCTTTTTGGCCGCCACACATAATCTTATAAATGAAGATGAGATGAAATTCACTTCTTTGAGGTCGAATATAATGCTGAATTCGAGGAGTGCATTTTTATCTTCATTTTCAGAAAGTGATATGTATTTTGAGTCAAGCTCAGCCAGCAATTGTGAACTGACCACAGTATCCATCCGTCCTTTAAATATGCAGGTAAATTGTTTTTCTTCGGGATTAAAGTCAAAATCAAACATGTTCCTTGTATTTTATTAATGGTTTTTATGGTATTCGTACCTGAGATCAGTTTCATCACAGTTTTCGTCCAGGTATTTATCCTTGTCGACACTGAAAAACCTGTCGTTCATTTTCCTGTTGCATACCCTCTGGATATTGATAAGATGCTTGACCGTAATATTCTCGGTTGTGATGTTCTTTCCGCCGGTACCGCAGCCAAGTGTAAGCGAGGGAGGCAGCATGTTAAAGGTTCCGCCGACTGCTCCCTGTGAAGTAGGCGTATTTACCACGATACGCCCAGCATTGATCAGCTGGCTGAATTCCATCACCCTTTTGTCGTCATTTGCATAAATGCCGGCACTATGGCCGATCCCTCCAAGGTAGTTCAGGTCAATGCATAATTTGATTGCCGAATGATAATCCTTTGCCGTATAAAACGCCAGGATTGGAGCAAGGATCTCAACCGAGAGAAGATGTTCTTTTCCAACGCCGGAAAGTTCTGCCAGCAGGATTTTTGTTCCCTCGGGAACAGTGATCCCCGCTTTTTCTGCAATAGTTGCAACCGACTGCCCTACGATGAACGGGCTCATCGACATGGAATCCTTTACAACCGCGATTTTTTCAACTTTCAGGGCTTCTTCAAGGGAAAGGAAATAGCAGTGTTGCCTTTCAAATTCTTTCCTGACTTTTTCAGCTATTTTATCTTCTACGATAACCGATTGTTCGCTAGCACAAACCGTTCCGTTATCAAATGTTTTCGATTTAATGATGGAAGATATGGCATAGGGTATATCTGCACTCTCATCAATGAAAACAGGCACATTACCCGGGCCTACACCGATTGCAGGGTTGCCGCTGCTGTAAGCTGCCTTCACCAGCCCCGTTCCACCCGTTGCAAGGATAAGTGCAACCCGTGGATGCGCCATGACCATCTGGGTGAAATCCCTTGATCCGGCAGGTATCATCTGTATGCAATCCTCAGGAGCCCCTGCGGTCAGCGCGGCTTCATAACAGATACGGGCGGCTTCACCGGTGGAGCGGGCTGCATTCCGATGCGCACTGATGATGATGGGATTACGGGTCTTCAAACAGATGAGGATCTTGTATATTGCAGTAGATGTGGGATTGGTCACAGGAGTTACTGCAAAAATAGGACCCAGGGGCTGGGCTATTTCCGAAATCCCTGTAACGGCATCCTGACTGATTATACCGACGGTTTTTTCATCCTTTATGTTTTCATATACCAGCTGTGTGCCTATGACATTCTTCCAGACCTTGTCCTGCCATATGCCGATACCTGTTTCTTCTACCGCCATCTTTGCCAGACTGATCCTGGCATTCAGGGCCGCCCGGTAAACGGCTTCTACCACTTTATTGGTCTGCTCCTGGTTAAACTCCTGGAACTCCGCTGCAGCAAAGACAGCCTTCTCAAGGATATCGTTTGCTCTTTCCATCAAATTTTCGGCCATAAAACCTTATTATAATTTCAATGTGTTGATTCCTGCTGAAAAGTATGGGAAATTACAATAAATTGGCCAATCAGGAAATAATGTATGTGAAAAAAATCAAAGCCTGCATTTCACCAGCTTCCAATTCTCCTGGTAACCGCTTTCTTTACAAAGGAAATATGCTTCTCCTTTATAAATCGTGATTTTTTCAGGGAACGGGAAGGGAAGGACAGTACCTTCATCGAGTTTCCCTGTTAAAAGGTTGATCTTTCTTATTTTTACCATTCCATTCTTTATGAAGGTGGTGTAGACATCCTGGTCAGATCCATCGGTAAGTATTTTTGTTCCCCATCTCCAGCCTGAAGTTTCAAGGCTGTTGATTTTATCTGAACGGCTTTTTACAGAAACCTCATGGTGAAAGTTTACAGGAACAGTCCTTGCTGTCTTTCCGTCCCGATCGAGTACCTCGATAATGTCGCTTCCGAAATTAAAAAAGGCTAGGCTGTCGCCCCTCATTTTAATCAATGGGAAGATCATGTTATAAAATTCAAACCGATGAGCCCTGACTTCGTTTTTACCATATGCACCCCCTTCAATTACAGAAATTGAAAAATCAAACTCAGAGGGGCTCCCGATCTGACCGGAATCCATGGCATTGAAAGCACCCGTGCGGCTGTTCCATCCAAGATAAAAGTTCTGATCATCAAAATATTCAGAAATTTTTTTTTCGTTAAGGCAGGTTTTGATGTAACATTTCCCCTTTCCCCGGCTGTAATAGCCAAGCTTTGTCCCGAATCCGTCAACAATTTTTTCCTGGAAATAAAGGCGGTTCGATATCCTGAACAGGAACTGCTTTACATGCCTTTCAAGGCTATCGGCCGGAGCAGGGTCCAGGAACCCAAGACTCCTGTTTTCCTTGTTATAAAAACACTGCCAGGTTAATGCCGCCTTTGAGTAATAATGTACGTTTGACAGGAAATCCCGATACAGCTTATCAGGAGGTAGCGAGGGCGGATCAGTGACTGAAAGGGTGTCGCCGCTGCGGGTGAGGAGGATCAGCTCCGACCGTTTTATCGCATTCCTGAAAACAATCAGCAGCAGGTTATCATCCATGATTTCATAATCCAGGACAGAATACGACCTGTCATAAAAAATTACTTCATGTTTCACAGATGATACTTCAACTTCTTTC
>JBAXBP010000073.1:0-15141 GCA_037141915.1 Bacteroidota bacterium | reverse complement strand
CTTTTCGCTTTTCGCTTTTCGCTTTTCGCTTTTCGCTTTTCGCTTTTCGCTTTTCACTTTTCGCTATTTGTTTTTCCCGCCAATTGTCCGCAGGCAGCATCTATATCTTTCCCCCGGCTTTTACGGATATTCACTACCATGTTTTTCTTTTCCAGGAAACCTGCAAAAGCCTGCAGTCTCTCAAGCGAAGTTTTATAAAACCCTGTTTCCTTAACCTCATTATATTCAAGCAGGTTGACCTTAACCGGGAAATTTTTACAGAAGGCAGCAAGCTCAGCGGCATCAGTAATTGAATCGTTGACATCTTTAAAGAGGATATACTCAATTGTAAACCTCCTGCCGGTTTTACTGTAGTAATATTTCAATGCATCTTTTAGTTCCTCAACCGGATGCGATAAATTAAACGGGATTATTCTGTTCCTTTTTTCATTTACTGCGGAATGCAGGGAAAGTGCAAAATGGCATTTTACCCCGTCATCGGCCAGTCGTCGTATTATTTTCGGTATCCCAAGACTTGAAACCGTGATCCGCTGGGGCGACATCCCCATGCCATCCTCAGAAGTAAACATTTCAATTGATCTCATGACATTCCCGTAATTGAGAAGGGGCTCGCCCATTCCCATGAAAACTATGTTCGACAAACCTGACGGGCTTTTGGTGCGCTCAAGGGCCAGTTTATTCAGGCAGGCTGCCTGGTCAAATATCTCAGCAGGTGAAAGGTTCCTGATAAAGCCAAGGCGGCCGGTCGCACAGAACAGGCAGCCAAGCGGACAGCCTACCTGGGATGAAACGCAAGCCGTATACCTCCCACCTGAAGGAATGAGCACACCTTCGACCATTGAGCCGTCGTAAAGGCTGAAACCGATTTTTACCGTCCCGTCCCGGCTTTCCTGGGTCCTTGCAGGATTCGCCCGGTGAAAGGTAAAATTGCTCTTCAATAATTCCCGGGCAGACTTCGGGATGTCGCTCATCTCCTCAAACGACTCACACTGCTTTTTCCAGAGCCATTCATAAACCTGGCTTCCCCTGAAAGACTTTTCTTTTTTGGCAAGAAAAAAGGACTTTAGTTCTTCGCGTGAAAGATCACGGATATCGGAACCTGGGTTACCACTCATCCTTTTTGACTACTATCGGTTTCATTTTTTCTTTCAGTGTCGAAACCAGTCTTTGCATAGTAGTATCGACCTGGTAAAGGTATGCATCCCAGTTAGGGTTATACAATGGGTCCTCTTTGTTCATCCATTTTTCTATGGGGTAACGTGAAGCCAATTTGAGGTTAAAGTCGGTAAGGGTATAACGGAAACGGCTTTCCTTGAATTCGATTTTAATCAGGTAGGTAACAATACCGCCGTCGGTATGGGTGCCGGTTTTGATATCATTATTGTAAATCCGCAGCCTGCCAAGTCCTTCAATTTTGCCGTTAACCCTGTCCTGGACCGAATAAACCGATGCAGGGCTGAGATAATAGTAGTTGAACCATTGAATTGCCTTATCGTAAAGGTACCCGGGGTTGCCTTCCTGGGTCACAACATCCTTATAGCTTATTTTCTTTGTTTCGGGATCTATAGGCAAACCATGGCTTGCCGTCTGCGCAGCAACAGAAAAAAAGCAAAGACAGCCCAATAATATACTGAATGTTAACACTGATACCCTCATGTTCAGAGAATTAAAATTGTTCCTGAATTCATTTTCTCAAAGCTACAAAAAAGACATAAAAAAAACCCTGCAATCGCAGGGTTTTTTTGAACAAATCATTGTGATTATTAATACATATCACCCATGCCGCCCATACCCGGGTTCATCGGGGGCATTGCAGGGGATTTTTCTTCTTTATGGGTAACGATCACGCATTCGGTGGTCAGAAGCATGCTGGCGATTGAAGCTGCATTCTCGAGAGCAACGCGTGCAACCTTGGTAGGATCAATAACGCCGGCCTGGAACAGGTTTTCATATTCCTCGGTATTTGCATTGAATCCGAAATCATCTTTGCCTTCCTTCACTCTCTGAACGATCACAGAGCCTTCGAGGCCTGCATTCTCCACTATCTGGCGGAGGGGTTCTTCAAGTGCACGGCGGATGATCTGGATACCAGTGTTCTCATCTTCGTTTGAACCTTTCAGTTTTTCGATAGACTTGATAGCGCGGATGAAAGCCACACCACCGCCGGGGATGATACCTTCCTCAATAGCAGCACGGGTAGCATGGAGAGCATCATCGAAACGGTCTTTCTTTTCTTTCATTTCAATTTCGGAAGCAGCTCCGGCATAGATCACTGCAACACCGCCTGAAAGTTTTGCAAGACGTTCCTGGAGTTTTTCACGGTCGTAATCGCTGGTAGTCTTTTCGATCTGTGATTTGATCTGTCCTATTCTCCCCTGGATGTCGGCCTTCTTGCCCTGCCCGTTGATGATGGTTGTGTTTTCCTTGTCAATAGTCATCTTCTCGGTCTGGCCAAGATACTGTAATGTGGCATCTTCCAGTTTATATCCTTTTTCTTCGCTGATAACGGTACCACCTGTAAGGATGGCAATGTCTTCGAGCATTTCCTTGCGGCGGTCACCGAAGCCGGGGGCCTTGATGGCAGCAACCTTCAGTGTTCCACGGATCTTGTTGACCACGAGGGTTGCAAGAGCTTCACCTTCCATATCCTCAGCAATGATGATAAGGGGACGACCGGTTTGAACAACCTTTTCCAATATCGGAAGCAGGTCCTTCATAACTGAGATCTTCTTGTCGTAGATGAGAATGTAAGGGTTGTCATAAACAACTTCCATCTTCTCTGTATCGGTTACGAAATACGGGCTGATATAACCGCGGTCAAACTGCATGCCTTCAACAACCTTAACGGTGGTTTCGATGCCTTTAGCTTCTTCGATTGTGATTACGCCTTCTTTCTTTACTTTTTCCATTGCTTCGGCAATCATCTTACCGATGAAAGTATCATTATTGGCCGAAACGGTAGCAACCTGCTGGATCTTTTCCATCGTGTCTCCAACCTGTTTGGTCTGGGCTTTCAGTGACTTGATGACTTCGATAACCGCTTTGTCAATTCCGCGTTTAAGGTCCATTGGATTTGCACCTGCGGTAACGTTCTTAAGGCCTGTTGTAAAGATTGACTGGGCAAGAACAGTAGCTGTGGTAGTGCCATCACCTGCAAGGTCGCTGGTTTTGGAAGCAACTTCCTTCACCATCTGAGCACCTACGTTCTCAATAGGATCCCTCAATTCAATTTCTTTTGCCACTGTAACACCATCCTTGGTTACGACGGGTGAACCATATGATTTTTCGATAATCACATTACGGCCTTTGGGGCCAAGGGTCACCTTTACTGCATTACAGAGTTCGTCAACCCCTTTCTTCAGGGACTCTCTTGCTTTAATATTAAAAATAATATCCTTTGCCATCTCTAATTTTGTTTTAAAAGTTACACTGTGAATTATTCATGAATGCCAATGATGATCAGATAATAGCGACGATATCGGATTCGCGCATAATGAGATAATTTCCACCATCAACGGTGATCTCTGTTCCTGAATACTTTCCGTAAAGAACAACATCACCAACTTTAACTGTCATGGGTTCGTCTTTTTTACCGGGGCCGACAGCAACTACGGTACCTTTCTGCGGTTTTTCTTTTGCAGTATCAGGAATAATGATTCCACCTGCAGTTTTTTCTTCTGCCTGTGCCGGCTCAACCAGAACGCGGTCTGCCAGGGGTTTAATCTTCAATTTTGCCATTTTAAAATTATTTAAAGTTAAACATTATGAATTTCACTTGATTTCGCCTTAGTATGTCAGAAATTATGCCAAAAGCGTAATCATGAAAATAAAGGACAATTTTTCAGTTAATCTTTTTGAATTGAATTCCGCATGACACATTTTCTGACATTCTGACACCATAGACATAAAAAAAGCTGTTCCTCTGTTTCGGAACAGCTTAATATCTTCTGAAGAACCTTAAGGTTTTATTTCTTCTTTTGTGCAGGGGCCGCATTGCCTCCTGAAGGATTAGGCTGGAAGTCCTTAATCGGGGTTGTTTTTGACTGATCGATCTGTTTTTTGATCTCACTTTCCTGAACAGGGGTCGTTCCCTGGTTCTTGGGAATTGAAAAAATCGAGAACAGGCTCAGTACCAATAAAACTATGGCAAGGGTCCAGGTAGTCTTTTCAAGAAAATCAGCTGTTTTCCTTACCCCCATATACTGGTTCGAAGAAGCGAAATTTGACGCAAGCCCGCCGCCCTTTGAATTCTGCACCAGGACAACCAGTACCATCAGAGCCGACGCAATAAGAATCAGAACTGAAACAACGATGTACACACCCATAATCTGAATATTGTTTGATTAAATAATACGTTCCGGATCAACAACCTGTCTATAATGACTGGTGATTATTTCCTTTGAGATTTTCAATTTGGGCCGCAAAGTAACGACTTTTTTCGGAGAATCGCAAGGATAATTTCTCATAAATATGGATGGCTTTCTGCATATTACCCTGTTTTGCGTATAAAAGTGCAAGGGTTTCGCTCACAATATCCTCTTCATCAAGATTGGACTTTTGAGAACTTGCAGTAGGACTGAAGAACTCTTTTTTAGGTCTGGACATCTGGGGCTCTTCCCTGATGAATTTTTCGATCAGTTCATCTTTGGAAATACCTGGTTCTGCAACTGCCCTCAATACAGGCGCTCCATTCCCCGTTTCCTCAGGCGGAATAACTTTTTCCGGTTTTATCCTCTTGCCCTTATTTTCATCATTGATCTCGGTAAGTCTCTTCCTTACAATGTCAAGAAGTTCTTCCCGTGTCATTTTCTCCAATGACGCACTGGAAGTCCTGGCAGCTGAAGGCAAGGGAACAGCAGTGCTTTTCATAACGGCTTCCTGCGAAGGAGCCTGGGGGGAAGCCAGGGCCAGTTCTTCAGAACTAATAACCGAATCCTCTATGTAACTTTCCTGCTGCGGTTCAGAAATTGATGCCTGCAAAGGTGATACAGCAGCATCAGGATGAGCCAGGGTTGCGGGGGTTGAAGCAGGGATGGCAGGCAAAATTGCAGGTTCGGCCGATCCTGCCTGTTCACTGCCTGTCGCCACAGGCATTTGCAGGATGCCGCCGGACTGCTCATCGGGTTCAGTTATGTATACGGCAGGTGCATCATTTGAAACAGCATGGTGTTGCTCCTTTTTAATTTCAAGGAACTCTTTTAATTTCTTCCGGTCACCTGCATAAGCAACAGCCTTCTTGAGCTGGGCCGGGTAAGCCTGGTTGTTTTGCCTAAGCAGATTTAATGCAAGAAGGATTTGTGCGGTCTGGCAATAAGGATATTCCCGGAGCAGATCCTGGAGCTCTGTAATGGTTCCTTCTCCCAGTGTTTGGGGATCTTTAACCAGTTCCGAAAATTGCTGGCGGTTCATAATACAAATATATGCCTGAAGTTCAGCATTACCAGTTGACAACGGTTTTATTAAAAATATCCTGTACCAGCTGATCTGTGATAATTGCGATCAACCCATCCTGAACTGTGTTTAAATCTACAACCTTATAATCCTGGTACCTTGAGAACGTCATATTGTCGAAATTCTGTTTCGAATTTTTCCTGTTCACGAATTTTATATTCACGGTGATTGTGAGGCGGTTCATGGCAGCTGTTTCATTACCCTGGATTGCAATCGGAGTGACAGCATAAGTGGTGATGACTCCGGCAATTTCCAGGTCCCCGCTCCTGTCAACCGTATGCAGACTGGTTTGTGAAGTATAGTAATTTCTCAGCGCATCGGTAAGTGTGCGGCTCAGGGTAGGAACTATCGTCGCAGCGTTGTTGGTGAAGTATTGTACCGTTATTGTTTTTACATCAGGTGATATTGAAGCCCCGGTAAACGAATAGTTCACCTTGCAGGAAGTCTGTGGCAGCAATACCATTGCAACAGTCAGAAACAAGAAACTGATCCTGAGGAGAACGTTAATCGTGTATTTCAAAGTTCCTTGCATTTTGATGCTGTATTGAGCTTAATTGTTTACTCAAGGTCATAATCCTTGATCTTCCTGTAAAGCGTCCTTTCAGAAATTCCAAGTTCCCGGGCAGCTTCTTTCCGCCTGCCCTTATATTTTTCAAGCGCCCTCTTAATATAATCCTTCTCCTTCTTTTCAAGCGAAAGTGATTCCTCAACCTCTTCGGGATCCTGCACTGCTTCCGACACAGGCAGTGAGTTGTCGGATGCCTGCATAATAATCGGGCCGGCCTGTTCCTTCACTTCCCCGAATTCGTTATACAGTTTCTTTATTAGCTGGTGATTTTCCGACTGGGTGTTACCAAGGGCCTGTTCATTCTGCAGCAGGTTCATGACAAGCTGTTTCAGGTCATTCATATCCTTTTTCATATCAAACAGCACCTTGTAGAGGAGGTCCCGTTCAGAGAAATTGGCGGATTCCTGCCCTTTGTAAAGAACGGGAAGATCGCTTGAACTTGCGTGGGGCATGTATTTCGCCAGGGTCGGGGCATCAATAATCCTGGTCTTTTCAATAATGGAGATCTGTTCAGCCAGGTTCTTTAACTGCCTGATATTACCTGGCCAGCGGTAAGCCATTATGATCTTCTGTGCATCTTCGTCAAGACTAATTGGAGGCATACGGTATTTCTCAGCTGCGTCGGAAGCAAATTTCCTGAAGAGAAGATAAATATCATCCTGCCTGTCCCTGAGCGCCGGTACAAAAATGGGTACTGTATTCAGCCTGTAATAAAGATCCTGCCTGAATTTCCCGTTGGCAACAGCATCAGATACATTCACATTCGTAGCTCCGACGACCCTGACATTAGTTTTCAGGACCTTCGAAGAGCCAACTCTCATGAATTCCCCGCTTTCAAGAACACGGAGCAGGCGGACCTGGGTTCCGAGAGGCAATTCTGCAACTTCATCGAGGAAGATAGTTCCCCCGTTCACCACTTCAAAATAGCCTTTACGGGCTTCATGTGCGCCTGTAAAAGACCCCTTTTCATGACCGAAAAGCTCGGAATCTATTGTGCCTTCGGGTATTGCACCGCAGTTAACTGCAATATAGGAGCCATGTTTGCGGGCGCTGAGCTGATGGATGATCTTAGGAAAAAATTCCTTCCCCGTACCGCTTTCACCCGAAATCAGAACGGTAATATCGGTGGCGGCTACCTGCCGGGCAATATCTATAGCCCTGTCAAGCAGCGGAGAATTCCCGATGATGCCGAACCTCTGTTTTATCGTTTGAACATCCATAATCGTGATCCGTAATCCGTAATCCGCTAATCGTTAACTTTATCTCCATTTGTACATTGTACATGGTACATTGTACCTCATTTCCTTACTTCCCTCTTCAGCCTCGCCAGATGTCCTCGTCCCAGGGCTTTGACTTCGCAACCCAGCTGGAAGTAACGTCTTATCCTAACGTCGTCGAGTATCCCAAAGGCATCTACCACGGCAATAGGACCTCCTGCCCATTTCACGATGTCATCAGGATCAAGGTTCAGATAATGTGTGTGAGGAACGGCAAGAATAAATGCGTCCACCCCTTTCAAAGCTTTTTTAATATCCTTTAAAACAACCGTTTTCTTGAGACCCTCCTGGTTCCGGAAGAAGCGCTTCCATGAACTTCCCGGCGAGGGATAAGTATCCTGTTCCTCAAGCTCATACCAATGATCTACGTAAGGATCGTGAACCCTGATCTCAGCACTCATCTCGGTAAGCTTTCGAACAACCATCTCACTTCCGCTGTACCTTGTATCACCAACATCCTGACGGTATGAGGCTCCGCAAAGAAGCACCTGTGAACCTGCGATATAACGCCCCATATTACGAAGTGCATCGCGAGTGAGTTCAGCCACATGCAAAGCGCGGGTGTCGTTGATATCAATGGCTGTTGGGGTTATCTTAAAGAGCTTGTCGCCATCCTCAAACCCAAGAATATGCTTGTAAGCCCAGTATCCCAGCCCCCCGTCCTTCGGCAGGCAGTAACCGCCGACACCAGGGCCGGGGAATATAATATTGCTGTGCGTAGGCCTCATCTTGATCGCCTTGACTACCTTTATCAGGTCAACCCCGTTGCGTTCGGCAAAAAGACTCCACTCATGCAGGTATGCAAGAATTGCAGCACGATAGGAATTTTCGATGATCTTGGTGGTTTCCGATTCTATCGGGCGGTCCATAACCGTCAAAGGAAAATCCTTTGTATTCAGGACCTCGTGCAGAAATTTTTCGACCCGCTTGCGGGCGATTTCCTCGCAGCCTGAACAAACCCTCCAATATTCCCTTACCGACGCAACATAATGCTTACCCGGCATCACGCGCTCAAAACTATGCGCTAACAGCGGAGTATCTTTAATTCCCCGTTTCTGGAATTCCTGCTTCAAAATAGGCCATGCCACGAATTCTGTCGTACCGGGCGCAACTGTGGTTTCAATAAGTACCAGGCAGTTCGGCTCTATCTTGTCCCCGATAGTTCTCATAGTATCTTCAAGAGCAGCCATATCCGTTTCACCGCTCCGCATATTGCCCAGCTCCTTCTTTAGGAAATCACACTGCACATCAACCACGACACAATCGGCAAGCCTGAGGCATTCATTGTTCCAGGTAGCAACAAGGGTTTTGTTTTTATTGACACAACGGTCAATGAGAATCTCAACCTCGGGATCTTCGGCCTTGACAGGAGATAAACCCTTGTTCATCTTTGCAATCTTCCAGAAACTTCTCTGGCTGGGCAGGTCGCAGCCTATTACAAATTTGCTGTGCTTCCCTTTCTTGTCTTTGGTATCCGCCACAGTAGCAGCCATCACGGACCCGACAAAACCGATTCCCATAACAACGACAATCTCCTTTTTATCCTTCCGGGCTTTCACAACAAGCTGTTGCAGCCTCCCGAATTCCTTTTTATAGTCCTTCTTCAAAGGAAGAGGAAATTTTTCGCCGGTTGGGCTTACCGAATAATTCAATTTCTCTTTTGTTGCCAAAGCTTTGGTTTTACTTGGTTCTGCTATGAAAGGTTAACGAAGCTGTGCTTTAAGGTTTGTACCGAATGCACTCATCAGCCTGTCCATGCATTTATCAATTTCTTTATCAGTAAGCGTCTTTTCATCATCCCTCAGAATAAAACTTACTGCATATGATTTCTTCCCTTTTCCAAGCTTCTCCCCTTCATAAACGTCGAAGAGGCCGACTTGTTTCAGCAGTCTTTTCTCTGTTTGATAGGCAAGGTTTTCAATATCTTCGAATTTCACAGCTTCATCAATAAGAAGGGCAAGATCACGCCTTACTTCGGGAAATTTCGGGAGCTCATGGTACCGTGTTTCCTTTGCAGGAACCATTGCAAGGATTTCAGTCCAGTTAAATTCGGCATAATAAACTTCCTGTTTGATATCAAAGGTTTTAAGCATAGCCTTTGAAAGCAAACCAGCTGAACCGATAAGCCTGTCGTTGTAAATGTAATCCACCCCGCTTAAATAGATGTAACCAGAGCAAGGTTTCTGGCTGATCCTGCTGCCCGGGCTCACAGAATCAGGAATTATGCCAAGTTTTCGAAACATGGACTGCAGGTATCCTTTAAGTTCATACCAGTTCACATCCCCGCTTCCCGAATTCCAGTTTTCGTATGACGATCTCCCCGTGAGCACCATGGCCATATGGGTTTCCTCATGATATCCTTTTACAGGATCATCTGAACCTTCCGCTTTACAGTAAACTGTTCCGAATTCATAAAATTTCAGATCGGCCGATTTTCGGTTTAAATTGTTGATCACACTTTCGAGGCATCCAAACAGAAGGCTCTGCCTCATCACATCAAGATCACGGCTTATAGGGTTCAGGATCTTCACGCAGGCTTCAGCAGTAAGCTCCGGATTTTGATCATAATACACAGACCTGCTCAGTGAATTGTTCATGATCTCGTTGAACCCGTTGGCCGAAAGATAATCCGAGACTACATTCTGGATTTTATCCGGATCTGGTTTATGCGTGTATGATAATGAAGACCTCACAGCAGGCAAAATCTCTACATTATTATACCCGTAGATCCTCAGGACCTCTTCGATCACATCCACATCACGGGTTACATCTACCTTATACGAAGGAACGAGCAGGTCAAGGCCTTCCTTTCCTCCCGAATTAACAGGGGCTGCCTGAATACCAAGGTCTTCAAGTATATCCTTTACAACCTCCCTGTTCAGCTTTTTCCCGATGAGGCGGTCAAGATTGAACCACGACAAAAACACATTTGCAGGAACGATCGGATTGGGATAAATATCAATTACCGGGGAGGAGATCTCGCCTCCTGCGATTTCCTTTATAAGCAGCGCTGCCCGCTTTATGGCATACACCGTGATGTTATAATCGGCCCCCCTTTCGAAACGGAAGGATGCATCGGTTGAAAGACCGTGAAACCTGGCAGTTTTACGTATATGGACAGGGTCAAAATAAGCGCTTTCAAGGAAAACAGAAGTGGTGTTTGCAGTCACGCCCGATCTGATCCCGCCGAAAACCCCTGCAATGCACATGGGCTCCAATTGGCTGCAGATCATCAGATCATCACTGCCGAGTTCCCTTTCCACTTCATCCAGGGTGGTGAATTTTGTTCCTTTGGGATATTTACGGATGATGACTTTATTCCCGCTGATATGCCCGGCGTCGAATGCATGCAAAGGCTGGCCAAGCTCGAGCAGGATAAAGTTCGTTATATCGACAATGTTGTTGATAGGCCTCAGGCCTGCAGCAAGAAGCCTGTTCTTAAGCCATGCAGGGGATTCGGCAACCTTCACACCAGTGATCGTAAGGCCTGTATAACGAGGGCAGGCGACACTGTCTTCAATGCTGATGTCAATAACAAGGTTGTTGTTATCCTGCCGAAAACCCGATACATCAGGCAAAACTGCGCTGATCCTGCCGGAAACCATGGATTCCGACCTTCCGAAGTTATTGATAACCGCTGCAATATCCCTGGCAACTCCAATATGAGATGCCGCATCCACGCGGTTAGGCGTCAGTCCTATTGTGAAAGTCCAGTCATGCTCTATCCCGAAATATTCAGATGCCGGCATCCCTACCCTGGCATCTGCTTTCAGTACCATGATTCCTGCATGGCCTTTTCCAAGGCCTAACTCATCTTCTGCACAAATCATTCCTTCGGAAACTTCTCCCCTGATTTTTGTTTTCTTAAGGACGAGTTCCTGGTCGTTAAAATACAGGGTTGTGCCTGCAAGGGCTACAGCAACTTTTTGTCCGGCCGCAACATTGGACGCACCGCAAACAATATCCAGAGGTGCACCCTGCCCTGTGTCGACTTTGGTAAGTGAGAGATGATCGGAATTGGGGTGCCTGATGCAGCTCAGGACTTCTCCTATAATAACTCCATCAAGGCCTCCTTTCACACTATGAAATTCTTCCATGCCCTCAACTTCGAGGCCGCAACCGGTTAGCAGTTCTGCCAATTTTGCAGGCGGCAGGTCTGTGTTGATATATTGCTTCAGCCAGTTATAGGAAATTTTCATGATGCAAGCCTTATTTTGAGGAACAAAGGTAGGAAATATTGCAGAATAATCTATGAGATCAGGCCCCAATTTTGCTGATGCTCATCCATATGGAGAAGATGTTTTGCCAAATTGGCATTCTTTTCAAGCCTTAGGCCCGGGTCATCATTGAGTATATCTGAAGCAATATTCTTGGCAAACTTCAGGATCTTTTCATCCAGCACAATGTCAGCAATACGAAGGGTAAGGATCCCGCTCTGCTGGGTTCCCTGGAGATCACCAGGACCCCGGAGCCTCAGGTCAGTTTCGGCAATCTCAAACCCGTCACTGGTTCTGAGCATAGTGCTTATCCTTGTGCGGGCATCGTTTCCAAGTTCTTCAGGGCTCATCAGTATACAATATGATTGTGAACTTCCCCTTCCCACCCTTCCCCTGAGCTGGTGAAGCTGTGAAAGCCCGAAACGGTCGGCATTCTCAATAACCATAACGGAAGCTGCCGGAACATCCACTCCCACCTCGATCACGGTTGTTGAAACAAGGATCTGGGTTTCCTTCCCGATGAACCGTTTCATCTCAGCATCCTTCTGCTGCTGCTTCATCCTCCCGTGAACCTTGCCTGCTTTAAACTCAGGGGCTGGGAACTCCCTGGCCACAGTAAGAAACCCTTCTTCCAGGTTTTTCAGATCCAGCTTCTCCGATTCATCGATCAGGGGATATACAATATAAACCTGGTTGCCTTCACGAATCCTCTCCTTAAGGAAATTATATACCTTGTAATGATCCCTGTCGTAAACATGTTTGGTAATTATTGGCTTACGTCCCGGCGGGAGCTCATCTATCACCGATGCATCCAGGTCACCGTAAAGCGTCATGGCAAGAGTCCTTGGTATAGGGGTTGCAGTCATAACAAGCACATGGGGCGTTCTCTGGTTCTTCTCCCATAAAGCCGCCCTCTGGGCCACCCCGAACCTATGCTGTTCATCAATGACGACCAGTCCGAGATTCCTGAACTGCACATTATCCTCTATCAGGGCATGGGTACCGATCAGGATAGAAAGTTTACCTTCACTCAGCAGTTCCTGTATCTCCCTGCGCTCAACCGGTTTGGTTGAACCCGTGAGCAGTTTCACTTTTACGTCGAGACCAGCAAGCATTGCCGAGATATTGCTGAAGTGCTGGTTGGCGAGGATCTCCGTCGGGGCCATCATGCATGCCTGGTATTTATTGTCGAGGGCAATGAGCATGCACATCACGGCAACCATAGTCTTACCGCTTCCTACATCCCCCTGGAGCAAACGGTTCATCTGTTTTCCTGATCCCATATCTGCCCTGATCTCACGTATCACTTTCTTCTGCGCATTGGTCAGTTCAAAGGTGAGATGCTTATGGTAAAAATCATTCAGGTAATCCCCAACAGTGGTAAAAACATGTCCGTCGGATCTCTGCAGCCTTAGCCCTCTTTGTTTGAGAAGCCTGAGCTGAATAAAAAACAGCTCCTCGAACTTCAGCCTGGCCTGGGCCCTGTTCAACAGCTCGGGACTTTGAGGGAAATGGATGTTCAGAAAAGCTTCCTGCCTGCCTATAAGCCTTACCCTCTCAAGGATATCATGGGTTAAATTTTCTGAAATATGGAATTTTTCATGCAGCAGCAGGGTTTTCACAAGCTTGCCTATTCCTTTGTAATCAAGCCCTTTTGACTTAAGCTTTTCTGTCGAACTGTATATGGGTTGTATTATGCGGCTTATTGGTAATGGCTCTGTTTCAGGGTGCTCAATTTCGGGATGGGGAATATTCCATTGCCCGTTGAAAAGCTGGGGCTTGCCGAATATGATCCATTCCTGCCCGTTTGCAATTTTATCGACCATCCATTTTACACCCTGGAACCATACCAGGTCTATCTGCCCGCTTTCATCTTCAACCGTAACGACAAGTCTGCCCGACCTGGGTGCTCCCACGGTCCTGGTTTTAATGACCTTTGCACGAATCTGGACGTAGGTATTTTCATCCCGGATATCGCTGATAAGGTACATCTTTGAGCGGTCCACATAACGAAAGGGAAAATGGGTCAGCAGGTCTCCGAATGTGAAGATCTGCAACTCGGCGGCAAGCGCTTCAGCCCTTGCCGGGCCTACACCTTTAAGATATTCGACAGAAGTCTCAAGAAAAGGTTTTAATGCAACCAAAACATCAGGCTATTTGCAGGCTAAAGGTAAACAATAATCAGGTTAACGGGGAATGCCATCCGAAGTCATTAATAAAAAAAAACTGCCCCGGAAAACCGGGGCAGAAAATCAAAAAAAAAAATTACTTTAAACTCTTAGTATTCCCAGAGGCTGGATTCGAACTCCAATATCTTGTTCTTTGCCTTTTCGGACTCGAGGAGGGCATCCACGCCTGTAGCATAATCGGATATTTTGCGGTCATACACATTCTCTTCCTTATATATATAGCTGGAGAAAATCCTTTTCAGAAACACATCGTCATACGTAAGGCGGCCTGCGACGCCGTTCCTGAGGTTGAACTGTTCATTGCGTGCAAACAGGTTGCGGCAATCGGGGAAATAAATCCAGAACAGGGGTTTGTAACCACGGGATGTCCCGTCATCGGCAAAACTCTCCATCATCGGGCAAATCCCCAGAATACGGACTTCAAGTACTGATCTTTGTTTATCAAAATACCAGTCTTCCTTGATCCTGAGCTGTTTCACATCCGATGCATAAAACGGCTTTGAGATCACGGTATCATATTCGATATCGGGATTATCGGGACGTTTCAGGTGCAGTTTCTGCTTGCTCTCAAGCTGGTCCATGAGTTCCTTATGGGTAACCGGAACCAGGAAGAGGTCAGTTTCGGGAGAATAAGCCTGTATCGTACCTTCTTTCATCCCATCCAGGAGGATCTGCATAAAGCTTTTCCATTGGTTTTGCGGGGTTTCGGGAAAGTAGAACGGCTGGTTCATCTTCTCACGCATATCAATGATGCGCCATACCCTTTTAGTCCAGACAATATCTGCCTCTCTTAAGTAAGGATAAGGTATTGGCTGAACCTGGGTGATCACGGTTCTGTCAAAAACACCATCTCTCGGAGGAGCTTCCAGTACCTGTGCGGAGGCGGTCATCCTGATCCCTGCCACAAGCACTGCAACAAATGCGATGAAAACTATCCTTTTCATGATGCGCCGGATATTATGGTTTAATTAATTTTTAAGTTAACGGAAGCAATGGTACGCTCGCCGTCAGGTCCTTTTACAGTGATGTTTTCAAACCAGAGGCGTTTGTTCTTTTTAGCATTAGTGATCATTCGTACAATGTCGGGGGTAAGCCTGTTACCCTGAACCTTGACTTCAAAGATATCACCGGTGATATCGGTAACAAAGTTGTAGGAAGTAACCACATATTTAAGGTCAAAATCGAAACCTACGGGCATTTCGGGAACAAGGAAGGGGCTGGCAAGAACTATGCTTTTTGAGATGACTCCTTCGCTCTTTCCAGCGATCCTGGCGATTGGGTCAGGCACGCGTTTAAGTCGGGCGACATAACTACCCATGTTTTTAGACTTACCTGAAAATACTGCATTCACCGTGATGGTAGCTTCCCTGGTATTTTGAGGAAGACCGCTTACGATCCAGTCTTTCCCTTCCTGACGGATGCTTCCGACAGAAATGGAC
>JBAXBP010000072.1:0-15231 GCA_037141915.1 Bacteroidota bacterium | reverse complement strand
TAATGCAACTAATAAAAAGAAGGAAAACTCCCCGCTGTCCGGGGCAAAAGTAAAACAGCAGATGAAAGATTTCGTTGAAGCTGTTTCTGCCCGCATATTTTCTTAATACGTCTGTTTCCGATATTTGCATCATGCTTTTCCGATTTTCGGAATCTCATATTCCGATTATCGGATAAAAATATCTGAAAATTGTACTTGATTTTCAATGTTTTAATTAAAGAAAAGAATATCTTTACCACACTTTTAATAATACTAAATATATAAATAATACGTTAAACCATAAACAGTAACCATGAAATCACAAAAACAGTTATCAGCTATTCTTTGGCTTCTGGCTTTTCTTTTTTTAGTTTCATGCTCAAAGAAAGAAACCACAGCCCCGCCCCAGGCTAAGAAGGGTCCTGTCAAAGATGCCAGTACACTTATTGAGTCCAGGGCAGATTATGCTTTACTGGATGTTTTTCCATCCTATCCTGGCGGAGATTCCTTATTCAGGCAATTTTTAACCGAACATGCAGCCTACCCCCAGGAAGCCAGGAATAATCATGTTTCGGGAAAGGTTTTTGCATCTTTCATTGTGGAAGCCGACGGCTCAATCTCCCACATAGAAATTTTAAGGGGCATAGGATACGGATGTGATGAGGCGGTTGCAGGTGCATTAGGGAAAATGCCTTCCTGGTCAGCAGGAATGATCAAAAAGAATACTGTGCGTGTCAAATTAATCGCTCCTTTTGAATTTAAAATTTAGGTATTAAAGCCAGGCTTTAATACCAGGAAATCCACTTCTGTTTAATTTAAAATAAATAACATATGAAAAGGATAGTTTTTATTCTGTTATTGCTTATTGCTTTCCCGTTTTTTTCAAAATCAGATATTGTGAAGCCATGTTCTTTTGCATGCTATTTTGATGATGAAATGGGGGACTGTTTTATTTGCAGTGTAGGTACCTATTGTCTTCTCATGAATCGTCCGGCTCCTTACAGTTGCTACGTTACATGTGAGTGTTGTGTCATAGTTTCTTCTAAATAATAGTTCAGGAAAGCAAATCCCGGCTTCATGATTAAATATTTCCTGTACTTCACAGCGCTTGCTGTGTCAACAATGCTTATTGCCTCATGCCATCACTCTGGCAATTATGCCTCATTAACTTTACAGGACTCTGTTATTTTACAGGTAAACAAGCCGATACCTCATTTTTGCCCGGCCATGTTTTACTATGAAAAAAAAGGAAGCAACTATTTATTTGTTGATGATAAGCAATACAGGGAAATACGACTTTTCGACTTTTCATTAAGGAAGGAGGTTGAATCAATTCCTTTAAGGGATACCGGGCAAAATGCAATACCCTATCATTTTGGGTTTGCAGTTAAAGACCCTGATTCGGTGTACCTGCCTACTGCTGATCAATGTTTGTATTGCCTGAACCGGAATGGAGATATCATAAAAAAGATAGATTTTTCTGCCTTATCGCAAAAGTATCCATTATTAACCGTGGCAGAATCCATCAGCAGGTTTACGAAAGGTGCGGTAATTCTTGGCAATGATATTTTTTTCCTTCAGAAAGACAACAGGAATTTTTATTTCCACCATAAGCCTTCCGATTATCATTTCCTGTTCAAATACAATGTAAAAAATGATGCTTTCAGCCTGTCCCCGCTTTCCCTGCCTGATGATTACTGGGATAAAGGAAAGAAAGAGATGTCTGTTTTTTTAACCTATAATGATGTACAAAAGTCATTCGTATTTGCCACAAGGTTCAGCGATAAAATTTATGTGAGCAATGACGGGAAAAATATCTCAAAAACCTTTTATTCAAGGAGCCCTGCCATCCTTGAATATTATTCATTCAGTCCCTTGGATGATCTGAAAAGTAAAGATTACTTTTATTCCCTTTGTAAATATTCATATAATGTTGGTCTTATCTGGGACCCGTATAATAAGATCTATTACAGGTTTGTATGGCCGGGTATTAAAGATCTTGATAAAAACCAGGCTGAACTTATCAGCAGGATCTACAACAATTTCCCGAACTTTATCATAGAAATCCTTGACCAGGAATTCAACATTCTCGGATCGTATACCCTTCCCGATAATAAATACAACTGCAATAATTATTTTCTTTCAAAAGAAGGCTTGTTTTTAGCTGTAAATAATCCCTCGGACAACAAACAAAACCTTAGCTGGACTTTCCATTTATACAAAGTTCACCTGCACTTATGAAATTCACTCTTTATAACTTTCTTTTGTTATTCCCTGCATTTTTCACCTGCATTTCGTGCACACATCCTGCTCCGTCTTCCGGAGAATTATCAATTTCACCAAAGGTGGAATATTTTACAAAAAAGCCGGGGCCTTACAAAAAACAGGCGGTGGATCCTGTGATATTCAGATCAAAGGATCTGAACATCGGCAGCCTCAGGAAGGATACGGTCATCATATTGTCATATTATTTCCGGAACAGGGGAAATACAGGCATTGCCATTGAAAAAATAACCGGCTCCTGCGGCTGCCTGACTTTCGATTATCCGAAGACCGAAATTTTACCCAACGAGGAATCTTCGATCCTTGTAAAATTTGCACCGGGTTCAATTGAAGGTTTCTTCAAAAAACAGATCTACGTTTACCTGAAAAACGGCAGACTCATTACGCTTTCATTTGATGTCAGCGTGATTTAGAGAGGTGGTGCAAAAACCTGTCGCTTCGACAATTTTTCGCCGGCTCGATAACGATGGCATCTTCATGTTTCGTTAAAGAATTTTGGGAATAAACCGCGGCGTCCACTTCATTCCAGACAAAGTGGATTTCGAGTAACTTTGCTTTCAATACTCCCTTAAAACATCAACCATGGAAAAACTGATCTGTGTTAAAGAGACGCCCCGGAAAGGCAGGGGAATTTTTGCTGTCCGCGACATCTGCAAGGGTGAAATAATTTCGACCTTCACGGGACCACGGGTTAAAATTGAACGGCTGGATGATTTTCCACCCGAGGTGGTTGACCATCTCTTCAATGTGGGGACCGATGAGTACATCATGGCGAGGGAGCCTGAAGTAAGGACAAACCATTCCTGCGATCCGAACGCCGGGATCGTGAGGGATGTCTGCCTTATTGCCATGCGCGACATTCAGAAGGACGAAGAGATCACCTTCGACTATTCGATAATCATTAACGATGACTGGGTGCTGGAGTGCCGTTGCGGTTCGCCGCTTTGCAGGAAGCTCATCGGGAAATACCGCGACCTGCCCCGGGAGATAAAAGATAAATACCGGCATTATACGCCGGAGTGGATAAAACAGATTCCTTAACCACCCTATTCCACTTCGATATCATACTTATCCAAAAGCCCGACAACACCAGCCAACGAAAACTTTGCCTTTATCATCCGGTTCATCCCGGGGTCGATTGAGTAATTGAAAGACGATCGGAAATCTGCCTTTTCAAGGTTGGTATGAATAAATATCGCCCGTGTCAGGTCGCACTGATCAAAAACGGCATTGGACAGGTTTGATTTGGTAAAATCCGTTTCACCCAGTGTGCAGTTAACAAAACGGGTCTTTTTCAAACTCTTTTTGAAGAAGGTTGACAGGTTAAGATTGCAGCCATAAAAAGTAACGGAGAACAGGAAATCAGAGCAATTCTCAAAGGGCAGGCCTACCAGCTTGCAATCTTTAAATCTTGCATCCTTCAATGACGTTTTAGCCAGTTTAGCCAGGCTCATGTCACAGCCTGCAAATGTAATAAAAGCTGGTTATGCCTGGGAAGCAAGTCTCTTGCTGCATGAAGATCAGTTTTCTTCATAAATTTGTTATATGAGATCCATCAATATTATCCTGGCAGTCCTGCTGTGCGGACTGCTGGCTGCCGGCTGCTCCGGGTCCGGGGAAGGCAAGACCCATTATGCTTCGTCAAAACCTCTGACACGCTGGTGGTGGTTTGCGAGGGTCATAAAGAAGGAAGATGTTAAATATAACCTCGACTGGGTAAAGAAGAACGGCTTCGGCGGAGTTGAGGTCGCCTGGGTCTACCCGCTTAACAGGAAACGCTTCTACAGTGAACCACTTGACACCAACTACCTCCCGAGGCAGGAATGGCTCAGCCCTGAATGGTCCTCCATCATCGCTTATGCAAAGCAGTATGCCGACAGTCTTGGCCTGAGCTGTGATTTTACATTCGGTACCGGCTGGCCTTTCGGCGATACTAAGGTAAAAAGGGAGGATGCCACACAAACCTGGCATGAAAAGAACGACAGCCTTAAATGGACCTATGCAGTGGTTTCCTGGGAATACCCCAAAAAAGGTTATATCATCAACCATATGGACCAGGGGGCGTTCGACAGGTACGCAAAAAGGGTGGGAAGTGCCCTGGCCCCGGCACTGAAGGGACCTGTTTCGGGCATTTTCTGCGATTCCTGGGAAGTTGAGACCACAAGGATCTGGACCACGGGTTTCGGAGAGGCTTTCAAAAAGTCATACCTGTATGACATCGAGCCCTACATGGATAGCATATATTCCAGAGCAAACTGCGACGAACGGTATGATTACATGAAGCTGGTCTCCGATTACGTGGTGAACAGGTTCTACAGGCCCTTCAACGATGAATGCCACAGGCTGGGGGCTTTTTCGAGGGTACAATGCGCAGGTGCACCTGTCGACCTGATCTCGGCTTATGCCTCGGTGGATGTCCCGGAGACTGAAGCAATGCTCTACGAACCGCCCTATTCAAGGATAGTGGCTTCGGCTGCCTGCCTCGCTTCACACAGGGAAGTTTCTTCAGAAACCTTCACCTGTACCTATGGCTTCCCAAAGTATGACACCGAGAAAAAGAAGATGGATTTCAGGCTCAGGGGGAAGGAGCAGGTTGCCGACCTTAAACTTGTGGCCGATGCGCTCTTTGCCAACGGTGTGAGCCAGGTCATCTGGCATGGCATGCCTTTCAACCCGGCGGGGATAGACACCATCATGTTCTATGCCGCTGTGCATGTAGGGAGAAAGGGCAACCTGGCAAAGGATATTCCTTCGTTCAACAGCTATTTGGCCAAGGTCTGCGGATATATGAAAAAGGGAGTGACCTTTTCGGATGTCGCGGTTTACCTGCCAGTGGAGGACAGCTGGGAAGCCGGGATGATGAAAGCCCCCGATACCCAGCAGCCCTGGGCGTGGGGGGAATATGAGATGAGAAGGACCGTGCCTCCTGCAGAACTCAGGGGATACAATCCCATCTGGATCAGCGGGAATTTCCTTGGGAATGCCTCCGTGAAGGATAATAAGCTGGTTTGCGGGGATGGAACTTTTTCAGTCCTGTATATTGATGCTTCCTATATCGACCTGGGTGCCCTTAAAACGCTTGTAAAATTTGCCGGGCAGGGACTGCAGGTTTGCCTCAGGCAGCAACCGCGACAACCTGGGAAGAATAAATCCACTGAATTCGGCAAACTTCTTGATCAACTTAACGGAATGAAGAACGTAAGCTGTGAATTCCCAGGGAAGACGGGTTTAAAGCCGCTTGTGAAGGGCGACAGCCTTCCTGATTTCTGGTGCAGGAAGGAAGGGGATGAGTATTATTTTTTCATTTCCAACCCTCACTCTATGGACCTGCATCTTCCGCTGAAGTATGGGCAGTCACTGTGTACGGGGAGCATCCAACGGGACCTCACATTTAATGTAAACGGCCGTGAACTGAAGCTTACAGTGGAATTCAGACCCTACCAGTCGGTCCTCCTTAAGATAGGAAGTCATGGCAATCCTGAATTCATGGATATCTCTTATGATCCCCCTGTTCCGAAAACGATTATACAAAATGAAGTACATTTTTGAAATACTCTGGATATGCTGGTTATTATCTGAGATCCTTCTGAACAGGCTGGTGAGGTCAAAAAATCCCGATTCAAAGGTGGTGGATAAAAATTCATTGAACCTTATCTGGATTGCAATAGTTGTTTCAATGACTTTGGGAATATTTTGTGCAAATTACTGGTTTGTCAGGATTATTCCTGCCAGTATTGCCCTTTACCTGGGCTCAGGAATTATACTTGCAGGGATGATCATCAGGTTCACTGCGGTATGGTCGCTCGGAAAATTATTCACTGTCAACCTGGGGATACAGGATAACCACCGCCTGGTCAGGACCGGCTTATACAAATACATCCGCCATCCGTCTTATTCGGGCTCATTGCTGTCATTTGCAGGGTTTTGCATAAGCCTTGATAACTGGCTTAGTTTATGTATCATCATGATCCCTGTAATTGCGACTTTTATAAACCGTATCAATATTGAAGAAAAGCTGCTGCTTGGGCAATTTGGATCGGAATACGAGGATTATAAAAGGAAGACGAAGAGATTGGTTCCTATGATCTATTGAAACCTTGCACCTATAGGAGCTGAATGACAGTCGCCGCTCCCTCATCCGCAGTCAAAAAAAATGAAATCCCTCTGGAAAAAGGTTCGAGAATTGGTATCACTTTTGGAGTTTTCCCGGATTAAGTAACAAGCCGGTGAAAAAATACTTCACATCGATTGATGAATTGGGATTTATTGAATTATTTTTGCTGGAACAGAGAAGGTTTGAGATATGACTACTATTGAACTGAAAAAAAGCATAATACTTAGGATCGCTGAGATAGAGGATTCTGAATTTCTCAAAGCAATTAAAACCATCATTGATTCCAATCAATCCGATGCAGTTTTCAAGGTCTCCGAACCAATGAAGAAAGACATTGAAACAGGCAGGAAACAGATCAGGGAAGGGAAGTATACCACCCATGAGGATCTTGAGAAGGAAATCAGTGCATGGCTAAAAGAAAGAAAGTAATATGGTCCGATAAAGCAAGTCGGGACCTGCTGGAGATCCTCGATTTCTATTACAATAGGAACGGGAATATCAGTTATTCCTCGAGGCTCTTTAAAAAGATTCTCAAACACATTTCCCTGCTTTCAGCCCACGCTTTTCTTGGAAAACAAACAGATCAAGAGAACATCAGAGTGATGATTATTTGGGAATATTTAATATTCTATGAGAACAATCCAGAGACAATATTCATCACGAATGTTTGGGATTCAAGAAGAAAACCTGAAAAATTATACTGAATTATTGATTATCATTGCTTCCGGATGATCATTTTCCTGGTTTCCAGGCGTTCACCGGCGCTGAGCCTGTAATAATATATCCCATCGGGCAGACCTTCAGTGCCAAAGCATACGGTCCTGTAGCCGGCAGGTTGGTTCCCCTCGCAAAGGGTCCTGACTTCCCTTCCCATAAGATCATATACTTTAAGCGAGGCATCGCCGGCTGAAGGAATATAAAACCTGAGCGTTGTGGAACCTGAGAAAGGGTTGGGGCTGTTCTGGTCCAGCCAAAGATCGTTAACGGCCGCTGTTCTGTTTTCCCGGATCCCGGTGACGAGGTTCACTGTCCTTGCCTTGTAAAGTTCTCCCTTGTAGCCTGTGCTGCCCCCTGTTGAGCCTACGCACCATACGTCCATGGAGTCTGCGGTAATGATCTTATAGTCGAATGCGAACATTTCAGCGGCTGTGTTCATTTCGAGGTTCCAGGTATACCCGCTGTCGGGGGTGCTGTAAATACCCCCGGCTTCGCTGTAAACATTTCCGCCCAGCGCAAGACCTGTGGAAGCATTAAAGAAGGTGACAGCCCTGATGGGATAGGGAAAGGTCTGGAGTCGTCCCGACCAGCTTACGCCGCCGTCGGTCGTCCGGTGTATCCATCCTGATACCGGGGCGCTGATCTGACCTCCGCCGGTCCAGCCGAGCTGCCTGTCGCTGTCAAGGAAATCGACACCCCCGTCAAAGGTCTGGTCGGCGCATGAACCGCTGGTCCATGTTTGCCCGTAGTCAAGGCTTTCGGCAAGATGAATGCCCGTGGCAGAGACCTTACCCTGGCTGTCGAAATCGATGTTCCCGGCAAACCATGCCTGGTCGGTGTTGATGCTGACGTAGCTCCACGAAGCGCTGTCTTTTCCTCCCGTCGTTGTGATCCAGGCACCGCCGCTTAAGGAGTTGAAAACGATGCCGGTATCGGCTCCATAAAAATGAACCCTGTCGAGCCAGCCTACCCCGCTGACCGGTATTGCCAGGACGATGTTGGGTTGCCAGCTGCTCCCGCCGTTATAACTCCACCTGATGACGCCCTGAGCTGTCGGCGCCTGGTCGTTGAACCCGGCAATGACCAAGGTGTCGGGAGTAAGCGCATACACCCCGTACCAGTAATAAGGGAAACCCAGGTTCATCACGGAGGTCCAGCTGTCCCCTCCGTTCACTGTCTTGTAAACGGAACCCAGTTCGGTGACTATATACCCTGTAAGGTCATCAGCAAAGGAAACATCCTTGAACACCTTCCCTGTTGCAGTAAATTTGAGTTTCCAGTCGAAAAGTGAAGTGGTGACCTTCCCGGTTTCGGTGTTTCCTGGAATAACCTCATTGCCGCCACTCCACTCAGAAGGGAGGGAAGCGGGGAATGAAGCCACTTTCTGACCTGACCGGTTAAGTGAGACACTTGTTGTTCCGTCAGTATTTCTTTGTATCCCGGCTTCCTGAGCCTGGATGTATCCCGTTAATAATGAAAGGATAAGAAATGCAGTGAGTTTTTTCATCTTCTATATGTTTATTTCCGTTTCCCTGGTTTCGTGGTAAATATATCAAATTCACACGGAACCGCTTTCTTAGCAGCTCCGGAATTATTGGTATATTTATATCGGATTATGAATTATTTGAAAATTATAAACGATAACATTAGGATACACTGATATTAAAAACCCAAAAAAGATATTATGAAAACAAGATTCATCACAGTTTGCCTGCTCCCAATTTTTTCAGCTTTTATTTTCTCCGGATGTTCAAAGGAAGGACCCCAGGGACCTGCCGGACAAAATGCCACGGTTTATTATTCCGAATGGTTCTCTCCCACCGCCTGGTCGGGTAGCCCAAACAACTGGTATTTCGCGGCTAATGCTCCTGACCTTACCCAGAATATTGTCGAAGGCGGTGTAGTGCTGGCCTATGCCTGGCTGGTAGGTGATCTTTACGGAGGTACTACCATGCGCCCCATGCCTTGCTATGCTGTTGGTGCAAACTGGGATTTCCTTATACACCAGTACGGCAGCATTGAATTCACCTGCGATATGACTATAACGCCGGATACCGGAAATAAATTCAGGTTCATTGCCATCCCGGGAACAGTCCATGCGACAAAAGCGGGGACCCCTGGAAAGTTCAGCATACAGGAACTGAGGAACATGTCGTACACTGAGGTGTGCAAACTTTACAATATTCCGGAATAGCCAGGTGCAGGGATTAAAAATATATTAGGTTAAAGCCATAACATTTCATTTTTATTCTACTTTTGCAAGACTGTACAAGCCTACGATAAACTATATGATATACTGCTATGAGCAAAGAAAAAGATGATTCCGGAAACGGAAAGCTTGAAAAAGAAATGGTCCTGGACGCCGTAAAAAATCTAATGAGCAACCCCTGTTCCACGCTGAATACCAAGTTCCTTAACTCGCACTCGAAAGTGGCCATTATGTTCCAGGATCATATGTTTGAGATCCATGGAGAAGATGAAAAATTCATCAAGTACATGGCGTTGAAAGTTCCCATTTCCTCTTCAGAGCATAAAGAGCTTCTGTCGTTATTTATGGCTGAAGTGCAGAGACGGGCTGAAGATTCTTCCATGAAAAAACTGAATGAGCTCAGGAGCTTAATAAGAGTAGGGGCCTGATTGGATTACCACTCAGGGCCGAAGTAAGCTTCTCCTCTTAACTGAATTATTTTCAGGCTAATATGGTTGTCATTTTAAATCGGCACAAGGTGGTCGGCGATTCCGGTTTTTCCAACTATACTGGAGAAAACGGAGCTTTCGACCACCTCTGCTGATTTTCGATGACAAAGATATCTTCTTAATAGTCAATAAGGTGAGGTAGTTATGATATTCCTGCTAAGATTGGTCAAAGTGAGCGTTTTTTCCAGCTGATTCCTTATTCCGTTCCATCATTGTATCCTTTCCGGGATCTGACCAGGCAAGGGAATCTGCAAAAAATCTAATTCCGGTCACCGAGAATTCTACTATGGATTTTGCCTTATTAAAGACCTATTATCGGGTAACACCCCAGTTGCATATGGACTCACTGACTGACAACCTTGTTTACAGGTTGATGAACATTTGTGATGTTATGGCTAAACAGTACGACACAGCAATAAACTGGTTTGAGAATGACATACTCAATCCAGCTTCAATAGAAGATTCCGTCTATTCATTTGGACAAATCCCTTAGATTGACCGCTCAAGGCCGCAGTAGCCTGGCTATCTCAACTAAATTATTTTCAGGCTAATATGGTGGTCAGGTAAAACCGGCACAAGGTGGTCGTCGTTTCCGGTATTCCCAACTAACCCGTCCCCCTCCTGTAATCCCTCCAAAACTCATCCACAATCAAATCCCTGATTATGTGGTCAATTTAAGCAGCAAAAGGTGGTCAGCGATTCCGGTTTTTCTAAGTGACCCGCTGATTTTACCCGACCAATTGAAGAATATGATAAAGGTATAACATTTTGTTTTAAACATTTTGTTTAAAACATTTTGTTTAACGCAAATTGTTTATTACCTTTGGTGAAATTATACAATATGAATCCATTTATAATCAGGGGATATCACGGGAACAAATATTTCTGTGACCGGGTGAATGAAACAAGAACCATCATCAATGCAATCCAAAACGGACGAGATATCACCCTTGTCTCACTGCGTAAGATGGGAAAAACAGGACTCCTTCTGCATACTTTTGAAAAGCTGAAAAAGGAGAAAAGTATTGAAACCATCTACATGGATATTTATCATACTGAGAACCTGAATGGTTTCATTAATCAACTGGCAACGGCCTTATTCAGGTTAAAGAAGTCATTCGGGGAAAGAATGAAGGAATTCCTTAACCATTTCCGTTATGTACGTCCTGTAATATCAATTGACCAGCTCAACGGTATGCCTTCCGTTACATTCCAGATTGCCGACGAAAAAGAGGCCAGAAGCACACTTGATGAACTCTTTGCAATATTGAAGGAAAGGAGTAAAAACACCCTGGTAGTGATTGGCATTGATGAATTTCAACAAATCAGCAATTATCCTGAATTAAATGTGGAAGCCCTGATCCGCGGGATGATCCAAACCCTGAACAACGTACGGTTTATATATTCGGGAAGCAATAAAACCTTACTTGCCAGGATGTTCGGAGATGCTACCCGGCCATTTTACCAGAGCACCGAGATGATGTTCCTGGTTGAAATAAACGCAACTGTTTATGAGACTTTCATTAAAGCACTGTTTACAAAGAATTTACGGGAGGTTGATGAGGGAATAATTACAGAGATACTTGATTGGAGTCGTTGTCATACCTGGTACGTTCAGTACCTATGTAATAAATTATTTGAGACCTCACAAAAAGTAAATCAGGAAATTCTGAAGAAAACCCGGCAGGAAATTCTCAACTCGCTGGAACCCTTTTACCTTGAATACAGGAATCTGTTAACCCGGCATCAATGGCAGTTACTGAAAGCAATAGCCCATACCAAGGGATCCAATATGTTAACATCGGGCAGTTTCATCAGGAAGTATAAACTTACCAATGCCAGCACTATAAAGCGGGGAGTTGATTCACTGTTAGACAAGGAAATGATTTATAAAAGAGACGATAACTTTTTTGTTTATGATGTCTTCTTTTCACGTTGGCTCGAAGCGCAGGATATATACTAACTAATCTGATTAAACCGAATTCAAATGACACGAAAAAAATGAAAAATATACTACTGTGGACAAACCGCTTAGATTGACCACTTTAGGCCGAAGTAACCTGGCAATTTCAACTCCATTATTTTCAGGTTAATATGGTGGTCAGGTAAAAACGGCACAAGGTGGTCAGGGATTCCGATTTTTCCAACTACCCCCCCTGGAGACTGATTAACATGAAACTAATAATTTATAGATCTATCAGTTAAAGAAGTTTTTATGGCGGCCGGAGACCCTATGAAAAAACCATCCCGAAAGAAAATGTTGAATAGAATGAATTATTCGTCTTTCCCTTGTATCCTAACTAAAGTTTGCCGCACTGATTAATGAGTTTATTCTTTTAACCACTTTCCAAATTCGATCACATCTGAATTTTGACTGATTTTATAGATATAAAGCCCGGACTTTAAGTTTTGAACCTGAATTGCATTTCGTCCGGGAATAAGTCCCAGACTGCCAACTTCTCTTCCAGTTAGGTCATATAAATTAAAAACGCTGCTTTTTAGTTGCGTTTGAATGTTGATCATATTACTGCCTGGATTGGGATAAACAATGGCTAGATGCATCAATGGACCGGGTTCCCCATTAATTGAAAGCAATAATCCATCCTTTGTAACTTTAATCAGGGATAGATACCTGGTATACTTCTGAGTATTATGATAATCCCATAATGTCCCGAACATCAAACAGCCACTGTCTTTAGTGGGTATGATGCCATAAAGAGTATAAAATCCATCACCACCGTAATATTTCTGCCAATTCAGATTTAGTGCAGTGTCTATATTATTTAAAATATACCATGAATCCTGCACTGAAAATTCATATCCAGCCATATTATCAGTACCGCCAATATATATATGACGCCTATCAGAAATTGCGATGTTTTTGGAAATTCCCGGAAAATCTTCAGTGTCCTTTTTACCGAAAGCCTTTGTTCGGATTAAATTGAATAAAGTGTCATATTTTAAAACACCAATATCTCTTTTATCAATACTCGGCCAATCATAGGAGTATTCACCGGTTATTAAAAGATGGGTGGAATCAATATATTTAATTGAGCACATGTTGTCAACATTATCAGGCATTTTTATAACCCGTTGCACATAAAAAGCTGTGTCTAATGAAATAATACTGCTGCCACCGGCAGAACTATATCCAACTACAACAAAATAATATCCATTATGATCATCCCTTTCTATGAGATCTAACCCCCAAGACCATTTATCGCTAAATATTTTTAATTTCAGGCTGTCAAGGTTTGGAGAAAATTTATATATGAATGAAAATTCATCCTGATAACTGGTAGTATCCTTTACAAAACCAAAACAAAGTATATCATTGTTATCAGCAATCCTGACTTTGCTTATGAAATAGTTATAATTCTCAAGAGCCAGGATTTTATTTTCAATTACATTCAAGGATGTATCCAGGACACATAGCCATAATTTAGATAACCCAGAGGTCCGTACCGTACCACTTAATAATATTTTATTCCCAGCAATAGTATTTACACTAACCAAACAGGAAGACAAAGCCTGAAAACTTATATCCTGATCCTGCAGGATTTTACCTTTGGGGGATATTTTTAAAAGTCTTGAAGCATAGTCTGAAGGGCCAAGATTTTTAGTATCAACAATTATAAAATTACCTGAAGGCAATTCCAGAGCATCCCCAATCTGATGGTCATAAACTGTATCCTTAACAATAACCGAGAATGTTGATTGGGCCTTGCATACGCATATACCCAAAGTCATTAAAAGTAAAAATCCAGTGATCTTCATTGTTTTGTTCAGTTAAAAAGATTGGTTCATCCTGCAATGAATATTAAATATTGCAGGATGAACTATTAATTAAAATGTTTATTTCGCGTTCGGCGGGATTGTTTCCGGGTCATAATAAGCTATAATTCTCCTACCAAAAGTAAACCTTACTTTATGAACATGCAACCAATATCCAATTCCTCCTGTTAAATCAAAATCACAATTGTAATGGATTACTTCTTTCCCTTGTGGTTTGTATATTACTCCAAGATCAAACAAGTTCTGAAGGTAATAATTCATAGCATGATAAGAAAGGCATTCATCATATTCAGGGAAAATATCACTACCATCCTTAAATAAATAATAATCATCAAAACCATAGGGATTTTGTTGGCCTGAGGGTAAATGATTTTGATCAGGATAGATCCAAGCGGTATTTTCAACTTCAATATAGAAATATGATTGTCCTGAGGGGGCTATTGGTATGCTATAATTGGCATGAGTTGTAAGTTCAGTGGTGGCATCACGACCAGGGAATGTGTAGTCACATTTACCAATTAAAAGACCCCAATACCAATTATCCGTTGTTCCAAATTCAATTTCCCGATTTGGATCTGGCATTTGGGCCAATATAATATTAACACCAATCTGTAATTGAGAAATTGTCACACCAGCTGCAAAAACATTATTAACAAGAACACTTTTTGTACCTTCAATTGAATAATAAAATACTGATAGACTATCTACCAATTGATTATACGCGGTATAAACATCGCTGATATTTACTGATCCGTCTTGATTAAGAGGAACCGAAATAAATGCAGAATCTTGTTTAAATATTTTCACAGAAGAATCCATACGAGCATAGGTTGCGTTCATTGCAGTTTCAAGATACCAGATAGTACTATCAACAGACATAACTTCCCCCTCTTTTAAATTGCTTGATTTCTTTTTAAGAAAGTTATCGACCAATGTTAATACTTTGTGGCTAAGGTCACTTGACACTGTAGAATTATTTTGTTGTTTTTGTAACTCTTTCTTACAGCCATTCAAAAAGAATACTAATGAAACACCAATTAGTACTACAAAAACGCAAAGAGTTTTTCTTTTCATAATCATTCATTTAAGTATTTGTTTAAATCATTGAACTCTGAAACATTCCAAAATTGCTTTTATTGAAACATGGTGATGTAAGAAATGTCTACATTTGCGCCTGCCTCCTTTCTCTTTGTTGTTGATTTATGACGTCGCAATCATTTTCGCATCAAATTGTAAAGGGGGTTTTATTTTCCCCCTATGGCCATGTACAAAGATTCTGTTTTTGAACAAAAACCCATTAAATAATAGAACACAATAATACTAAAAATATTATTATAATTACAAAATAAATGTGATGTATTATTTTGATAATCAGATTCCTATAATCGGACAACAATAGTCCGATAATCGGATTTTTTAGTCCGATAATCGGAATTTGGAAATTTAAACGATTTAGTTTAAGGCCTTTCTGCCACTTAATTTAATGATGATGTTGATCAGAATGCCAGTAATTTCGCCTACCCGGTGAATAAAAGCGAAACTCCGCTCCCCCATCCGCAGTCAATAAAATAAAAACTCATAAAATTTAAATGGAGCCGAGCCTGATGTGGTCGGGGTTCTCGCCCGAGATGAGCAGGTCGGATTTG
>JBAXBP010000071.1:0-15243 GCA_037141915.1 Bacteroidota bacterium | reverse complement strand
AACCACGTCGCCGGATGTTTTCAGGCTGGTCCCTGTATAAGTGAAATGCTGCCTGGGCAGCTTCATGGTTACATCAAAGGCCACCAGGTCCTTGGCCTGCTTGCAGGAGGTCAGGTATATCAACGGAACGGCCAGGATGATTAACAGAAAAATATAAATACGTGTTTTCATAGGATTCAATGTTTAAATTCGAAATAGCTTAATATTAGGTCAAAGATAAGGAAAACAACGCCCGAAAGCAAATTATTTTATGGTCTGGTAACGCTTTCCGTTCCTGTAAACCACGATAAATGCATCATGGATGCCTTTTTTTTGCATTTTCTCTTTAAGACTTTTTGCACATCCCTCATCGGAACAACGCCCGACCATGAACCGTGCCACATTTCCCGCCTTTTCTACCCTGACCTCCTCGCCTATATGATACCGGCTTTTTAAACCTGCCGCAGAATTCGTATGGCTGCCCGATGCGAAGATCTGCACCGAGAAATATTCTTTACCATTCTTAATGTTTTTGACTGTGGATGGTGGGCTGCAAACCACCGGCTTTTTACTCCTCACCACCGGCGGGTTACTGCCCCCTGTCACTTGTTCTCTCAACGGAGGTGAATAGGTCGGAGGTGAATAGGTCGGAGCTGAATAAACCGGAGGCGTGTATACCGGGTAAGTCATAGTGTATTCTGCAGGTTGCAACTGTGCCGCCTTCTTAGGTCTGCTATGGCGCTCTTTCGCCATTCCTGTCCCCAGGTTGAATGAGATATTCAACGAAATATAATGCACCACATCGTAGGGGTATCCCCCGGTGGTGTTGTCAAGCTTGTCGGAGAAATAGGTCTTGTAGGAGTATTCAAGGCCCAGGTTCAGCCTGTTGCCAACCCTGTAATAAAAACCGAGCGAAGCAGGGATTACCAGTGAAGCATTGAAATTGGTCAGGGGGTTGTTGGTCTGAAGGGAGTCGAAATTATAAACCTTGTTTGTGAGTTTCGAATACCAGCCGGCAAAACCCAGCCCCACCGCACCGTAAACAAAAAACCTTCGCCTGGGGCTTGGTTTGAAGAACAGGTTCGAGAAATTGATCACCATTTGCAGGTTCCCCTCAAGGATTATTCCGGTAAACGAGTCCTCCATCTGCAACCCGTTCTTTTCGTAGGTTTTGATTCCCCCGTTCAGGATGCCGCTGAACAATGAAATCCTGAAACCTAAAGAGTTCGAAAAATAATACTGCCCGAAAAGACTGGTAGCAAGCCCTGTCGAGAGCTTGGTTTTAAAATGCCCGGCATTCAGGTCGCCATAATAGATCGCAGGCCCGAACGTCAGCCCGAACTGCCCTGTATTAGCCAGTACCGGGTTGTAATTTGAACCTGCCTCCCCGGTCTGGGATATTCCCGGCAGCGTTATCAAAAGCAAAAGGACTACCAGGGTCAGACCCGGCCTGGATCTCATAATTCGTTATTGATGAATTGATAAAATTAAGGCCAAATCTCACAGGCCTGGTTCAGCGATCGTTTTTTTTGTCAACAACCTGTTGTCAATTCATAATCACTTCCGCATAAAAACTCGCTCCGGAGTTAATGCCAATTTATTACAGATGAAATTTTAACATTAACTTTATCTTTGTGATACAGATAATCAGCCAACAGCAAAAACCCAGTCATGCCAACCGTGTTATTCAAACGAAAAGAAATTAACTATACCGACCAGGGCCAAGGCGATACCATTGTCCTGCTTCACGGCTTCACCGAAGACCTCAGGATATGGAAACAGTTCTCAGCAAAGCTTTCAGCAAATTACCGGGTGATTTGTATTGACCTGCCCGGCCACGGTCTGAGCGAATGCCTTGCTTCAACCCATACCATGGCCCTTATGGCAGAGGCCGTATCCGCAGTCATTAAACAGCTGAAAGTAAAGAAATGCCTGCTCATCGGCCATTCCATGGGGGGCTATGTGACCCTGGCCTTCGCTGAGAAGTATCCCCGCATGCTCAGAGGTTTCGGGCTTTTTCACTCCCATTGCTATGCCGATTCCGCCGAAGACATAAAGAACCGGCTCAGAACCATAGAAATTGTAAAAAGGGACAGGTTCACCTTTCTTTCCATGTTCATCCCAGGGCTGTTCCCCGAAGAAGTCCGCTCGAAATTCAGTAAGGAAATTGAATTTCTCCAGTTGTGCGCTGCTGATCTCACAAAGGAAGGGATCATTGCAACGCTCAAAGGAATGCGTGAGCGCAAAGACATGACCGGCCTTCTTGAATCAACAAAACTCCCCGTCCTTTTCATCCTCGGCCTTAAGGATTCCAAAGCGCCGGTAAGCAGGCTCTGGGAGATGATATCACTCCCGGCAGTAAGCGAAAGCCTGACCCTGCGCGAATGCGGACATATGGGCTATATCGAAGCCCCGGAGGTCACATTGAAAGCGATAAAGAATTTTGCTGCGAGGGTGTTCTGACCTGACCTAAAATGTAAACCCCAGCCTGAACAGGAAAATGCTCTGGTAAGCCAGAACGTCCTGGGTATATTCGGTGGCGATTGCGCTTACATCTCCGGGGCTCATCTCGGTCGCCTGGTAGACCCAGTAATGGTTGGTGCCTGCAACAGACCAGATGGAATACGAAACCGAGGCATATAGCCCAAAACGCCTGTAAACCATGGCATTAACACCGATTTCAAGAGCAGCGAACATCCCGCCCCGGGTATAAGTATCGTAATTGTAAAAATAATTCCAGGCTATCGGGGGATACACCCACTCCATCCATTCATCCATCTGGGTGGTTGGAGTGTTGACAAGCCATTTGTAGCCTCCCTGCAAAGCGATCACAGGCGTAAACCTCGTCTTCAAAACGGTGTACCTGACCTCGGCAAACACAGGCATCAGCGTGAAATTGCCGGTATAATAGCTGTAGGTTGGGAGATTGCTGAACCTCTCTATCCCGACCCCGCCCCCGACACCGAGGTGGGGATTGAACTTATACCCGAAAATAGTCTGCATCCCGCTGAACAGGTTTCCTCTTTCGCTTACGATGGCAAAACTGGTATTGTTGTACAAACCCTTTGGCTTTTCAACCATCCAGCGCTGGAACCCGCCCTCGCTTTTTACATCTCTTTCGGTCGCCAGCTGAACCGCTTTGGTGTTGTCATCAGCCTGGGCAAAAACCATGCGCGGGCCGCAAACAACGGCAAGTATAAGTAATTTCAGAATGATCCCTGTAAGTTTTTTCATGTGTTTGAGTGCGGATTGCAAAGATAGTCAATCAGCTGATTATTTTCTGATCACCAGCTTCCGGTCTGTCTCGCGTCCGTATCCTTTTATCAGGATGCTGTCGGATGTCAGCGTGACCACTGCAAAAGTATTCTGCCTGGTGTCGACCATGCCTTTGAAGTTGACAAGGTGTATACCGTCTTTAAAGAAATAAGCCCCTGCATGGTAATGCCCGTTGAACCAGGCTTTGACACAGGGATATGACGAGATCAGTGCATACACCTCCTTGCTGTTGAACAGGATATGGTTCTCTTTTCCGAATAAAGGGAAGTGGCAGAAAACGATCACATTCTTGTCGGCTGCGCCCCCGGCCTTCAGCTGTTCGTCAAGCCACTTCATCTGTTTTCTGCCAATACCCCCGTTCCATGGCATCCCGTTAGACTTCAGGTCCATGTACTGCTGGCCCACCATATCGTTCCTTTCATCCACCTGTTCCTTGTCCTGGGGAGCAAAATAACTGAGGTCGTCACCGTTAAGTATGATAAAGCGCCATTTTCCTATGGTTATCGAATAAGTTCCCGGTGTTTTTCCATCCTGCATCCTGTATCCATCCTGTATCCATCCTGTATCTTTTCTTCGCTTGTTTTCAGTCAACCCTATATGATCAATAAGCCCTGCCTTGTACTTGGTTTTGATCATGTAATCATGGTTCCCCAGCACAAGGTTCAACGGGGCTTTGAATTTTGCAAAACGGGGAAGGATGCTGTCAAGGTTCCCGTAGCCATGGTCGATCATATCACCCAGGTGAAACACCGCGTCAAGCTTCATCGAATTGAAAACAGTGATGCAGCTGTCGAGCTTGGCCAGCGAAAGCCGGTATTGCCGGTTCCCGTTGGCTTCACAGTTGCAATACTGGCAGTCGGTAAATATCCCTATCGTTACGGTCCCTGCTTCCTGGGCGAGGGAAGTACCTGCATAAATTAAGAAAAACAGTATGCAGGACTTGCGGAGAAAATTGGCTATCCTTCCCGTCATTTCACCCTGGTAAGTATCCCTGTTGCTGAGTTATACCTGGCAACAAGCTGCCAGGCGTCCGACGGCAGAAGCTGTTTCACAGCCCAGAAATCATAATTGCCGAATGCCCTGTCGCCGTTAACATCCAGGGTGGTATTCCCTGAAGCCCCGAAATAATTTGAAGCTTCTTCGGTAAAGGCAAGTTTGAATGTAGCGATATCGGGATGGCTCCCGGTAGCAAGATAGGTCTTAAGCCCAACCCATACAGCATCATAGGCGGTAAGTGCATAAACCTCGGGGCTCCTCCCAAGGCTGCTCGTTATCCTTGCAATCAGAGGCTGCCACTTGCTTCTTGCGGCTTCGTCGAGCCCGAAAATGGGACAGGGCAGGCCGTGCGAGGAAGCAAATCCGGCGGCAGCCGTATCGGATATTACAGTTGCATTCTGCGCGAATGCAGAACTTCCGTACCAGCTTACATTCCTGAGATGCGAAAAAACCCCGGCCGAAGCCAGTATGCTGCTGCCTTCGCCGAAGGAACAGAGGTAAACTCCAATTTCCCTGGCAGTGTAGCTGGCCAGCAGGGTGTTCACATTATTGTCAAGCTGTGTGAGTTCAGCTGAAAAACTGCTGGCTTTCGGGTCATATTTGACCGCCGTATAAGCTACTCCACCCTTGTTTGTAAACGAGGTGCCTGTCGCTCCAAGCAGGTCGTTGCCCCATACATCGTTACGGATTATGGGAACTATCACCTTGATGCTGTCTTCAACAAGCATGGTGCTCATGGCCTGGCCCTGTATGACATCGCTCGAAACGAATCTGAAAATATTATCATAAGGTATGGCCAGTGAAACCGCCACGCTCGAAGGGCTCACAATAAGCATGCTGTGGGTATCGGCAAACGGCTTGATCGCAGCCACCTCTGCACTGCTGTATGGCCCAACAACCAGCCTGATCCCCTGGTCGTAAAAGAGTTTAAGCTGCTTCAGGGCTTCTGCCGTATCGGTTTTCGTATCTGCAACAGCAAGCTGCAAAACCACGTTCCGCCCTATCGAATTCAGCCAGGCATTGATATCCTGCTGGGCGAGCGCAGTCGAAACCTGGGAACTCTGCCCGTTTGAAGCCCCGCTGCCGGTCAGCGAAAGCAAAACCCCTATGCGCACCGTGAATGGTGAATATGGCTGGGGACTGTAATGATCGTTCTTGTGGCAGGAAGTGATGATTACCATCGCTGCGGCAAGGATAAATAAAAGCTTTTTCATATGCATTACGATTTGAATAATTTATTCGGATGTGATCCTGACTTCGGTCCGGCGGTTTTGCTGCCGCCCTTCAGCTGTATCGTTCGAAGCCACGGGCTGGGTTTCTCCAAAACCTTTGGCAGTGACGCGTTTCACCTCAATACCGTGTTTGACAAGGTAATCCCTTACTGCATTGGCCCGGTCCTCCGAAAGTTTCTGGTTTGCCTCAGGCTTGCCAACATTATCGGTATGCCCTGCAATCTCGATGCATAGCGCAGGCTTGCTCTTCATCGCGCTCACAAGTTCGTCGAGTGCAGGCCATGATTCCTTTTTGATTGACGAAAGCCCTGTCTCAAAGAATACATTCTTCAGGGTATACACTTTCGGCGGGTCGTACTTCAGGGTTAAGGTGTATGTTACCTTGTGGTCCTCGCCCGGCACGTCGATCTCCCTGTACTTGACGGTATCGGCAAAGAGCTTGTAATAGATGGTATAAGCATCTGAGGGCGGTATGCCCACCGAGCACTTGCCGTCGGCCCCGGTATTGCCCTGGTACACTTTTTTTGTTTTCTTGCTTTTCAGGAGGATGAGCTCGCCCTGCCTTGGTTTCCCGCTCTTGCTGGTTACCGTGAAATTGAATACCGCATCATTGCCATTGGCGGACTTGTCCTGTGCAATGCCGTGAAAGGTGACAAGGGTCATTGCAATGAACAGGTAAAACAGTTTTCTGAACCTCATGGAATCCTATGTTATGGATTGAATCTTTTTAAAAAGTCCGTAAACCTCGTGACCTACATTAAACTCAGGCCTGATCCTGAATATTGTGCCGTGCTGGAACATGCAGTATAAAGAAGTGACCCACCTTGTTTTTTCTGTGATATACCAGCGGTCGAGGATCTCAGGCTTACTGAATTCAATACTGCGGACCTCCCCGGCTTTTTCTTTGATGAAGAAGCCGGCCGAAAAATGCCCCGGGCCGGATTCATGCGAAACAGGGCTCATCAGCCTGCGAAACTTTCTCCATCCGCTGCCCTTTAAGGTGGTCTTGAAGGTAAAGGTGTAATAATCCACAGGCTTGAATCCTTTTGCAGCCAGGAGCTCCCTAAGCCCTCTCCCGTCGAAATAATTCACGTGGTTGATGAGGAGTTGAGAGGGTTTGCCTTCAAAGATAGCGGTAAGGTAATGCTTCCACACATCTTCATGACCGTTGGGGGTGATGAAGTGCAGGAACCCTCCGGGCTTCAGGTAACGGTTAATGTTTATGAGGACGGCAGAGATATCAGTCACATGTTCTATGATGTCGCGGGCTATCACCAGGTCGAATTGCCCCTGGTATTCAGCCATGAGATTGTCGGGTATCCCCTGAATTATTTTGAACTGATGATGTTCCCGGTTTGACCTGAGCACCTCAGGATTTACGTCCATAACGGTAACCATGCTCTGAGGGAAAACGAATTGCAGTCCGGCAGCAAAATATCCTGAACCGGGCCCAAGTTCAAGAATATTCTGCGGCAGTATGCTCTTTCTTTTCATGGAATTTCCGAACAACACCCCTCGCCTGAAGTTCCTTACGCAGTTCTTTGCCAGTTCGGCGGGGCCTGTCCTGAGCGACTCTTCTATATAATAAGCCAAACATCCTTTGGCGGTCTCCGCGTCGCTGAGCATGGGATCGAGCTGTATATGCAGGCAATTCGGGCACTTCACCAGCCGGGATGTTTTAATGTCCCAGTAATCGACAATCCCAACCTGTTCTGCCGTGGTGGAGCCGCAGATCCTGCATGCTTCTTCCCGCTTCACGGGCGTGCCTTCGATGGTAGCGGGGAACCGGATCATTTATTAGTGAAATATCTGATGATCGAGGCTGCAATGAAAGCTTCGAGAAGACTTAATGGAACAGCAAACAATAACAGGCCATAAGGCAGGACTCCCAGGTTGCCTATCGCTACCCACATCATCACAAAGGCCATGAACCACGAGAGCATTGTCGTCTGCAGCAGGCTGAATTTTTTTGCGATGAAATATATTGCGATGGCAAACAACAGCGACCATACTCCCCACATCGCGCCGTTCACAGGCGCCGAAGGGAAGGTGATGCCGAGGCCCTGGTAATGCAAAGTCCAGTACGATTTGAACAGGAGCTGGTTCCTTACAAATTCCGAGATGCTGATCCACAGGGTTGCCAGCAGTATCGCTAATACCGGTTTGAGTTGTTTCATGCTGATCAATTTTTCTGCTGCGGGAACCAGCCCGCCGCTTTTTCTTCGCTAAGGTAATTGAATTCGCGATTTATTTTTGCAGCTTCATTATCAGCCCGTCTTCTATTGGTCCCTTCATCCTTACAACGGAATCTGTCTTTTCATTCGGCACCGTCATCGAAAGAACATATTGTTGTATCTTCCAGCCGTCAGCTTGTTTTACAAGCACTCCCGAACCTCTGCAGATCTTCATCCTCGTATTCAGCAACTCATCGAACCATGCCATTTTCCCGCCTGCATCAAAATATACATGACGCTCCATCGAGGTGAAACTCCAGGCCCTGCCGCGGTCAAAATAGGGTTTGGTCCATACCATGAAGCTTTTCTTGTTCCAGTATTCTTTGGCATCGGTGCCGATAAACACCGCATCATCGGCCATAGATTTAAAGTAAGCAGAGTAATCTGCTTTTGCAGCCGCTGCATTCCATTCATCCAGCACTGCATTGATCCGCCTCCGCTCATCAGGATAATCATGCCTGGAATTTGTGCAGCCCGCAACTACCAGGCAGAGAAGGCAGCAATAAAAGAAAGGGGATATCTTCATCATAATTTGCATTTTGCAAGTTTCAGGTTTTCATCTTTGCTTTTGGTAAGAAAATAGGCTTCCCCTCCGTAGATCTCTATCTTGTCGGGGAATGGCAACGGAATCACCGTGCCCTGGCTTAGTTTGCCTGTCTCCGGATCAACCTGGTTGAGCCTGAGCATTCCGGCTTTCAGATAGGTTGTATAAATGTTACCGTTAAGTTCATCAACAAGTATTGCATTACCCCATCTCCAGTTTGCATCGGATAACCTGATCCTGCTGATGGTGTCTGACTTTAATACGGTCTCCTTATGAAATGTGATCGGTACTTTCTTAATTAAATTCCCGTCTTTATTCAGAATTTCAATGACGTCATCGCCGAAATTGAAAAATAAAATGATGTTATCGATTGTTTTGATAACCGGGTAAGCCATATTGTAAAACTCGAACTGGTAAGCCCAAACATCATATTTATTCATGTACTGTCCCAGCTTGGGACTTTGGGCAAACTTTGCTGCACTCATATCCCCGTTTTCATCCCCCGCCGGGATCTGGCTTGTAATCAACCCATTCCACTGCGCATAGAATCCCTGGTCATCGGCACTCTCGGCTATTTTCTTTTCATTGACATAGTTCCTGATATATTTTTTACCGCTTCCTTTCTGCATATATCCGAACGCAGTTCCGAACCCGCCCGGCTTGACCTCCTGGAAATAGATCCTGTCACTGATCTTGAATATCAGTGATCTGAAAACTTTTTGCAGGGAGTCGGAGCTGGTTTTATAAAGGAAATCCATACTCCTGTTGTTCTCATTGTAATAGCACTGGAATGCATTGGAGCTTTTTGAAAAATAGTGAACGTTCAGAAGGAAATCTTTGACAAGAGCCGATGGAGGTGTTTCCGGCAGGGTGCTTATGGCAAGTGTATCACCAGACCTGTTAAGCAGAACGGCTTCCGATTGTTTTAACAGGGTCTTGTAAATAAGAAGCAGAATGTTGCCGTTCATGATTTCATAATCAAGAACTGAATACTCATTATCCCTGAACAGGTAAGAATAGTTTTTTGAACTTACGCTGACTTCATTGAGGGCATATGTTTTCGGACTTAAAAGAAATTCAACCGGATATGTTGGGATTTCATTGATTTTAAAATATGCATTCTCGTACCCCACACAGCTAAAGATCAGGGCAGCTGGGAGCTTGACGGGATTAACCGAGAACCCGCCCTTGCGGTCAGTAGCAGTCCCCAGGGCTGTTCCCATAACCTTGACATTGACATCCCGGATTGGCAGCAGGGTTTTCTCATCCTTCAGCACACCTTTAAAAACAAGGGTTTGAGAAAAAAGGGCAATGCTGATGAACAGGAAGAAAAATGTCAGGCTGGTTGACTTGAAATGCCGTGGAATCCGGTACATTGGGGCAAGATTTAAAATTCCATCTTTACTTTTTAATCCCGGCATATTCGGTGCCGCTCTCCGGCTCAATGGTTTGTGTCCCTTTTGAAATCCTGAACGTATAATGTTTCTGTGAAAAATAGCTGACAAAAATGGTGAACACCGAAATCATCATGTTTGAAGGGGTGGGGTAAATGTGAAAATATTCCACAAGCAGTTTTAACCCCAGGTAATTGATCGTAAGATTTACCAGGAATACCACCAGGTACCTGAAAAGCTGAACATGTCCCTTAAGGTCCGACAAAGAAAAAGTCACATATTTCTGCAGCAGGAACCCGGTAAGCAAAACAACCGGGAACTTAAATGCAAGGGCTGCAATATGCGAACTGAGCGTTACGAATCCAAGGTTCAGCATCTTTTGCTGAAGGAAGAAATTGTAGATCACAAAATACAGCACCCAGTCGAATACAAGGTTTATCGCTCCGGTTACCCCATACCTGAAAAATTGCAGGCTCATGTATTTGCTGAAAGGAGGGTAAAAAAAGTCAATGATTCTTCTTATCAGGTCGGCAAGAGACAGGCAGATATTCTTCATCTGGAGAGTCAGTTTAAGCTTGGTTTTAATAATAACGCGGAAATTGATATTTTATGACTGACATAAGGCAACTGTATCTTCTTTATAAAGCAGCAACATGAATCGCATGGTTAAGTATATTCATTTCGAACTTTAAAAACCTGTCCTTATCGCTTCTGGCCGTCATGGTTTTATTACCATCTTGAATTGTATACAAACTGTTTGCTTTTAAAACATGAAGTGTATAGGAAACCTTGCAATTTCCGGCCGGTGAATTTTGAAGCCATGCATATTCATCAGCATTCCATTTTACTATTTCAAGTGAGAGTTGTCCGGCAGTATGGGCCTTCAGGGAGTAAAGATCATCATTTCCGTTAAAATATACCACATCATTTTTCTCACCATAAAAGCCAAAGTCACTTTTTGATCCTATTTTGAATTGCTTGTTTGCAACTGAATAGTGATCCGCTGTCAGTCCTATTACCAGTTTATCCTGCCTGAAATTGTAAATTAATTCAGTGCCGGATAATTTAGCAGGCAGGTGCGGGTTTAAATACAGCCTGTTATACAAGGGATTGATTCCGTAGATGGCTTTGTACAATCCCACAAGGGCCAGGCTGTTTCCCGAGAGTATGTCGTCTCCCAGGCCATCCTGGTGAACTCTTCCATATCTCTGAAAGGCCAGTCCGTCTTTTTCGTAACGGTTTAGAACATTCTCAACATATTTTAATGCCTGCTCAGGCTTGTATCCTGAATAAGCTTCAACACCCAGGCTGGCCCACGAAAGGAAGATATCGCCGTTCTCATAATTCGGGAAAGGAAACTGCCAGTCATTGCCTTCGCCCGCAGCATATGAGTATAAACAAATAGGCCAGAAGAAAAGGTTTTCCCTGCTCGTTTGTTCCTCTATCTTATCAAGTATGGCATTGCGCCTGCTTTCGTCGCAGATGCCATATACGATAGCCATAAGGTTTACAGGAACCACAAGATTATCCCCGTGTGCCGACTTGTCCCTGGCAATCCAGTGGATATACCATTTGTTTTTATCATCCCAGAACCCGCCTTCCTCAGTAGATTTGTTGAAACTCTTTTTGAGCTCTGCGGCAAATGCTGAATAATAGCCTGATTTCACACTGTCGTTTAACCGCTTTTCCACATCCGCCCACAAAGTCAAAGCATAATATAGTTTTGCATTGACAAAGGCATTTTCATACGAAGCCCAGATGATATCTATCCAGTCACTGCCCCTTTTTTCAGATTGCGAATCAGTCATCATTTCAACTAAATGATTGCCGTTCGAATCCCTTTTCAGCATATAATCAAGTGCAAGTTCACAGTTTTTTTTGTGGCTTGAAACCCAGTTCAGATCGCCGGTGAGATCATAGACTTGGGCAACATTCGCAACAAAATCGGGATTCGAATCCATAAGATATCCCCATTGAGCTTCATAAAAACCCGCTTTGGTCACCGTGCCGGGCATGGCGTCCTCATCGAGGTAAGCCCAGCGCGAAATAACTCTCCCGTTTGCCTGGATGGCATTGTCACGGTAATAATCGAGGCATCGTTTGTAACCCTCGGTATACGTCGCATCATTAATCCCGATTGCAAACTGGGCGATATACTGTTCATGCAGGCAAATCGGTCCATAGGGCGTATGCCAGCTGTTGCCTCCGAAATGCTTTTCATCGATGACCCCTATCCTCGCAATGGTATTTAATACATCACTTACCTGCTTTCCGTTGATCCCGGCAAACTTCCCCCTGTTATATTCTTCATTATAATTGACTGCGGATAGAGTTACGGTTTCAGTATAGGTTCCGGCCTGAACACCGAATGGAGCCCACACATCAGTCTTTCCCCTGATGAACCTGCTCCTTTTTTCAGTTTCATAACGGTAGCTCAGCTCGCTATCCGAAACAGCAACGTTAAAGACCAGGTGATCATCATCGGAACGACTGAATTTCATCGCTGCCTTTTTCCCTTCAGCTGTCACTGCAACCTTTAATCCATCGCCTGTGGTGCTATTCCAGAATACCGAGCAATCGGAATGAACCCCGTAAGTGCATAATTTCTGGTTGAAGAGATAAAACCAGGCCAGTCCTCCGTATCCCAGGAATGCGCCATTCCAGGTATTTATGCTGTTAAAGTTAAATGAAGGGAATGAGGCTTCTTCTATCACAAGGGGTTTCGGAAAAGTTCTTTCGATTTCAAGGCGGATGTCATTTTTAGTAATGAAAAAGATCCATTTTTCTGTTACTATTTCAAGATTTTGACCATATTTTATGTTGCTGATACTTACAGTATTTTCGCCTGTCTTTACCATCGGGACCGTTTCGAGTTTCATTGTAGAGTAAGTGTTTTCAGAAGTTCTTACAGATGAGACAATGCCCGCAGGCAGTGAGATTACCGAACGGCCATCGACAGTCAGACCGCTTACAGCGCATTTCTGGTTATAGTCAAGGGTGATCATAATTTTACTGTTGCCAAAGGCGACCACCTTATCCGGCAGATTATTTTTAATGACGAGATCCCCGGCATTGCAGGCTAGGACGTTTGCCAGGAGCAGTATGATGAATCCTGGCTTGCGGAACTTTATATTCATGAATACTAATTAGGTCAATGGATAAATCCAGGCTTTGTTTTTAGTGCTCATGTTGGATTTTCTAAAGGACGTTTTAATTTTGCTAAACGGCTTCTCGTCTTAAAGGCTAGTAATCCGCATATTAATGCACCTAAAATAATCGAAAAAATCCAATCGTGCAATTGAAAGAATTGGAGGGCTGTAATGAATGATATCGTGCCGAGCGGCAGTAATAAAATGGAATTTGTAATCAAACCAGGATTGTAGGTAGGCTTACCCGATTGAAAAATTATTGTATGCATGAAATTGTTAATGGTTAATTCAAATAACATCATGGCAAAACCGATCCAGGGTGCAATGTTGGCTAGAAGAGCGCCGATTATTACCGCCGGCCATGCAATAAGAATGTTTACCTGAAACACATAACCTTCATCAAGTGGGAAGTTTGGATCGGTTTTAGAACCAAAAGGAGATTTTAAATTGAAAAATTCCTTAAAACTTAATGGTGATAAAACATATTCCTCACATTCATGAAGCATTAAAAATGGCAAATGAAGCCATAAAAGAAACTGATAATAGGACATGGTGTTTCTAAAATAAATTAGAATGACCAATAGTACCGGTGCAATAAACAGATTTGCACTTTGCCAGAACCAATTGATTTTTTGAATATTCATAAAACCTCCTTTAAGAATTTGATGTTATTAAATGATTTATCAGCAGTTTAGTGTTCATCATTCTTTACAATTTTCATCAGGATAAATTTTGGGAAATAGATGGTCTGATTTTCCATCAACTCACCGAAATCAAAACTGTTGACATTGTATGTAATGTAAATTCCATTACCAGTTAATTCGGGATGAGCTTTAGCCGCATACATGAATGGTTTTTTAACCCCCCGGTAATCAGGTGTACAAAACATAAAGGGCTCTGTCCATTTACCATTCAAACTATCTGACATTCTTATACCAATCTTCCCCTCGCCAAAGCCAAAAGATTGAATCTGAATAAATTTTTTAAGAGATTTGTCATAATGAACTGAATACTCAGTACCTCCGATAAATAACGGCTCAGGAATAGGATTCATGGTTTTTCGCTCTGACCATTTCCCATTTATCCACCATTCAGGGTTTTCTATATTTCCCGTGTATGCTTCGTTTAATTTCCATCGCAATAAATATACTTCGTGAGTAGCAGGTTCAGCGGCTCCGAACGCATAAAGATATTTTTCGTCTTTAAGAACTGCGGCTGAGCCGACAATATAACCGAAGGTTTCCGGGCCTTCAATGTATTGCATTTTCCATCTTGACGGTTCTTCGTCTGGATTTGAAATAAGAACTGCATGCCAGCCAAAAGATTCAAACCCAATTCCTGTTTTTATGCTGTGTTCTTTCAATAAAAAAATTATCAGCTTATCCTTTATCATTACTCCATGTCCAGTCCAGAACCAGAAGTTGCCAGGTATATGGAAAAATGCCTGTCGCTTCTTCTTGGATTCATCCCAATAAAATTTGATCGGAGCAGTTTTCAAATTATAACCATCCTGAATGGCAATGCTGTTTCTGATCATCTTTGAATTTTTTCTTGACATTGATGAATCACTGCAAATAAAGCTATCGCTGAAAAGCCATAATACTTTTCCGTTTTCAAGGTCAACAGAGGAAGCTCCATCAGCACCACGCCAGGAAAAATCATTGATAAAATACTTATCGGTCTCTCCGGACATTTCAATTTTTATGCTATACTTTGTTGTATCAAACAGTTGGCCAATGCAGATGTTATAAAACAAAAGAAAAATGATTAGGGTCGAAGACTTCATCCTGGTTCTCTTAAATGGCTGCTGATGCCGGCTGCTAAACGCAGCAAAGGCGGAGCCTTTGATAAGCAACATTGCGTTAGCATTATTGCGGTTAGCGGCATGTTAGCACTCGTTTTATTTTTTTAATCTATCGTTTCTAATAGGGAATTTACCTTCGAAGTAAATTGGTATTCCGTTTCCTCCTTGAATAATTTTACTTGTGTCTGTCCCTGTAATTGCGTGTATGTGGAGATGTGGCTGAGTTGTTCGTCCTGAATTACCTACTCGTGCAAGTGGCTGTCCCTTTTTTACAATATCACCTGTTGATACCATGATGGAATTTTTCAACATATGGGCCATTACAATTAAATTATTTTCATATTCCAAAACAATATGATTACCTGCGGGATTAAGATTATCTAAAACCCCTATTGGAACATTGTCAAGACCGTCTTTTATTTTTACTATTTTACCGTCACAAGGACTAAATATAGTGTCACCATAAATGGCATATTTATTTAAGTCGTCAGGAAGGAACCCTCGCGCGTGCATTCCCAAAGAGTTTAATTTAACCATGTCTAAAGCGTATTGCTGTGATGTAGTGTCTGAGTGATGATAATTAATTACTCAAGTTTCGGGGTAAAAAACAAACTAATCTAATTTATAAATATATG
>JBAXBP010000070.1:0-15352 GCA_037141915.1 Bacteroidota bacterium | reverse complement strand
ATGTGATGGATTTCACAGAAAAAACCAAATCAGGCGGATTTTTCGAGGAACAGCGAAGACAACAGTTCAGGCAGGTGCTTACCGAAACTATAGACCAGGCACTGAAGCGTGACTTCTATAGCCGAAAGGACATCTCGCACGCCCTTGCCCAGTATGAAAAAGAAGTGCTTGCCGGAAACCTCAGTCCGTATACTGCTGCAGCGATGCTGCTAAAAATAAATAGCGAAACAGCGAAATAGCGAAAAACAAAATAGAATTGAGCGAAGCATTTCACCAAAGCTGCATCAGGTGTGAGGAGCTTGTACTATTCCAGAGGAGTCTATCATCATTTCGCTCCGCTACACCGTAGCAGCGTGGTGAGTATGCGAGCGTTTCGCTATTTCGCTACTTATTTAAAAACGGTGCAATCTTCCAATACAATTCCGAAGGATTGAAGGGCTTGATGATATACCCGCTCATGCCGTAAGTATAAATCTTCTCGCGGTCTTCGATGAAAGCTGAAGCCGTAAGCGCGATAATGGGCAGGTCCTTGTTCGGGTTGTTTTCCATTTTCCTGATCTCCAGGGTGGCGTCATACCCGTTCATTTCGGGCATGTGCAGGTCCATAAGGATAAGATCATATACGTTATTCCTTGCCTTTTCAACTGCTATTTTGCCATTCTCTGCCACATCCACAGTCACCTCCCACTTCATTAAAAATTTGGTGACTATCTTCTGGTTCACAAGATTATCTTCAACCACCATGACCCTCAGCCCTGCAAGGCTGTGGAAAGTCGACTTCATCAACATATCCTCTTCAAGGTGATCTTTTTCACTGCGGATGAAGTGCATGGTAACCGAAAAAATACTCCCTTTCCCTATCTCACTTTTTACTTCTATCGAACCTCCCTGGAGCTCCACCAGCTTTTGGGTGATAGCGAGTCCAAGGCCGGTACCCCCGTATTTCCTGGTGGTTGACGAAGAAGCCTGGGTAAAACTCTCAAAAACGGATTTCAGCTTGTCTTCAGCTATTCCTATGCCAGTGTCGGACACACGCATAACAAGATCAATCTGCTGCCCTTTTGCGGCAAGAAGATCGGTTTCAACCAGGACCTTCCCGTGGTCAGTGAATTTAATGGCATTGCCTACGAGGTTGATAAGGATCTGCGAAAGCCGGGCCGAATCGCCTACTATAACGTCGGGAACATTCTGAGAGATTTTGAATTCAAGTGCGATCTCCTTCTGGGTTGCCTGGTAATCGAAACTCTGGAGAATCCCGTTCATCAGTTTCCTGATCTCAAACTCTATCGCTTCAAATTCGATCTTCCCCGCATCGATCTTTGAGAAATCAAGAATATCATTAATCAGGTGCAGCAGGTTCTCGGCCGAAAATTCAAGGATGTCAATGTCCTCCTTCTGGTCAATCCTCGGATTCTCCTCCTTTAGTAATTTGGCTGTATTTACAATGGCATTGAGCGGGGTGCGGATCTCGTGGCTCATGGTCGACAGGAAAAGCTGCTTTGCACGGGCCGCTTCCCTTGCCTCATCGCGGGCAAGTTTCATCTCTTCCTCCGCCTCTTTACGTTTCTGGACTTCCTCTTCAAGGATGATCCTCTGTTTGTAAAGGTTGACGAACAAGGTAACTTTACCGATGAACAGGTCGGGAATGAGGGGTTTGGTGATAAAATCCACGGCCCCTGTCTTAATGCCCTTGGTACGGTAATAATTCTCATTGTAGATTGCCGTGATATAAATAATGGGCAGCAAAAGATTTTTTTTATCCTCCCGGATGATCTCCACGGTTTCAAAACCATCCATGCCCGGCATCTGTACATCCATAAGGACGAGGGCAAACTCGTGATTCTTCGTATGTTCGATGGCCTCCTTCCCTGATTTGGCCCGGATCAGTTCTACATCCAGGTCTGACAGGACTTCCTCAATGACCAGGATATTACTGATATTATCATCGACAATAAGAATTTTCGGTTTGAGGATCATAGGCTATGATTTCAAAATGTTCATTACAATGTGTTCAAAAAAGCTGCAATCTCCTCGAGTGACAGTATATGGTCAACCGCGCAGGACTGTATCGCGGCCCTTGGCATGGAATCCACTTCGGCTGTTTCAGGGTCCTGCACTATGGCCATACCTCCGAGTTCTTTAACTTTTTTCAGGCCCTGGCTTCCGTCATTATTGGCTCCTGTAAGAATAATACCTATCAGCTGGTCACGGTAAGCCTCGGCAGCAGTCTCAAACAGCACATCGATGGAAGGCCTGGCATAATTCACCCGCTCATCCACAGTGAAAGTGAAAGTCTGGTCCGATTCAATGAGGAGATGGTAATTCGGCGGGGCCACATATGCATATCCCGGCTGCGGCTGTTCCTTTTCATCGGCTTCCTTTACCTTAAGGCATTTCAGGTCATTCAGGATGTGAATGAGATAATTCTCGGAATCGGCGCTGATGTGCTGGACAATGATCAGGGGTATGTTAAAGTTCCGGCCAAGGTTCTTTATCAGCGTTTTGAGTGCGTTCAAACCGCCGGCAGAAGAACCAACAACAATGGCTTTATACTTCTTTGCAGGCGTCATACGTGGTACTTTTTAATATATATCCTTTCATTCTTGACCAGGCTTTCAAAATTATGGTTAAATCCGGAGAACTGCATGCTTTCTTTTGACCCCAGGCAAAGAACGCCTCCGCCAGTAAGGGAGTCAGAAAACAAGCCTATCACTTTATCCTGGAGGTTGCGGTCAAAATAGATCAGCACATTCCTGCACACCACCATGTGCACCTCGGCAAAGACCGAATCGGTAACAAGGTTGTGAGTTGCAAAAACTATATTCTTTTTAAACGTGTCGAGTATTTTAGCCGACTCGTAATTCGCCGTGTAATAATCTGAGAATGCCGATTTGCCACCAGCTTTCTGGTAATTCAGCGTGAACTCTTTCATGCGGTTTATCGGGTAAATCCCCTCCCTGGCCTGTTTGATTATCACCGGGTTGAAATCGGTGGCGTAGATCTGGGTCCTGTTATACAGGCCTTCCTCCTTTAGCAGGATAGCCATGGAGTATACTTCTTCACCGCTTGAACAGCCTGCATGCCAGATCTTGATAAAGGGGTATGTCTTGAGCACCGGCACCACCTGCTCACGCACCGCCTTGTAAAATGAAGGATCGCGGAACATCTCGGTCACGTTGATCGATAAGTCCATCAGAAGCTGGTCTACAAACTTATGATTGACGAGCACCTCGTGAATCATATCCGAAATGTTTGCCATTCCCGAAAGATTCAGGCGGTTGATCACCCGGCGCTTGACATGGGCCTGGGAGTAATTACGGAAATCATAGCCGTACTTTTCATAGATGGCCTGGATCAGCAGCCTGATCAAGATATCCTGGTTCTCCAGCAGATCGTCCTGGGACTTCTTCATAACGTCATTTATACAACCATACCCTTAACAAAGATAAGAGCTTTTGACTGTCAACCGGTTTGGCAAGATAATCATTTGCCCCGGCTTCAATGCAATGATCCCTGTCCTCCTTCATCGCCTTTGCCGTAAGCGCAAGTATCGGCAGCTTTTCATACTGCTTCATTTTCCTGATGATACCTATGGCTTCATACCCGTCCATCTCGGGCATCATAATATCCATCAGCACCAGGTTTATTTCTCGATGGGCCTTCAGCCTGTCAATGCCTTCGCGACCGTTTCCCGCCGAAATGACCTTCAACCCCCGTTCTTCAAGAACAGAAGTAATAGCAAAAACATTCCGTGAATCATCATCCACCACGAGGATTGTACGGTCGTGAAATACATCTTCCTGGCTGTACAGCATCCTTATCATATCCTGCTTTTCCTTGGGCAGGTTGGCTTCAACTCTGTGAAGGAAGAGCGAAGTTTCGGCAAGAAGTCGTTCGGGCGACCTCACACCTTTGATGATAATACTGTCGGCATATTTCTGCAGCCGTTCCTCCTCCTCACGGGTAAGTTCGCTGCCGGTATAAATAATGATAGGCAGGTTGGCAAGTTTATTGTTGGCCCTGATCTTTTCGATGAGATCATAACCGCTCATGTCGGTGAGCCCGAGGTCAAGGATCATGCAGTCGAAATTCTCTTTGTCGAGCAATCGGTATGCTTCTGCCCCACCCGAGACAGAAGTCGTGGAGACATCCCCATTGCCGATCAGCGCCACGATGCTCTTGCGGGTAATCAGATCGTCGTCAACCACTAAAAGCTTTTTCATCGGCTTGCTGATGACATCCTCGATACGCCCGAAAGCTTCGCGCAGCTTATCAACACTGACAGGTTTGGTGAGGTAGCCGATGGCGCCCATCTGAAGCGCATCCTTTGATTTATCCAGTGCCGAGATAAAATGCACCGGTATATGCCTGGTCTTGGAATCCTGGTGCAGCCGTTCCATGACCTCCCATCCGTTGATTCCCGGGAGCCCGATATCCAGGATAATGGCACTGGGCACATGCAGGTCGGCCAGGTACAAACCGCTTTCACCATCCATGGCCACCAGGCATTTATACCCTTTGTCTCCGGCAAAGTCGAACAGTATTTTCGAAAACGAAGGATCATCCTCAATGATCAGTAACACCTTATCCCCTTTTTGCAGGCTGTCCCTGTCGTCATTCGCAGGGTTCTCGTTCACCACAGGCCTGGTTTGAATCGGTTTTGGTTTGTCAGTAACCGGCGGCCGGGGCTCCGGTTTCATGCTATGGATTGTTTTCAGGCCTTCCTCATATTTTTCGGGGAGGAAAAGAGTAAAAACAGAGCCCTTGCCTTCTACACTCTTCAATAAAATATCACCTCCCATCACCTGGGCAAAAGACCTGGAGATCGTTAGCCCCAGGCCGGTTCCTCCGAAACGCCTGCTGGTCGTGCCGTCGGCCTGCTGGAATGCTTCGAAAATTACCTTGAGCTTATCCTGTGGTATGCCTATGCCCGTATCGCTGACAGTAAAAGCCAGGGAAGTCTCAGCGATAAGGCCAGTCCTTCACAACTCCGCTGTGTCGGCAGGCCTTGCAACCTCAAGCTTCACAGTCCCTTGTTCAGTGAATTTCAGGGCGTTCGACAAGAGATTCTTCAGTATCTGCTGAAGCCTCTGGTTGTCGGCAATGATGTTTGCAGGGATTTTTTCATCAATATTCAGGCTGAAACTCAGTCCCTTTTTCTCAACCATAGGCTTGAAGAACATGTTCATCTGGTTCAGGATCTCCTTCAGGTCCATAGCCTCAGGGTGAAGCTCGATCTTCCCGGCTTCGATCTTGCTCAGGTCCAGTATTTCGTTAATGAGATCCAGCAGGTCACTGCCGGAACTGTTTATCGTATTGGCGTATTCGACCTGCTTGCCGTTAAGGTTCTGCTTCTTGTTCTCCGAAAGGAGCTGCGACAGAACGATGATGCTGTTCAGCGGGGTCCTCAGCTCATGCGACATATTAGCCAGGAACTCCGATTTGTATTTGCTGGCTATCTCAAGGTCCTTCGCTTTTTCTTCAATTTCATTCCTTGCCCTTGTAAGCTCAGTATTTTTACTGCGGATGTCATCTCTCTGGTCCTCCAGCGCTTTGGTCCTTTCCTGGAGCTCTTCGTTGATCACGCGGAGTTCTTCCTGCTGGGCCTGTAAAGCTTCTTCCGAATGACGGAGGGCTTTGGTTTGTTCCTCCAGTTCTTCATTCGTCTGGCGAAGTTCTTCCTGCTGAACCTGCAAACGTTCGGCCTGCTGCTGCATCTGCTCCAGGAGTTGTTTCACCCTGACCCTGGCGGTCGACGTATTCAGCGATATGGCGACCGGCTCAAGCAGCTGCTCCACAAATTTTCTTTGTAACGGAGTAAATGCTTCCAGCTTCCCAAGCTGAAGAACTCCTATCAGCCTGTCTTCAAACACAAGGGGTGCAATCATAAAGTAATGAGGGATCTTTTCATCCACGCCGGTGTTGAGACCAGGCGCATGTTCGTTGACATCCCTGAACAGGATGATCTCTTTTTCAAGAGCAGCCTGGCCTACCAGTCCTTCACCCGGCTTAAGCCTGCTGAAATTCCCTTTGCGGTCATGGAAGGCATAGGTAGCCGTCAGTACCAGCTCACCCTGATCATCTGCAAGATAAAACAAGCCAAGCTGAGCATCAAGGTAACCCGCAAGGAACCTGATCAGTTCATGGGTGACTTCATGGATCGACCTGTCGCCGCTGAGTTTCAGGCTCAGCTCTGCCATGCCCGATTTCAGCCAGTCCTGCTGCTCCATTGTTGCTGCATTCTCGCGAAGGGTCCTTGTCATGAGCTGCAGTGCTTTCCCCAGGCTGTCCTTGTCACTCCTGGGCTCAATATCCCCTGAATAATCACCCATGGAAATCCGGGTAGCCTGTGCAATGACCGATTTAAAGCTAACCAGCATTTCATTCACTGATTTTCCAAGACGGTCGTCAGGCCCTCGAACTGCCACGCTTTTTTCAAAATCTCCCAGGGACATCGCCTCGGAAACATCGGCAATTTCCCTGAAAGAATCCACCACGCTGGTGAAACCCGATTTCACCTGCCCTATCTCATCTTCTTTGGTTTTTATCTCCATATACGAGAGATCTCCGCTGGCCACGGATCCTGCCCATACCGAGAGCTGATTGATGGGCTTTACGATCATCCGGATGAGCAAAAAGGCCGAAATGATGACAAGCAAAAGTATGGTTCCCACCAGGGGTAGCATGACGAGGATGATAATGGACGAAGCCCCGTATGCCTCATCGGCATGTATTTCCTGTACAAGCTGGAAATTATGGTGGTATTTCATCAGTGATGTCACCGGCATGGTGAGCCCTAATACTTGTGATCCGCCTGCATTGGTATATTCTGAGACCTCATAACCTGACCCGGTATTGACAGGAGTCCCCGATTTCATGATCTGGAGCTGTTTTTCTGCCCGCGGGCTGGATGCCCTTGAAAACAGCCTGTACCCAGGGCTGTCCGGATCACTTGATGCGATGATGTTCATTTTATCATCGACGAGATATGCCGCAGCAGTCTCTCCCAGGTTATTCTCGGAAAACAGCATTTCTTCAATATTGTCAACCGGGATCTGAAATGACATCCAACCGCAAATGGTGTTTCCGTCGAGCAATGGAATGACAATGAAATAGTAGTTTTTTGCTTTTGAGTATGAGTACCTCCCAATGTTTGAAATGCAAATATCCCCTGAGGGTTTGGCTTCATGGACGGTCTCACCAAGTAAGGTCGTTGCCATCTCATTTTCACTCAGGCTTTTTCCAAGGTCATCTTCTTTCTTCATGGTGTAAATGATCCTGTCATGCGAATCGATCAGCATAATATCATAGACGCCCGTCACTTCCGCAATTTTCCTGAAAGATGATTCGGCAGGTTTCACGATCTTCAGGTAATCCTCGGTTTTAACGAAAGAGGTGAATGTACTGCCCTTCTTAGCCATGGTTTCACTTACATCCCTGACCAGCGGAACGATAAAATCCAGCTTCGACAGCAAAAGGGTGTTGCCGAGCATCTTCACGAAATAAGTATTAAACTGGTCATATTTCTGGTGGAACGAAAAGGTGAGCATCTTCTGTGCCGCGTCACCGGTGGATTTTTTTGTTATAACCGTACCAACGACAGGGATGATAATAAGCGGAATCACCGAAACCGTGAAAAACCAAAGCGCAAGCCTGAATCCAAGGCTCTTCCTGGCTGAAAAAGAATTTCGTTTACTTTTTCCGTATGGATTTTTCATTGGGGTTGATTTTTTATAACTGAACGGATCTGGGAAGCAATTATACTTAGCGCAAGTATACCTGCGATGATGAGCAACGACCGGTTCGTACTCAGTTTAACGAATTCGGCAATCATCATCTTCACACCGACAAAACACAACAGCACAGCCAGGCCAAGCTTCAGGTAATGGAAACGGTTCATGACATTCATCACCAGGAAAAACAGGGACCTCAGGCCAAGGATGGCAAAAATATTTGAGAAAAAGACGATGTACGGATCGCGGGTCACGGAGAATACGGCAGGCACTGAATCCACTGCAAAAAGCACATCCGAAAACTCAATGATAAGCAGTACAATGAACAATGGAGTGAAGAAGATCTTATTTCCCTTGCTTATCCAGAATTTTCCTGCATGGTCTTCGCTGGTTACCCTGAAATACTTGGACATAAATCTTACGACCGGGTGATGCTGAGTATCTATTTTCTCTTCCGTTTTTTCTGAGAAAAACTCCCATCCCATTTTAAACCCTATGATCACAAGCATCCCGCCGAAAATATAAAGGAACCATGCAAACCTCTGGATAAGGGCGGCGGAAATAAAGATAAAAAGGAACCTCATGATGATGGCGCCGAGGATACCCCAGAACAAAACTCTTTTGTAATATTTCTGCCTGATGTTAAAGGAAATGAATATCAGGATAATGACGAAAATGTTATCCACCGACAGTGAATATTCAATAAGATATCCAGTAAGGTATTCCAGTGAAAGGTTTTTATTATAACTGTGGATAGCATCGTCCAGGCTTAAACCTGCGATGTTGATCGGATGATGGAACCTGGCTATCCTCGCCTGTATGGCGTCAAGGGAATCCAACCCGTGTATCCAGTTCCCGCGAAACCTTAGCAGCAGGTAAAAGAGCAGTGAAACGCCGACCCAGACGATAGTCCATGAAAGTGCCTCTTTGAATTTCATGGCATGGGAATCTTTTTGGAACACACCCAGGTCGAGCAAAAGCATGAGCATGATGAATACAAGGAAAGAAGAGAAAAAGAGGAGTTCGTTCAGGTTAACCAGCATAGGATTCAGAATGTATTGACGGTGTATCAAATTTACGGAAAATTCTTACTTTTGCAAGCCTTTGAATACTATTTCTAATACTTGCAACCATGAACGAAGCAGTAAACCTGAACCCCAACCCACTCATCAATTTTCTCAACAAGCCATCCGAAGAATTTTCAAAAAGCGATCTCATCAGGTTCATAGAAGCCAAAGGGATCGGCATGCTTAATTTCAGGTATGCCGGCGCCGACGGCCGTTTGAAGACACTGAACTTCATGATCAAGAGCCGCAAGCATCTCGACAGCATACTGAGTGCAGGCGAACGCGTCGACGGCTCAAGCCTGTTCCCTCATTACGTCGAGGCAGGATCATCTGACCTTTACGTGATCCCGCGCTACCGCACTGCTTTCGTGAATCCTTTTTCGCAGTTCCCTGCCATCGATATTATCTGTTCATACTACGATAAGGACGGACTGCCGTTTGCCAATTCGCCCGAGTATATCCTCCGAAAGTCGCATGAAGCTCTCAAAAAGGACACCGGACTTGCATTCGAGGTCATGGGCGAGTTGGAATATTACGTGATCTCCGAAAAAAACAACCTGTTTGAAGCCGCCGACCAGAAAGGATACCATGAATCGGCCCCGTTCTGCAAATGGGAGAACCTCCGTATTGAAGCGATGAATGCCATCGCAAACTGCGGCGGGTATATCAAATACGGGCATTCGGAAGTCGGTAATTTTACTGAAACAGGTCTGAGTTTTGAACAGAACGAGATCGAATTCATCCCGGTGAAGCTGGAAGATGCAGCCGAACAGCTGCTTATCGCAAAATGGATACTACGCTCACTGGCCTACAAATACGGGGTTACCATCACTTTCGCTCCCAAGATCACCACGGGCAAGGCCGGAAGCGGGCTGCATATTCACACCCGCCTGATGAAAAACGACAAAAGCCAGATGCTCGACAACGGCAAACTTTCCGATACCGCACGCAGGGCTATTGCAGGCTACCTCGACCTTTCACAATCGCTTACCGCTTTCGGGAACACTATCCCGACTTCGTATTTCAGGCTGGTTCCCCACCAGGAAGCCCCGACCAACATCTGCTGGGGCGACCGCAACCGTTCGGTCCTTGTTCGCGTTCCCCTAGGCTGGGGCAGCAAACACGATATGATCACCGACGCCAATCCTTTTGAAAAGGATACCGAGAAAGGATTCGGAAGCAGGCAAACCGTTGAATTCCGTTGTCCTGATGGCTCTGCGGATATCTACCTCCTGCTGGCCGGACTTACCGTTGCTGCAAGGCACGGTCTTAAAATGAAGGATGCACTGGAATATGCCGAAAGAACTTACGTCGACATCAATATTTTCGATGAAAAGAATAAACAAAAGGTGAAAGACCTGCAGCATCTTCCCGATTCATGCTGGAAGAGCGCCGGCATACTGCAGAAGCAGAGGGCTATTTATGAGCAGGACGGGGTTTTTCCTCCTCTCGTCATTGACGGCATCATCAAGAAGCTTCGCAGCTATAACGATGAATTCCTGCGCGAATCTATCAAGGATAACGAGAAGGAAGTGCTGAAGCTCGTGAATACTTTCCTGCATTGCGGGTAGTCGCTCGTACATCACAACGCCGCTGACGCTTGCATTTTTGCATCACGGCTACGGTGCAGCGAAGCGATATGATGATAGGCTCCTCTTACTTTTTCCAGGCTCCTTGCACCTGATGCCGCTCATGCAAAATGCTTCGCTCATTACAATGCGGCTTTTGTAGAATGCTTCGCTCAATACAACAATTGGCAAGGCGCAGTTAACTGCGTTTTAAATAAATGCGACAGAATGACGTTTTGGATTAGGGTTGAAGTGTCATTTTGTCAGCGAGGCCGGGCCTTTCAGGGGAAATTGATGGCTGGTATGAAAATTGAATATCCGGTATCAGCAAACTTAAAAAACAACAAAAACAAAGGAGGTAAACCATGACACTTATAAGATGGCACCAGAGAAACCCCTTAGGGGATATGATGAGTAACTTTTTTGAAAACGAACTTGGTGATTTCTTCGGAAAACGTATCACCGATCCTGCAGCCAATATCGTAGAACAGGCTGATTCGTTCATGCTCGAGATTGCAGCTCCGGGTTTGAAAAAAGACGATTTCAAGATCCACCTCGAAAACAGCATCCTTACTATTTCTGCTGAAATTGAAGATGAAAAGAAAGAAGAAGGCAGGAACTACACCCGCAAGGAATTTTACTATGGCTCTTTCAGCCGTTCCTTCACCCTTCCCAAGACCATTGAACTTGAAACTATAAAAGCTGATTATCAGGATGGTGTTCTTAAAGTCACCATGCCGAAACGCGAAGAAGCCAAACTGGAAACCAAAAAAGAAATCAAAATCTCTTGACGGTGAACCTTGACTCGTGACTCGTGATCCGTGAATCGTGATCCGGATCACGATTCACGGAATTCGTACCTTTGTGGCGAATGAAAGTCCCCTCACAAAATCAGCGAGCTCACCTGGCCTTAGTAGCCACCGCATTTATATGGGGGATTAATTATTCCATTTCGAAATACCTGCTCACCGATATTTTCGGGCCCATGCAGCTGATTTTCCTGAGGCTGGCAGGCGGGGTGGTATGCTTTTATATTTTCCAGAAACTTTTTGTTCATGAAAAGGTTGCGCGAAAAGACCTGATCATGCTTGCTTTCCTCGGGATCATAGGGTTCGGACTGAACCAGACCTTGTTCTATATCGGGCTTACGTTCACTTCACCTGTGGATGCTTCTATCCTGCATGTAATCAACCCCATCCTGGTACTGGTCTTTTCAAGCCTAATCATAGGCGAAAGCGTAACCATCAGGAAAGCCGGGGGTATCGCTCTCGGGGCATCAGGGGCGCTATTGCTGGTATTATATTCCAGCGGACTGAGTTTCAGCGGCAACCATGCGCTCGGGAACATGCTCATTATAGGGAATATGATCTTTTATGCGCTATACCTCGTCCTCATAAAGCCATTAACATCAAAATACACCACCGCCACCATCCTCAAATGGGTATCCATTTTCGGGTTCCTGTTCGTACTTCCCTTTTCGATCAAACCGGCCCTTGACATCCATTATGCTGCCATCTCAGGAAAGAACTGGCTGCTTGTGCTTTACGTGATAGTGATGAATACTTTCATAGCCTATTTCCTTGTCAATTATGCCCTTGAAAGGGTCATGCCGAGTATCGTAAGCTATTACACTTACCTGCAGCCCTTTATAGCTTCGGCAGTGTCGGTTACCATAGGAGGCGCCAACATCACCTGGACCAAAATCCTTGCAGCAATCCTCATCTTCAGCGGGGTTGCCCTGGTCAACAGTGGTTCGATAAAAGATAAGCTAAAGAAGGTGCCTGAAAGGGGTCAGTAACCATTCGAAGAATTTCTCAACCCACGAACGTTTCTCCCAGACTTCATATATAAAAGCCTCGGAATTTTTAAGGGACTCAGCAACATGGGTTTTAAGCTGGCTGATAATATCAGGTTCCGAACCTATCAGTGCAACCTCATACTGGAACCTGAAACTGCGGTAATCAAAATTGGCCGAACTGATCGAGAAGATCTCATCATCGATCATCATCATTTTGGCATGCAGGTTATAAGGCCCGTAAAAAAAGATCTTCACCTTGTTCTTATATAGCAGGCCGAGGTATTTGTTCCTGAGGATATCTATGATCCTGACATCCGAATTCTTGGGCATGATCACCTGCACGTCGACACCCCGCTTTGCCGTATCCATCAATGACTTCCTGAGATTGTAACCAGGGAGGAAATAAGGCGTTTCAAGTACCAGTGATTTTTTAGCCGAGCGTATCATCTGCACATATTTCTTTCTTATCCTTTGAAGAGGGAGAGAAGGGACGTCTCTCATGATCTCGAAATCGCCATGGTATATGGTGCGGGTGAAATTCAGTTTGTTCGTTATGATATATGGATTGAATGCCTCGAAATTTTCCATAAACACCTGTTTCAGGGGAACCGCCAGGTCGCCTTCCGACCTGAGGATAAGCTCCCTCCAGTTCAGGTTATAACCGGTAATATTGGCCGATCCGAGGTATGAGACTTTATCATCGATCACCATGATCTTGCGGTGATCGCGCCGGTGTCCCCGGGTGAACAGGTCGGTGTTGATTTTGATCTTCTCGAAAAACTTCACCTCCCCCCCGTTCGTCGTCAGCTCTTTGAAGAAATCATCACTGACCGGGCCCTTGCCCCAGGAATCAATCAGGATGCGGATATTCACACCTTCCTTCGCCTTTTTGGTGAGCGCATCCCTGAACCTCTCGCCCATATGGTCGTTGGCGAATTTGTATGTCTCAAGTATAATATAGTCATGAGCCTGTGCTATATCGTTTAGCATCAGGGTGTAGAGTTTAAGTGTATCGTCGATGAGCTGGTACTGCATCCTGGGATGATTTTTTATTTTTTCAGCCTTAGCTTTTTAACCTTTGTTCCTTACTGGTATTCGCTTGGACATCACACCGCCGCTACGGTGCTGCGGAGCGATATGAAGACAGGCTCCTCTGGAATTTTACAAGCTCCTTGCACCTGATGCGGCTTGTGTGATATGCATCGCTTAATACCACTCCGGTAGCAAACAGAAGTAAAATTCCACCTATTTACAAAAATATAAAAAATCATCTCTGTATACAGATAAATATAAAAACAGGTTTACTCAGATGAATTTCCCGCGATCAGGGGTTTTCGTATATTTACATCCACATAAAACATACATAATGATCAAATCGATGACAGGCTACGGGAAGGCCGTTGCAGAGTTCACCAGCCGAAAGCTGAGCATAGAAGCGAAAAGCCTGAACAGCAAACAGCTGGACCTGTCGCTAAGGCTGCCTTCGGTGTTCCGCGAAAAAGAGAACGAAGTCAGGAACCTTATCTCTTCAAAGCTTGAAAGAGGCAAAGTTGACCTTCTTATCAGCACTGAACTTGCAGCTGAAACAGCGGGGATCTCAATCAACCATGAACTGGCTTTGAAATACCATACCGAACTGAAGTCCCTGCAACGTGCTCTCAGGGAGGATTGCCCCGAAGGACTTCTGCCTATCATTCTTAAAATGCCTGAAGTTGTGCAGTCGGCCAAAGAAGAACTGACCGAAAATGACTGGCTGCTGGTCAGGGCAGGGATAGAACATGCCCTTGCCCTTGTTGATGAATTCCGGATAGGCGAAGGCAGCATTTTATCGGCAGACCTAAAAAAAAGAATTCAGCTGATCCTGCAATACCTGGTCGAAATCGAACCCTTTGAACAGCAGAGGATGAACGACATACGAGATAAGATGATCAGGGATTTCTCCAATTATAAGTCCGATTTCAACGGCTCGGCCCCCGATCAGAACCGTTTCGAACAGGAACTTATCTATTACCTTGAACGTCTTGACATTACAGAAGAGAAGATCAGGCTGAAAAAGCATTGTGACTATTTTCTTGAGACTATGGATGAAGGAATTTCACAAGGCAAAAAGCTCGGTTTCATTACCCAGGAAATCGGAAGGGAGATCAACACCATGGGATCCAAGGCCAACCAGGCCGATATGCAAAAGCTGGTGGTGCAGATGAAAGATGAACTTGAAAAGATCAAAGAGCAGCTGATGAACATCTTATGACACGCAAAGCCATCATCGTGTGTGCCCCTTCCGGTGCCGGCAAGACCAGCATCGTCACATACTTATTGAATGAATTGCCCCGGCTTTCCTTCTCCGTTTCGGCATGCAGCAGGCCAAAACGCGAAAACGAAACCGATGGCAAAGATTATTATTTTTTGACTGCGGATGAGTTCCGCAGCAGGATACAGGCGAACGACTTTGTAGAATGGGAGGAAGTTTACCAGGGGAGCTATTATGGCACCCTGAAGTCGGAACTTGAACGGATATGGAAGGAAGGCAGGGTTCCGGTTTTTGATGTTGATGTTAAGGGCGGAATCAAGCTGAAGACCTGGTTCGGATCAAAGGCGCTGGCAGTTTATATTAAACCCCCTTCGATTGAAGCTCTTGAAAGCAGGCTCAGGAACCGTGGCACAGAGAATGAAGAGACCCTTAGAAAACGCCTCGAAAGAGCTGAATTCGAACTGGGCTTTGCAAATAATTTTGACCTTGCCATCATCAATGAGTCTCTGGAGCAAGCCTGCATTGATTCAGTTGATGCCGTCAACCAATTTCTGGACCAGGAGTGAAAAAAGAAGCAAAAACCGGCTTATTATTTGGCTCATTCAATCCCATTCATAACGGCCACCTTATGATAGCGGCCTATATGGTAGAATACGGCGGATTAGACCAGGTCTGGTTCGTGGTTTCACCGCATAACCCCCTGAAAGAAAAAGCCACTCTCCTGGCCGATCATCACCGCCTTTCCATGGTAAACCTGGCGATAGATGACGACCAGCGTTTCAAATCATCGAACATCGAATTCAAGCTTCCCAAGCCATCATATACCATTGACACTCTCACCTGGCTTTCCGAAAAATACCCTGGCAAAATATTCATCCCCATACTTTTTTTGCTGTTGGCATTTAATACTCCTTATTTTTAGGGTTATGTAAGAC
>JBAXBP010000069.1:0-15530 GCA_037141915.1 Bacteroidota bacterium | reverse complement strand
ACATTGCAGCAAAAGTTAAAGCTATCATTGTTGATAAGCTTGGTGTTGATGAAAGCGAAGTTACGCCCGAAGCAAGTTTCACAAATGATCTGGGTGCCGACTCACTCGATACCGTTGAGCTGATCATGGAATTTGAAAAGGAATTCGATATCGCTATCCCTGACGATCAGGCTGAGAAAATCAGTACTGTCGGTGAAGCAATCGCTTATATCGAAAACAACACCAAGTAAGGATCTTTACTCCTTCCTTTTATGAAGACCATTGCCCCTCTGACAGGGGGTTCTCCTTTGACAAAAGTATTTTTAACCATTAATTAAAAAGCTTTGAGACGAGTTGTTATAACTGGCCTTGGTGCGATTACTCCCTTGGGTAATACCGTGGCGGAGTATTGGGATAATTTGGTCAAAGGAGTCAGTGGCGCTGGGCCGATCACCCGGTTTGACACCTCCAAATTCAAGACGCGTTTTGCATGCGAGGTAAAGAATTTCAAGCCTGAGGATTATTTCGACCGCAAGGAAGTGAGGAAGTACGACACTTACGCACACTTCGGCATGGTATGTGCCGACCAGGCAGTTGTTAATTCCGGCCTTGATCTTGAAACTGTCAACAAGGACAGGGTAGGGGTTATCTGGTCTTCCGGTATCGGCGGGCTGGATACTTTCTACCAGGAAGTTTCAGCCTTTGCTAAAGGTGACGGCACTCCCCCCCTTAATCCGTTTTTTATCCCGAAGATGATTGCCGACATAGCAGCCGGCCATCTTTCAATAAAATACGGCTTCCGTGGTCCTAACTTCGCCATCGTTTCGGCTTGCGCCTCCTCTGCAAATGCATTGGTGGATGCCATGCTGTATATCAGGAACGATATGGCCGATGTTTTCGTTGCAGGAGGTTCCGAGGCTGCCATTAATCCTGCCGGTATCGGCGGATTTAATGCAATGCATGCCCTTTCAACCCGCAACGACGATCCCACTACGGCTTCAAGGCCTTTCGACAAGGACCGCGACGGCTTTGTAATGGGAGAAGGGGCAGGTGCATTGATCTTCGAAGAACTGGAACATGCCAAAGCAAGAGGGGCTACAATCTATGCTGAAGTTGCAGGAGGAGGTGTCTCTGCCGATGCATACCATATGACCGCTCCCCATCCTGAAGGACTTGGCGCAATCATTGCAATGCGTAATGCCATCAGGGATGCAGGGATGACAATTTATGATATAGATCATATCAATACTCATGGTACTTCTACCCCTGTTGGTGATATTGCTGAGCCCAAAGCCATTCTCGGACTTTTCGGGGAGCAGGCCTACAAAATCAATATCAATTCGACCAAATCGATGACTGGTCATCTCCTGGGTGCCGCCGGTGCCGTAGAGGTCATCGCGGCGGTCATGGCTGTGAGGAATAATATCGTTCCTCCAACCATCAACCATTTTACCGATGATCCCGAACTGGACTCCAAATTGAACTTTACGTTCAACAAAGCCCAGGAAAGAATTGTGAATACAGCACTCAGCAATACATTCGGTTTTGGCGGACATAACGCCACACTGATCGTGAAGAAATATTAATCTGCCCGCTTTGAAGTTCAGGACAACAAACACGGTCCACTTCGATAATAATTCCGATAAACAGCTCAGGCGTGCTATAAAGAATATTTTCGGGTTCCGTCCCGGAAATATTTTTTTATACCGGCTTGCATTCACGCATAAGTCGGCCAGCCAGGAAACCATTAAAAACCTCCGGGTCAATAACGAACGTCTTGAATTCCTTGGCGATGCCATCCTGGATGCCATTTCAGCCGACTTCCTGTTCAGGACTTTCCCTGCAAAGGACGAGGGATTCCTTACCGAAATGCGTTCCAGGCTGGTAAGCCGGGCCCAGTTGAACAACCTTTCCAGGAAAATGGGCATCGACAACCTGATCCAGCTTGAGAATTCTTCCGCAGGGGTGTTTAAGTCTTTTTCAGGCGATGCATTTGAAGCACTGATAGGAGCGATCTACCTGGATAAAGGCTTTGCTTTTACCCAAAAGATCATTTTAAAGAGGGTTATAGGGCACTATATTGACATGGGGGAACTTGTGACCCAGGAAGTGAACTTTAAAAGCAAGATTATTGAATGGGCCCAGAAGGAGAAAAAACAAATGAATTTCAATGTAGTCAGGGAGATAGGAACCGGGTACGATAAACAGTATCTGGTGGAACTGTTTGTAGAAGGACAAGCATGGGCCAGGGGCCAGGACTATTCTATAAAAGGCGCCGAACAAAGTGCTTCCCAGAAAGCATGGCTTAAAATAAACGGAGAATCCTTGGAAAAAGCCTGACGTTTCACTATATTTGTTATGATCAATCGCTGTGGTCATGGCAAAAAAAATCGTACTCGAATCACGCACAGAACCTTCCTGTTTCACCATTTTAGGGATTTCCTGCCACCTCAAAGATTACCGTCTTTCGTTTCTCCTTAACCAGAACCTGCCTGCGGATTTCAAGAAAATGGATGATTTCCCCGGGGGATTCAGCCTTTATTTTTATTTGGATGAGGAATGCCGGAATTCTTTTTACCTCCTGAGCAACCGAAGCGAGGAAAAAATACTCTTCCATGAATTGAAACAAACTGATTTTATAATGCTTCTGGATGGCCCTGTTAAAAAGGCCAGGCTTGATCGCATGCTCAAAACGATACGTGCAATCCCAAATGTATTGACCGGGTTTGAGATCCTTGTCGACAGCCTCAAAAACTTTCCAGGTTTCCTGGCCGATCTGGAACTTCATCTTATGAAAATTAAAAAAGACAGTAAACCTAAATCAATCTTGATTAACAAATAAGGAGGTATCTATGTTTGAAGAACTTAAAAAATCGATCGATAAAGGCCTTGATTATGCTTTTATGACCACCGAAAAACTTGCGAAAGCAGCAAAGGAAATGGCAAAAGAAAACAACCTGACAAAGGAAGAAGCCCAAAAACTGCTTGATCTCCTGGTGAAAAAATCAGAAGAAACAAAGAAAACCCTGGAGGATAACTTCCAGGAACTGGTGAAGACCTCGCTTAAGAAAATGAACATCCCAACGAAGGATGAGATCAAAAAGCTCGAGGACAGGATCAAGAAGCTGGAAGCTAAGAAGATCCCTGTGAAACCAGCCGGGAAACCTGTAAAGAAAGCATAAAAATAAATAGCGAAAAGCGAAAAGTGAAAAGCGAAATAATTTCGCCTTTCGCCTTTCGCCCTATCGCTTTTATTACTGAGCTATGCGTATCTCCCAAATCGGCCTGGCTATGCACGAAATCGGAAGAGCCAGGGAAATACTGGGTATTTTAATAAAGTATGGTTTCCAGGACTGGGTCAGTAAGAATGGCTTGGGCAAATACCTGGTTACCAGGAAGCGACTTGCCCGCATTGAGAAATACAATCAATGGGAAAGGATACGGCTTGCAGTGGAAGAACTCGGCCCGACCTTCATCAAATTCGGGCAGATACTTGCCGACCGGCCCGACATTCTTGAGGAAGAGCTCAGGAATGAACTTAAAAAGCTTCAGGATGAGGCCGACCCTATGCCGGATGACATTGCCATTGCGGCAATTGAAAAAAATCTCGACTGCAGCATCACTGACATTTTCAGCAAATTCGATAAAACCAGGCTTGCATCTGCTTCCATGGCCCAGACTTACCGGGCTACCCTGCTGAACGGGGAGGAAGTCTGTGTAAAGATCCAGAGACCGGGGATTGATAAAAAAATAAATCTTGACCTGAATCTCATGAATTATTTTGCTGTAAGGATGCAAAAAAACAATCCCGAGATGGAAGCAATCAACGCGGTTGGGATTGTTAAGGAGTTCGGGAGCAGTATAAAAAAGGAGTTGGATTTCAGGCATGAGGCGGCAAGCGTGATCAGGTTCAGGCATAATTTCGAAAATGATGCCGACATCTACGTGCCCAGGATCTATACCCAGTTTACAGGCCAGCGCATCCTGGTTGAAGAATATGTCAGCGGCATCAAGGTGTCGGATATGGTATCACTTAACGCTGCAGGTTTTGATACCGTCCTGCTGTCGAAAAATGCAGTGAGGCTGATGTTTGACCAGCTTTTTAAGCATGGGTTCTTCCATGCTGATCCACATCCGGGCAATATTTTTGTAATGCCTGGAAATGTGATAAGTTTTATCGATTTCGGAATGATGGGTTCCCTGAGGGATGAACACCTGAACTTTCTCGGAAAATACACACTTGGCTACCTCGAAAGAGATGCTCATGGTATGACTGAAGCCCTTCTGCTGGTTTCCGGCAAAAGGCACTTTGCCAGGTCACTTGAGCTTGAACATCAGATAAATGAACTACTGGCTCATTATAAATACCTCTCCATTGATGAAATGGATTTCGGTAAGATCATGAACGAATCGGTGGATATCCTCGTCCATTATGGTTTGAAAATGCCGGCTGGGATCTACCTCCTCGCAAAAGCTCTGATGGCTATCGAAAGAGTGGCAGTGGTCCTCAATCCGGAAATTGATTTTGCCAGTGAAATGAAACCATATGCAACCGAGCTGATTTCGCGTCAGTTTGACCCGAGGGTGATTGCCCGCGAAGTTTTCGATTCATTGAAGGAATATTACAGGTTTGTTACTGAGCTGCCTGCCGATCTTAACGAGATCATGAGCAGGATAAAGGAAGGCCGCTTTAAGACACAAATCGAGCTCAAAGGATTTGAACCCCTGATTGAACATATGGACACGGTGGGCAACCGTCTTGCCATCTCAATCGTCCTGGCAGCCTTGATCATCGGGGCTTCCATCCTTTCTCAATGGGAACAGGCACGCTTGATCGGAACAGCCGTCTTCTGCCTCGCCGGGATCTTTGGTTTCTGGCTGCTGGTGAAATTACTGAGGAGGAACAAATTTTAATCATAAAATTGAATACTCGAATAATTGAATAACGAATAACGAATTTTGAATTAAATTCGAACTTCAAAATTCGAGTATTCGAGTATTCGAGTATTCAAATTATACTCTGTCAGATGGTCCCGGTAAACTGCCTGAGGAACCTTAAATCGTTTTCGAAGAATAAGCGAAGGTCCTTCACCTGGTACTTCAGAAGGGTGATACGCTCTATCCCCATTCCGAAAGCAAAACCTGTGTAGATCTTACTGTCAATTCCGCAGTTGTCAAGCACGGCAGGGTCAACCATGCCGCAGCCGAGTATTTCAACCCAGCCGGTGTATTTGCAGATATTGCAACCCTTTCCGCCGCATATGTTGCAGGAAACATCAAGTTCACCCGAAGGCTCTGTAAACGGGAAGAACGACGGTCTGAGCCGTATCTCTGTATGTTCTCCGAACATTTCACGGGCAAAGTAAAGCAGGGTTTGCTTCAGGTCCATGAACGAAACATTATGGTCAACATACAGCCCTTCGACCTGGTGAAAGATACAATGGGCCCTGGCCGAAATGGCTTCATTCCTGAACACTCTGCCAGGGAAGATCTTCCTGATCGGGGGGGGCGTGGTCTCCATGGTCCTGATCTGGACCGATGAAGTATGGGTGCGCAAAAGTATTTCCGGGTCAGTTGCAATGAAAAAAGTATCCTGCATATCCCGGGCAGGGTGTTCGGGAGGGAAATTCAATGCACTGAAATTATGCCAGTCGTCCTCGATTTCAGGGCCAACGGCGACAGTGTACCCGATCTGACCGAAAATCCTGACGATCTCATTCCTTACGATTGACAGGGGGTGTCGAGTCCCGGGTTCCATATGGTCCACCGGGCGGCTGAAGTCCATCAGCCGTGAAGGAACATCTTCCTTGCCTTCAAATGCCGACTTCAGGCTTTCGATCTTGTCCTGGGCGGCGTTTTTCAGATGGTTGAGCAGCTGTCCGATCTCCTTCTTCTGCTCTGCAGGTACATTACGGAATTCATCAAACAGAACAGAAACCTGCCCCTTCTTGCTGAGGTATTTCAGCCTCAGCTGTTCCACCTCATCGGGCTGGTTGGCCATGAGGTTGCTGATCTCGGCAGTAAGTTGTTTGATACGTTCTAACACCTGTTAAAAAATAGAATGTACAATGTACAAATTTCAATCTCTCCCGGTGAATTCCCCGCCCCTCTGGGGCGGAACCCGGGTCCAGGGCTCTGCCCTGGGGTTAATACCGATTTATTGTACGAATTCTTTCAATTTGTACATTGTACATGGTAAATGGTACATTAATCTAAAAGCTTCACTGTCATCTTCAGGTCCTTCTTCGGCCTGTCGTTCTGGTCGCGTTCAACGTTTGCGATCTTGTCGATGATATCAAGACCTTCGGTGATCTCCCCGTATACTGTATATTCACCATCGAGGAAAGACACTCCGCCAATAGTTTCATAGATCTTTTTCTGATCGTCGGTATACTTTGCCCCCAGAGAAGAAGCAGGAATTTTCTTGCCCTCAACGATATAAAACTGGCTGGCCGAAGAGGCTTTCTGAGGGTTATTGGTCCTGGCTGCCGCCAGAGCGCCTTTTTTATGGAAAAGAGCAGGATTGAATTCAGCGGGGATCGTATATCCCAGGTCACCACCACCCAGCATCTGACCAGGCTTTGCAGTCTTGGATTCGGGGTCGCCGCCCTGGATCATGAATCCGGGAATTACCCTGTGAAATAAAGTTCCGTTATAGAAGCCCTCTTTGGCGAGCTTTACGAAATTATCGCGGTGCTTGGGAGTCTCATTGTAGAGAAAGCCCTTCATGTCACCGAAGTCTGTATGAATTACAAATTTTACCACTTTCTGTGTTGATTTGGTTTGTGAAACTGATGTGAAATTAAATGCAAGAATGCATGCTGCAAATAACAATAAGATCTTTTTCATATGACGACTGTTTAAAATCAGGCTGCAAATTTACGGATTTTTTTGTCAAAAATTATCCACAATTCTTCCGCAGGCCGTATAAATTAATGTACCTTTAATCTCTCCGGGCAAAATCCCCCGGCAGGGGGAGACACCCGGCAACGGGCAGGTCCCGGAACCGATATTATCTATTCCTTGTTATGGATAAACATATTATTACACGGGAGCTGCAGATCCTGCTTGAGGCAATCAACGAACAGTTTGAGATCATCAATGAGTATGAGGATTTTATTCCACAGATCGAGTTTGACATGATCATGGAAAACGTACGCAAGCTGTACGAGACTTTCCACCGCCTGCAAAGGCTAAACGACCCCATGCTTTTCGTTGAGAAAAAGATTTCGGGTTTTCACGACAAAGTAAACTCACCTTCTTCAACCCCTGCGATTAAACTTCAGCCATTAGGCCAGGCTAAGGAAGTGAAACAAAGTATGCAGGCTGAACCTCTGCCTGAGCCTTCAGTCAGCTTTGAGGATGTGGCACATCATGCTGCTGATTCACAGATTCCTGAACCTGCTGTTCCTCCCATGGAAGTTTCAGCAGAAATAACTTCACCCGGGCTCACTATCCCTGAGGAACCCGAACCTGCCGAGCCCGACGGGATTCCTGTCAGTCCCGTTATCCCTGCCCGTCCTGTTGTAAAAAAGGAGACCCGGCAGAAGAGCCAGTCCAAAATTGCTGAACTCGAACTTTTTGCAACAGAAGAGCCCGTATTCAATATAAGGCTGAAAGAAGCCAGGGAGAAAAGCCTGGGGCCCAAAATGTCGCGCCACGATAGCTTCAAGGCATCGATAGGCATCAACGACAAGTTCATGTTCATCAATGAGCTTTTCGACGGCAACCTGCGTGAATACAACGAATGCATTGAAACCCTGGGTGGTTTCAAAACCTTGCCCCAGGCCCAGGAATACTTCGACCTGCTGAGACGCAGGAATAACTGGAATTCCGCTTCTCCCGCCTTCCGCAGAATAAAAGAACTGGTGGAAAATCACTTCTGATTATTCCACCAGCCAAACCTTCCTTCCGGAAAGATAAAAAAAATAATCCTGTTTATTTCTTTGCTACAGGCTTGATCATACCGTAGTTCTGCCAGTCGGCATATATTTTCTGTGCCATCTGAAGCCCGGCCTGGTCAACATACTGCAGGTCGGTCACACTGATGTCGGCAGTCCAGAATGCCGCCTGGGTGTTCTGAACGTCATACATTACCGATTTTAAATTTATTGTGGATGTCGTGGACCAGTACCCGCCCGAATACACTCCTCCGCCGTAAAAACCTCCGCCCCAGCCCCAGTAGCTTCCGTAACCTCCATAATACGTTGCCGGCACATAACTGGTTTCCTTGTCGGTACCTGTATATTTAAAGATCAGCACGGCATCGACTCCAAGGCTGTCGATCTTTGCCCTCACCTGTTCAACAGTGTAAGATTTCGTAGGGTTGAGAAAATCGAGGGAACCTATGCATTTCAGGCCCTGCTGGTTAAAATAGGCGCACATCGTATATTCAAAAGGCTTAACGTATTCCAGCTTGGTAAACAGGGGAATAACTGCAACTTTGGAGACCTGGAAATGATCGTCGGGGTTTTTCCAGCTGGTAAGAGAGACCGGCGATTGGCATGCCATAATCAGCATCAGGGAAACTATGCCGACGATGCCGGTAGTTAATTTAACAGGTTTCATGATGATATTTTTTTGGATTTTTGTTTTACTCTTTATAAAAGCTTGCCAATGCCCCGAAATAATACTCATCCCATCCGTTTACAAAATCCTTGTATTCAGTATCAGGGATATTGCTGTGCCGCAGTTCGGCAGAGGTTCCTTTACCTTCGGCGTGAAGGATGATGGTAACTATGGATTCCTCGGGCTGACCTTCGAAATACCATTGCTGGACTATTTTACTGCCTTCAACAAATTCAAGGTTCTTTCCTACAATGCTTCCGTCCCATAGCGAAAATTCAGTTCCCGGCTCTGTCGTCATGACTGCAGGTTCACCTGTCCATAGCAAAAGGGTGACGGGATTAGTCAGCGCGGCATACACTTCATTAGGCGGGGCCGGTATATGATAATATTTTTTGAAGTCTTTCATGATTCTGCTTATTATTTTACTGTTCTTTAACCTCAAAGATAATGCATTTCGGTGAGAATTGAATCAACTTCCTCAAGCGAAGCTGCATTCACAAGTCGCATCCTGTATGGTTTGAACCCCTGTATCCCTTTAAAATAGCCACTGTACATCTTTCTCATCTCGAACAAGGTGGCACGTTCCCCCTTGTATGGAACCGACTTCAGCAGCTGCAGCCTGATTATTTTTATTCTTTCGCTTACGGATGGCGGAGATGGTAAGCTGCCATTCTCCAAAAAAGATTTCACTTCCCTGAATATCCAGGGATTCCCTACTGCCGCCCTGCCGATCAGGATACCATCCACGCCGTAACGCTCTTTCATTTCTTTCGCTCCCGGGCCTGAAGTTATATCCCCGTTGCCGAAGACGGGAATATGCATCCGGGAATTGCTTTTCACCTGACCGATCCGGGTCCAGTCGGCTTTGCCCCCGTACAACTGGGACCTGGTACGCCCGTGAATGCTTATCGCCTGTATCCCTGCATCCTGAAGCCGCTCGGCGATACCGACAATCTCAATATGATTCTCATCCCATCCCAGCCTGGTCTTTGCAGTAACCGGCAGCCTCGTGGATTTCACAACAGCCCCGGCCATTGCGATCATTTTAGGTATATCCTGTAAAAGGGCTGCGCCTCCGCCTTTCATGACGATCTTACGTACCGGGCAACCGAAGTTCAGGTCTATGAAATCAGGGCCGGCGGCTTCAGCCGCTTCAGCCGCTTTCATCATCGTATCTATGTTAGAGCCGAAGATCTGTATCCCCACCGGCCTTTCCCCCGGCTCAAACTGCATCTTCATCCTGCTTTTCCAGGCATCCCGGATAAGACCCTCCGAAGCCACGAATTCGGTTATCAGCACATCAGCTCCGAAATCCTTGCAGATAGAACGGAACGGGGAATCCGTTACATCCTCCATGGGAGCAAGGATCACCGGAAATTCACCTGCTTCTACCTCACCTATCTTTACCAAAATTATTTAATTTAGCACAAAAATAGCCAATTCAGCAACATCTCATGAAACATGCCTTTCTTGGAAATCTCAATCCATTCAGCCGCCTGGTCTTCGCCATTGCCCTTGCTTTTTCATGTTTCCTGGTAGTCTTTGCTGTAGCCCTTCTGATTGCAATGCCGGTCTTTCATAACAACCTGGCAGGAACCCTCCTTCTCCTCAGCCACCTGGATGATCCCAGGGCTCTTCCTCTTCTGAAATATTTCCAGGTCACACAATCCTTCGGCTTGTTTATCATCCCTGCGGTTTTGGCCGGGTACCTGTTCGAAGGAAGTTCATGGTCATACCTGAAGGCAAAAACAACGGCAAGCGGGAGCATTTATCTTATCGTGTTTGCGATGATGTTCATTTCCCTTCCTTTCATCAACTGGCTGGTCGATATCAACGAAATGATGAAGCTGCCACCCGCCCTGAAAGGGCTTGAGGACTGGATGAAGAGCGCCGAGGAACAGGCCGGGAAGGTTACCGACACCTTTCTTGCAGGAAAATCGTTCGGCAATTTCCTGTTCAACATTTTCATGATAGGAATTCTTCCTGCGGTGGGAGAGGAGTTTATTTTCCGCGGTTTACTACAGAAGCTTTTCAGGGACTTGTTTAAAAACATTCATGTCGCAATCTTTCTTACCGGCTTCCTTTTTGCCGTCATGCATATGCAGTTCTACGGACTGCTTCCCAGGATGATCCTGGGGGTGCTGTTTGGCTACCTGTTTTACTGGAGCGGTTCAATCTGGGTTCCCGTTTTCGCCCATTTTGTCAATAACAGCGGGGCCATTGTAGTTTCATATCTTGCAAACCTGGGGATTATAAGCCAGAAATACCAGGACTTCGGCAGCACCCATAGTGTTCTTCTCATCATGCTCAGCATGCTGATGACTTTTACCTGCCTTTTCATGGTATACCGAAGAAAACCGGTTAAAATCTGATGTTAAGCCTATGGCAAAAAAGAAGTTACAGTCAGACAGGAAACCCGGCCGGAACATAGGGCCACAGCAAAATCCCCCAGGACCCAATCCCGGTAAAAAAGGGAAAACCCCGGACATCAGCACCGGGCCTGGTTTGTTTTCAAAAACCAATTCCTACCTGTTAAAACATTCAGGCAAGGTCCTGATTGCCTCTCTTCTGCTTACCGTGGTTTTCAGCCTTCTTCTTTTTGATATCCGTTTCAGCCTGGCAGGTGATGATTCGGCTTACGTCGAAAGGGCCTACGACTTCATCCATCATTTTGTTTTCCCATCCTTCCAGGGGCCTCTTTACCCTGTATTCCTCGGGCCTTTCGTTGCGGCTTTCGGGATCAGCGCCATACCCCTTAAATCCATCTCGCTGCTCTGCATGCTGGGGTTCGTGTATTTCATGTACAGGGCTTTAAAAGACAACGTTCCTCCCCTGGTGATGACCATCACTCTTCTCCTGCTATCGGTAAACTCTTCATTACTGTATTACTCCAGCCAGACATACACCGAGGCCTTCTTCCTCTTCCTTCAATCGGTAACCTTCTTTGTTTTCTTTAAGCTGTTTGTTGGTAAGACCCGGGGAGGTTCATTCAAAACCATGGCAGCGAACCATCTTCTTATCGCGGTCCTCTTACTGGGGCTGGGCCTGACCCGCCCTATCGGTTTTGCTTCGGTACTTGCAATTGCAGTGTTTTTCCTCCTCAGGGCCGAATGGAAGAACATGTTGTATTTGCCGGGATCCTTCGCCCTGGTTTTTCTTGTTTTCCTTGCAGTCAAATCGATGATCTGGGGAAGTGCGGGCTTTATCTTCTCAGGCCAGGCGGGCAGTTTCATGGCAAAGGATTATTATTCCCCCGGCTCAGGAGTGGAAGATGCGGCGGGATTTATAAACCGTTTTATTCAGAATTCCAACTATTATATTTCCAAGACAGTATACGTTTTTATGGGACTGCGTGAAGGTGGCAGGGAAACTGCAGCCCTTACCTGGCTTACCATACTGACCGTGCTGTCGGTTTGCGGATTACTTTTAATGGTTAAAGGGAAAAACCTTTTCCTCTTATTTACAATAATTTATACGGCAGTTTCCATGGCTGGTATCTTCCTCATCACGCAGGTGATGTGGCTGCAGGACCGTTATATCATTTCTTACTTTCCCCTCGTCCTGCTGCTGCTGGTCTCCTTCTTTTATTACCTGTTCTGCCTGAAAAAAATGGAGATTTTCCAGTTCGTTCTGCCTGTCCTTTCTCTAGCCCTCCTGGTCTTTGCACTGGAAGGATCTGCCAGGGATATCCTTGTGGTCAAGCAGATTAAGGACCAGTATTCGGGACTTACTCCCGACTGGCAGAATTACTGCAGGATCAGCGAATGGACCTCAACAAACCTTCCCGCCGGTTCTGTTACAGCCTGCCGCAAACCTTCCATCTCGTTTATATACAGCAGGGGGAGGGATTTTTTCGGGATCGCAAAAATTCCTGCCATTTCAGGTGATTCAATGGTCAGGAGTGAACTTCAGAAAAAGCAGCATTATACGTTTATCCAGAATTATTCCATAAGCAACCATCCCGTCCCCCGTGAAATTTATTATAAGTTCAAAAAGTGGCTTGTTGGTTATGGGATCATGAGGAAAGCGACAACAGAAGCGATACCCTGCTATGTTCTGAAGATACCCGACAGCCTGAGGGTGAGCGTGGTGCATGAAATGAGAAATGCACGTATCGACATAACCGACAGTTTCGACACAGTTAATTCATGGGTCCGTGAGACAGGTTATAAGATCACCATCGTCTTTGCGGATACGCTGGTAAATTTATTGAGACGTTCGGGGGTCACCCATATACTCACAGCCAGCCTGAGGGCCGACGGCGCCACAAGGAACGGGAATACCAATAATACAGTTGAGCGTTTTGTGGAATATATCAAGTTCAAATATCCAAAATTCACGACCAAAGTCTGCCAGATGGGGACCACTGATAATGAGCCTGCATACCTGTACAAGGTAAATTATGACATGCTCAGGCCTGATGATGCTGGTAAATCCGGGCCTAACCCGTAGCTTCAAGGTAAAGGATATCGGCATAGTTTATCATGGCTGTTGAATTTTAAGCAAAGTAAACACCTGCGACTTCAATGAAAAAATTAATTCGTCGAACGTCATGGAAAGTTCGACGAACGACAGTCATCCCGGGCCATGTTTTTTGATATCTGAACCCTTGACATTTATGAATATCCTATTATCTTTGTTATATGAACAGGTTTTTCGAACAGCTCCAGGGCAGCAACCTCAGTCCATTCGATATTCTTCTGCTTGTTCTTTATGCCTCAACAAGCCTTGGAATCGGCTTGTATGCCTCAAAGCGTAAATCCGATTCTGATTTCATGATAGCCGGGAGGAAAATCGGCATCATTGGTTTTGTGACTTCAGTCGTTGCAAGTTATATAGGCGGAGCAGCCCTGGTGGCATATTCGGCTTATGTTTACCGATTCGGGATGTCGGCTTTTGCAGTTTTCATAGGCACGGCAATTGGTTTCCTGGTGTTTATTCCATACGGGATAAAGCTCAGGAAATTCAGCGGGGAGAAGCAATTCTACACGCTTTCCGACTGGTTTTATTTCAAATTCAACAAGCCTGTGGGGTTGTTTTCGGCCATCATACTTCTGATTGTTTATTCGGGAATGCTGTTGAACCAGTTCATTGCGGGAAGCAGTCTTTTGGCACACATCAGCGGATGGTCATACGAGACCGGGCTGCTGATGAGCGCTGCCCTTATCATGACTTATCTTCTGGCCGGCGGGTTCAGGAGCGTGATCCGCACCGACATCTTCCAGTATTTCGTGCTTCTTGTCATTATCATCATGATCGCTTCGGTGATATTCCAGGATGACAAGAAGGATTTCACCCTGGAGCTTGTTGATTTCTCACGGATGAACATCGGCATGACCATTGCCTTTACAGGTTTCGGTATCTTTATCATATTCCAGAGCGCCGAATACTGGCAGAGAGTATACGGAGCACGTTCAGACCGCATTGTCAGGGATGGGTTCATTTTGTCGGCAATCTTTACAGTGATTACGGGTATTGCAATCACCATTGTGGGACTTGCGGCCCACAGCCATCTTCCCGGCATAGAGGCCAAGGATGCCTTTGCCAAAGGCCTTACCCTGTTATTGCCCCGAAAGCTTCTCGGGGCCTCGCTGATCATGATATTTGCGGCAATCATGAGCGCCGCCGACACCCAGATCTTCGTACTTGCTTCTTCGGTGGCGGTAGACTGGTATGATAAGCTCTCCGGGAAGAAATCGGATGACAAACGCCGTATGCAGATCACCCGTATAGGGATCATCTCGGTAAGCTTCCTGAGCTGCCTTGGCGCATTCTTCCTCAGGGACCTGGTAGCAGTGATCATATTCATAACAGGCATAGGGTTTACGATCATCCCCGCCTCGGTCGCCTCGTTTCACTGGAAGATCAGCAGCAGGGCGGCTCTTGCAAGTTTTGCCAGCGGCATAGCCTATATTTTTATATTGATTGCCATCGCCATGTTCCAGCAGAACCCCATGGAATTTTTCAAGGATAAGGCCGACCTGGCTATTCTTTCCATCGTTGTTTCGGCCGTGACTTTAGTGATCGTAAACATCTTCACCAACAATAAGGCCTGATGAGAAAAAGTGTACTCCTGCTTGTTACAGGTTTTTTCATCTTCGCTTCCCAGGTGGCCCTGGCCCAGGCCGACACCACCCTGCATAAGAAGGAAAAACGGAAAAAAGGATGGGTGCCTGCAGCGCTTCCCGTGATCGGCTACGATGCCGACCAGGGCCTGCAGCTTGGAGTGCTTGGGCAAATATTCGATTACGGGGATGGAACTATCTACCCCGATTACAGGCAGACTTTTTATGCGGAAGTTTCATTCTTTACCAAGGGCAGCTCGGTCTTCCAGATTTTTTATGATTCGAAAACGCTCATTCCCGGCCATATAAGGTTCACAGGCGACATCACTTATCTTCCCGAACGGGCCCTCGATTTTTATGGCTTCAACGGCTATGAAACCAACTACAATCATTCCCTGGAAACCCAGGGAAGCAGCGATTATATATCCAGGGTTTATTACCGTACCCAAAGAAGGCTGTTCCGTATCATGGCCGATTTCCAGGGCCCTATATTTGGCCAGAAAGTCCGCTGGCTCGCAGGTATCAATTTTTTCGATATACGGATGTCGACCGTGGATATCAGCAAGATCAATGCAGGCAAGAAAGAAAGCAACCAGCTGCCCGATACTGCGCTGCTCTGGGACGATTATGTGAAGTACGGGCTCCTTAATCCGCAGGAAGCCAACGGAGGAACACTCACCTTTGTAAAGATGGGGCTGATCTATGACACCCGCGACAATGAGGCGGCCCCCAACAAGGGAATATGGTCGGAAGTGCTTATCATGGCCGCGCCAAGTTTCCTGGGAAACAGTCCGTACGCATTCGTGAAACTATCGATAACCCACCGGCAATTCATCTCGATAGTGAAAAAATATCTCGTGTTTGCTTACCGCCTAAATTACCAGGGGACCATAGGGGGAACCTCGCCTTATTATATAG
>JBAXBP010000068.1:0-15572 GCA_037141915.1 Bacteroidota bacterium | reverse complement strand
TGGGTTGGTCATAACCGGCCAACCCTACTTTAAAGTTTTACCGGACAACAGTGAATAACTTTCTTATTTTGTGCTCCATTAATTGGTGTTAATACACAAATTTTGTACCTTTAACCAAAATACCCTATTGATCGAACAAACCGAATCATTCAGATTAATGTTTAAACCCAGTTCCATGAAAACATTCAGGTATCTTTTTCTCGTCCTTGCATTTTCCTGTGTTGCAACAGCTTATTCACAGGATGCAGTATTTTCGGCCAACACTAAAGCCCTTATGCTGCAGCTTAAGCATCTGTCAACCTTAAAAAGCAGCCTGGCCCAGGTTTCAGCCGGACTGAAACAATCCTATCCGGTCAGGATATTTGATAATCAGATTTATATCGGGGCGCTGGTCAAGGTTGGTCCTGGAATTGATGAAAAAGCCCTGGCAAACCTGGGAGTAAAAATCAATACCCGTATCAGCGACATCTGGTCCATCATGATCCCCCTGTTTTCCCTGGAAAAGCTCAAAGATGTAAAAGGATTGATCTATGTTGAGGCGGATTGCACCATTAAAAAGAAGCTCGACAATGCCACTACCGAATCTAGAGTAAAACTGGTACAGGCCGGGTCAGGTATAAAACGAAAATGCCTTGGCGACAGCGTGGTCGTCGGAATAGTTGACGATGGGTTCGATTACACCCATCCCACCTTTTATGATACCACAGGCACGAAGCTGCGTATCGTCAGGTCCTGGGAACAGGATAACACACAAGGGCCTGCTCCATCCGGCTTTTCTTATGGTACTGAACTTTCAACGACCCAGGCGCTGCTAAATAAAAAATCGTCCAGCACCAGCGAGGACCACGGCAGTCATGTCGGAGGCATAGCCGGCGGTTCCGGATACCTCACCCCCGGTCTGCAGTATATGGGAGTTGCCCCCGATGCCGACCTGGTATTTGTTAATACCAGTGAAGCTGCAAGTGCAATTACCGATGGTATAAACTATATTTTTAAATATGCCGCCTCAGTGGGTCGTCCCGCCGTGGTAAACCTCAGCCTTGGAAGCCATATTGGTCCGCACGACGGTACATCATTGATGGATCAGACTATTGACGGACTGGTAGGCCAGGGCAAGATAGTCACAGGAGCTGCCGGTAATGAAGGTGATACTCCCCTTCACCTTGCTCATACCTTCATCGGTGACACCGTTAAAACATTCATGGATTTTGAGGAACCAAACGGCGTAAAGATCAACATGGGAAGAATTGACTTGTGGGGATCTGCAGGCAGCGATCTTTCTGTATCCGTGATTATCACAAACCAGCAGTTCCAGGTACTTGGATCAACAAGGTTCCTTGCCGCTTCAGCGAATCCACAATTTGACTCGGTAATGATGATAAGCGGTGACAGTATCCGTGTCCAGGTAACCGGGGTCAGCAGCAGTCCGCTGAACCAGAAACCCAACCTGCTGACAGCAGTCAACCGTGTAAAGAATAAGTACGTGGTGACTCTTGTGGTGACAAGCACCAACACCCAGGCTAATCTGTGGAACCACGGTACAGGAACCGGCGCCAGCCTCTATGATACCCTGAACAGTATAAAAATGCCAGGTTACAAAGCTGGTGATAATGTCTGCACCATTGGCGAGATTGGCGGAACCTCAAAAAAGATCATTACGGTCGGGGCCTATGTCACTAAATATCAATATGTAAATATCAAAGGTAACACGATGACCAGTTCTGACTCGCTTGATCACCTGGCAGCGTTTTCAAGCAGGGGTCCTACAGTCGACGGAAGGACAAAACCTGAAATCACAGCACCCGGAGAGCAGTTGGTTTCATCAGTGAATTCATATTCTCCCAAATATGACGGGAATTATAGCAAAACCGTGCTGAAAGTGGAAAAGGGAGGTTCCTCCTGGTACTTTGGCGCGATGCAGGGAACTTCCATGGCAACTCCCATGACCACCGGAATTATCGCACTGATGCTTCAGGCCAACCCCAAACTCGGACCCGAGCAGGTCAAGCAGATCCTGAAGGACGGAGCGCGAAGGGATTCATACACCCATGACATTCCGGCAGAAGGAAGCAACATCTGGGGATGGGGCAAGATTGACGCCCAGAAAGCGGTCCTTGCAGCCTTTAGCTCCCAGGGCATAGAAGGTAATAACGCAACGGGTATTTCGGCTTTTCCAAACCCTTCTACGGGTGTTGTTTTTCTGAAAAACACCGTTGCTACAGGTCAAACTTCAGAGATCAGTGTCAGGAGTATGCTGGGAGCCACCGTTCTTCATCAGTGGTATACCTGGAGCAGCGACGGCTTATGCCGCCTGGATCTTAACAGCCTTCCGGCCGGCATGTATGTAATTATCATTGTCAACGACCTGAAACAGCAGGAACACCTGAAGGTCCTGATCAACAGGTAAAAGGTTTATCTTTGGATTGAATTCAATCCGGATAGCCTTAATGATAAAACCATGCATAATATCGCTCCTGGCGCTGGTGATTGTGCTGGGTGGATGCGGTAAGAAAGAACAACAAATCACCACGCTGAAGATGCTGGAAGGAGGGAATACCTTCGCGGTTCCAACCGGGACCGCTGCTGACCAGATGGTGCTTAAGCGGTTTCCTGATGCAAAGCTCGAATATTACAACAGCGTCCTCGACTGTGCATTAGCGGTTAGGGACGGCAAGGCCGACGCAACGGCTTATGACAAGCCCATCCTCAAGAACATTGCAGCCAAGAACCCGGGGCTGACCGTGCTTGATGAAGTCATCATGGACGACCGTTACGGCTTTGCCGTGACACTTGAGAATCCAGAACTTAAGAAAGCCATCGACGAAGTCCTCGCCGAAATTAAAAAAGACGGCACTTACGATGCCATGAGCAGGCGCTGGTTCCCCGACAAGGGGAGCCCCGCACCCATGCCTTTGATACAGAATGACGGAAAGAACGGTGAACTGAGATTCGGCACCGCCGCGGTGACCGAGCCCATGTCGTTTTTCGACGCCAACCGGCAGATTGCAGGCTTCGACATAGAGTTTGCATCGTATATTGCCAGGAAACTCGGCAAAAAACTCGTGATTACCGATATGGATTTCGGCGCCATGATCCCCTCGCTGATCTCGGGCAAGGTCGATATGGTCGGAGCCGGGCTTTCCATCACCGAAGAACGCGCAAAAAAAGTGCTGTTTTCTGAACCTTATTACCTCGGCGGACTTGCCGTCGCCGTTAAAGGAAATGCTTCTCCTTCCAAAGCCGAAGCCATTGCAAACAAGAAAGGCCTGATGAAGAATGTAGGCGATATCTCCGACAAGCGCATAGGGGTGCTTCTCGGCAGCATACACGACGCCTATGCAACAAAGAACTATCCGAAAGCGCAGATCCTCGAATACCAGAACCTTTCCGACATGCTCTTTGCCCTTAATTCAGGAAAGACCGATGTTGCTTTCATGGATCAGACCGCATTAAGGGACATTTTCTCGAAAAACCCGGGACTTGGTGCGCTTGAGGAATCGGTTTTCAACGTTTCCATTGCCGCAGGCTTCAACAAAGAGAATGATGTGCTGAGGCAGAAGTTCAACACCTTCCTTGAAGAGATACGTACCAACGGGGTATACAAGGATATGCATAATCGCTGGATGGACCAGGGGCTTACAACCATGCCTGAAATACCCCACCCGGCAAAGATTAGCGGCGTGCTGAAACCCGGCATCGTGAGCGACCTGGGTCTGCCGATTTCGGTGATCAAGGACGGGCAGCTGATTGGTTTTGACATCGAGCTCGGCAAGCGTTTTGCAGCTTACCTCGGCATGGATTACGAGCCGGTGGACCTGCCCTTCGGCAGTCTGCTGGCTTCGGTCTCTACCAACAAGGTCGACCTGATCACAAGCTCCCTTATGATCACCGATGAAAGGAAAAAACAAATAGATTTCAGCGATCCTTACAATGAGTCGGGAGTCAGTGTGATAGCCCCTAAAAAAAACCTGGCCGCTTATGCCGGTGAAATGTTATCAGCAGACAACAGGACATTCATTCAAAAAGTAAAGGATAGCTTTTACGCCAACATCATACTCGAGAAACGTTACCTCCATATCATTAACGGCCTCGAAATAACCATCATCATCTCGATCCTCTCGGCCATCTTGGGGACCCTCATAGGAGCTCTTATCTGCTGGATGAGGATGTCGAAAAACCGCACTCTCTCGGGAACGGCTGGCGTGTACATCACCATTCTAAGGGGGATGCCGGTGCTGGTGCTTCTGATGATGATTTACTATGTGATCTTCGCTTCGGTGAACATCAACCCCGTGGTAGTCGCTGTGATAGCCTTCGGAATGAATTTCGGGGCTTATGTTTCGGAGATGTTCAGGACCTCCATACAGGGCATTGACAAAGGACAAAAGGAGGCCGCCATAGCCGGGGGCTTCAGGAATTTCCAGGCTTTCCGCTTCATCATAATTCCCCAGGCACTCCGATCCATACTGCCGGTGTACAAAGGCGAATTCATCTCGATGGTAAAGATGACATCCGTAGTGGGTTATATTGCGGTGCAGGACCTCACCAAGGCCAGCGACATCATCCGCAGCCGGACTTTCGATGCGTTCTTCCCTCTCTTCATGGTGGCTATACTGTATTTCATTATTGCCTACCTCCTGGCCCGGGGGCTTGACCTGATCGAGGTCTCGGCCGACCCCAGGAAAAGACACAGCAACAGGAGAAAGGAGGCCAGGTCATGATTCGCACAGAACATCTCTCGAAACATTTCGGCGACCTGGTCGTGCTGAAGGACATCACTACCCGGATAAACAAAGGCGAGGTCATTTCCATCATCGGCCCTTCGGGAACAGGAAAAAGCACCTTCATGCGCTGCCTCAACCTGCTTGAAACACCCACGGGAGGGGATATTTTTATAGACGATATCCCTTTATTGGATAAACATACCGATGTGCCAAGGCTCAGGCAGAGAATGGGCATGGTATTCCAGGGTTTTAACCTGTACAACCATCTTACGGCACTCGAAAACCTTACCATAGGACCCGTCAGGCTTTTAAAGAAAAGCCCTGCGGAAGCTGAGCAACAGGCAAGGGAACTCCTGAAACTGGTAGGACTTGCTGAAAAAGCCGACAGTTATCCCGACGAACTTTCGGGCGGACAAAAACAACGCGTCGCGATAGCCCGCTGCATGGCCATGGATCCCGAGATCCTGCTGTTCGATGAACCCACATCGGCCCTTGATCCCACGATGGTAAGCGAGGTCCTGGCGGTCATCCGCAGGTTATCAAGGGAAGGAATGACGATGGTGATAGTTACCCATGAAATGGAATTTGCCAGGAGCACTTCTACGAGGGTATTTTATATGGATGAGGGGGTGATCTACGAGGAAGGTCCGCCCGACCAGATCTTCGACAATCCGCAGAAAGAAAAGACCAGGGCATTCATTCACCGCATCCGCAGCTTCGAACGCCGCATCACCAGCCGCGATTTTGACCTTTATGCGATACAGGGCGAGATGGAAGCCTTCTGCGAAAAGCATATGATTGCAAAGAAAGTCGCAGGATACGTGGTCCATATCACCGAAGAGCTGCTGATACTGCAGAAAGATTTCAGCGACATCAGCCTTGAATTATTCTGGTCGGAGAAGGAAGGTACGCTTGAACTGGTGTGCGGAAGTGCCGGTGCCGGATATAACCTGCTTGAAGATGAAAGCGAGGAGAATGCCCTGGGGATCATGCTCATTAAAGGACGCTGCAGCAGCGCCGAATACAGCTACGAAAAGGGAAAAAACATACTCACCCTGAAGCTTAAAGACCCGGGCAGGAGTTGAAGTACTGCTTGCAGTTCAGTCGCGTACGCAACGTAAAGAAAAGCCAAAGCCTTTAAACCAGGTAAAGGAGAACACTTTCTGGTCAGTGTTGTTCACACTGAAAAACCATGCAAGGTCTGTACCTGATGTTGTGGCTATCCAAAAGACACCTCCGGACTTAATACCGCTAAAAACACCCTGGTCGTCACGGGCTCCCCCGGGCAGTGCGGTAAATCCAAATTCGTTTGTTGCACCGGTATTCGGGTTGTCCCAATGGGTTGTTCCCGTTTCCTTAAGTTTGCCCCCGGCAGTGTTTCCGCCTCCGATATAATTTATCATGAGGGTCCATTCATTATAATCAGGAACATGCCAGCCTGCCGGGGCTATATTGCGTGAATCGGCCACCGCGTAATAATTGTACAACCTGCCATAAACAACAGAATTAGCGGGATAGTTGTCGTAATCGCAATAACCGCCGGTTTTCGCCTGGTTCCAGGCGGCCGGGGTCAGGGGGTGGTTTACAGCATCTCCATTGCTGTACTTAGTTGTTTTAAGATTCTCTGCCGTCCACACCTGGTTTCCGATCTGGATGATGTGGTAATGGTTATTGTCGATATCGGTGATGGTGGAATCAATGGTTTTCATGCTGAGGATGGATCCATAACCCGTGCCGTTGTTATTAATTGCAAATGCCCTCACATAAAATGTCGTCTGGCCAACCAGCCCGCTTATGGTATCTGAGAACAACCCGGCTCCGTTACCTGTGACGAGAGTATCGTCCTGGATTGTGGGATTCTGGTTTGTCCTGCTCCAGCAGAAACCTCGCTTTGTTACAAAAGTCCCCCCGTCACTTGTGATGTTCCCGCTGAGTTTTGCTGTAGAAAGAAGGACATTGCTGAAAGTAAGGGTGGTCAAAACCGGCACCGGTCCGGGAACCGGGGAATCATCGCTTTTTTTCTTGCAAGAGGACGTAAGCATAAAACATGCAGACAGGAGAAATAGTAAAGTAGCAGTGCTGATTTTGATCATCGGAGCTGAATTTATACAAAGAAAGGTGAAATAGGGATGGGTATGGATAAAAATCTGTGGAATATCCCTTAGCTGAAATATTCTATGAGGTTGAATTAATTTGAAAAAAATTTGTAATTTTCACTGCCACAGGCATGGATTGCATCCTGGGTGGTTCAAGCCCGCCCGCATAATAAACTGAGGCAGTAAATCAGTCAGAAATTAATTCATTCATGATCATGACACATTACTTCTTTCTCCGACAGATCAGCAAAATCTTGCTGTCATTCTTTTTTGGAATTGTACTTTACGTCCAGGTTCAGGCGCAGTGCAGAGATATTAACACTGACCTGGTCCTGTCCGACAAACAGGTACTGAACCCTTTAAATGACAACTTAACTGTTAAAGATACAAGCCTGTCAAAGGTCAAACCCGCAAAGAAAAAGATCAGCTTAAAAGACACTCTCGACCACAATCTCGACTTCAGCGATTACCTGATCAACATGCATGGCTTCGTGCCCTGGCCTGTGATTATCAGCGAACCCTCGCTGGGTAATTTCGGCCTGGCCCTGGCCATAGTGTTCATCAGTCCGAAGAAAACAGCCGCAAAAGAAGAGCAGTTTCATTTTCCCGATATCACGGGAGTTGCTGGCATGTGGACCCTTAACAATACCTGGGGGGTAGGGGCGACCAGGCAGGGGACCTTCCCGAAAATAGGCATGCGTTACACCGTCAGTGCAGCGTATGCCGACATCAACATTAACTTTTACAGGAACTTTACCTACCTGGGTGAAAAGGAAGTGTTGTTCAAGCTGAAAACCATTCTTGGTGTCCTGGATGTTAGCGAGAACCTGTTCAAAAACAAACTGTTTGTCGGTCTTAATTATACCTATGCCAACGTGAACGTTTCAACAACTCTGGGCGATACTGTAGGTTACATCTTTGAAAAAGTGTTCAACCAGCAACCCAGCATGACGAAAAACACAGGCCTGCTCGGCCTTTACCTTGAATGGGATTCACGCAACACCATTTTCACACCCGATAAAGGCATCAGGGCCAAAGCCTCCTTCGGCATCGGAAGGAACTGGACTGTCAGCGATTATGACTATGAGAAAAGTGAAGTCTTCGTTAACGGGTTCATACCCATCTCACGTTGGTGGGTTTGCGGACTGAGGGCCGACTGGCAGTGGGCTGGCGGTACTACGCCTTTCTACCTGCTTCCCTACATCAAGATGAGAGGAATAGGAGCAATGGTATACCAGGGAGACCAGGTGTTGCAACTTGAAACCGAGCAGCGTTTTGATCTGAACCTCAGGTGGAGCGTGCTGGGATTCGCTGGGGTTGGCAAGACTTTCAGCAGCTCGAAATATCTTGAAGACCCCACCTGGCATGTGGCCGGTGGCGCTGGGTTCCGTTACCTGTTGTCCCGTATTTTCAGGATGCGGATGGGCATTGACGTCGCTGCCGGACCCGACCAATGGGCCTATTATATCGTTCTCGGGCATTACTGGAACTGATGCCGGGTATACGGGTTCAGCAAAATGAGTAACTTTGCGCGCTAAAATATGGGAGCTGACGTTATTATCCATAAATCCTCTTTTTTTCAATGAATACAGACCAGGCAGATATTGAACTGATTGAGAGGTTCATCAACGGCAAGCTGAACCACGACGAGCTGGTTGATTTCGAGACCAGGCTTGAAGAGGATCATGAGTTTGCCAGGAAATTCAGGCTCCGTAAGGCTTTCCCTTCACTGTTCAACGCATCAGGGGATGATCTCATTGTACAGGATTTAAAGGAGAACCCCGAATTAGAGATTCCTGAGATTACCGCGCGAGAAGAAAAGCCACGGGGTTTCAAGCCCGGGTATATCATTTGGCCGTTTGTCTTACTGATCATAGCCCTGGCGCTGGCATGGTTCTTTTTCATGAGGCCAAAACCTGTGGCCGATGAAGCTGAACAGCAAACAAAAACCCCTGTTAAAACAGCGGTTCCGGTTAAGCAACCGGTCCCGGTCAAGACCCAGCCGACGGCCGGTGTAAATGCTGCAAACCAGTCCCCGTCTGAAATAAAGCCTGCCGCAACCCCGGTTACAGCCACCCCCAAATCCCAACAGGAACCTCAAAAACCGGCGGCCACCGTCCACAAAGCAGTTGAACTGCTCGCACCAGAAAACAATATGGTGGTGAGCAGGGGAGAAGACGTTGTATTCAAATGGAAAATGGCTACTGACACTTTCACTAACTTTTACCTCATTGCCGAAGCCGGCAACAAGCTCGCCTGGTGGAGGGGTATAAAGCCTGGTGTGAGGGAGCTCATTATTCCGGCGGTTAACTTTAAAGCCGGTAAATTTTACTGGTACGTTGGAAGCAGGGAGGTGAAGCGCACACTCATCATTATGGAGTAACCGTGATCCGTGAATCGTGATCCGTGAACCGTGATCCGGAAACAATCAGAAGAACATAATCAATACTTTGAAAAAACTCGTATTACTCGCACTGCTTATTATACTTGCCATACGACTGCAGGCACAGCAAAGCCCTTCTCCAGCGAACGGGAAAATCGAAGGCAGCATCCTTGATTCGGTGAATAAAGCCCCTGTTGAATACGCAACCGTAGCTCTGTATCGCAGCGACGGAGATAAAATAATCACCGGCGCCACTTCCGATATCAAAGGCAAATTCAGCATTGATAAAATCCCCCAGGGCACTTACCGCATTGTTATCAACTTCATCGGGTACCAGAAAAAGACCATTGGGCCATTGAAAGTCAACGGCAGGTCCACCTTATCGCTGGGCACCATACAGCTGCGTAGTTCAGTGACAAACCGCATCGACGTGACGGTCAACGCGCAAAAGAACATCATCGAAAACAAGATTGACAAGATGGTGTATAATGCCGAAAACGACCTGACTTCACAGTCGGGGGTCGCCACTGATGTGCTGAAGAAAGTCCCGCAGGTTACCGTGGATATCAACGGCAACGTAGAACTTCAGGGCAATTCCAACATCCGCTTCCTCATCGACGGGAAGCCATCCACAGTATTCGGAAACAATATCACCGATGTGCTTCAGACAATTCCTGCAAGCCGTATCCAGAGCATTGAAGTGGTGACCAGCCCGGGGGCCAAATATGATGCAGAAGGTACAGGGGGCATCATCAACATCATCCTCAAGAAGACTACCATCAGCGGGATCAGCGGGAACGCATCCCTTTCGCTCGGCACGCGGCTCGAGAATGGTTCGGTGAACATCAACGCACGTACAGGACATATCGGGATCAATGCTTTTGTCAGCGGGAATGCCCAGCTGCCATCGACAACCCTGAACTCATCCACACGCAATACTTACGACACCACGACCAGCACCCTGATGACCCAGGCCGGGGCCAGCAAGTTCGACAGGCACGGGATACAGGGAGGCGTCGGGTTTGACTGGGCGATCTCAACATCCGACAACCTGACTGCAGGATTCAGTTACAATTATTTCGGCAATCATTCCAACAGCAGCACCGCCCAGCAGATGATAGCATACGACAGCACTGGGAAGCAGGTCAGCAACCAGAGTAATGTGCTGAAAAGCCTGGGCGACAACACGACCAACGCATACGACTGGAACATTGGCTACAAACATAAGTTCAGGCAGAAAGGTCACGAACTGAATTTCCTGTATGCTTCAAGTTACTCCGAAAATTATTCTTCCTACCTCCAGTCCCAGGACCTCCCAATATCCGACTCAATAGTTACCGGATCCAAGGGAAACAACCCCGGCAACAACCGCGAAACAGACCTTTCGCTTGATTACGCCCTGCCAATAGGAGAGGTCCTCAATATTGAAACGGGGGCTAAAGCGGTGATGTATGAGCTTAACAGCATCACCGACGCTTATATCTTCACCCTTTCGGAGAACAGTTTCATTCCCGATCCAACCCAGTCATACACTCTTAAATACGACAGGAACATTTATGCAGGTTACCTTTCGCTGAGTTCGAGGCTGTTCAAATGGCTTGATTTCAAAGCAGGCTGCAGGTATGAATACACAGAAACAAAGATACATTACACAAACAATCCAAACATCGATATCTCCCCTTACAGCACCTTTGCCCCCTCGCTGGTCCTGGCTCATACCTTCAAAAACAACCATGTGCTTAAATTAAGTTATTCTTATCGAATACAGCGACCCGATTACCGTGACCTGAACCCCTTCATCAACCTGAGCGACCCGCATAATATCACCACAGGGAACCCCAACCTGAAACCCGAGATCTCTCACGGTTTCGAGCTGAGCTATTCGAAGGCATTTGCAAAGGCAGGAAACATCAACGTAGTAGGATTTTACAGGATCAATATCGACGACATCCAGAGTTTCACCACCTATTATCCCACTTACCAGATCGGTGATTCTTTGTACACCGATGTCACCGTTACCATGCGTCAGAACATTTCGAAGGAGCAGCGTTACGGGCTTAACCTTTACGGATCATTTAACCTCGTGCAGGGACTGAACCTTAGGGCAAATATTTCCATGTACGACCGTTACGTCGAGAACATCAACGCAGGAACCACAGGGGGAACCGCTTCTATGAACAGTTTCGAATACCGCATCAACCTGAACGTTTCATACCAGCTTCCATGGAACCTTGCCGTGGAATTTTTCGGTAACTTCAACTCACCCAGGACCACCGTCCAGGGAAAAGTACCTTCGTTCACCACCTACAGCCTTGCAGTGAGGAAGCAGTTCTTCGACAAGAAATTCAGTATCGCTCTCACCGCCACCAATCCTTTCAATGAGTACATCAACCAGAAGACCCAGCTCGCAGGCGATAACTTCACCATGAATTCACTGAGGCAGCTGCCTTACCGTTCGTTCGGGATCAACCTCACCTATAAATTCGGCAAGCTGCAGTTCAAACCCGAAAAGGAAGAAGAACACGGCGACCCCCAGAATCGTGAACCGTGATCCGTGATCCGTGAACCGTGAACGGATTACGATGATGGTTGATCTTTATCTCAATGGTCAATTATCCTGGTCTCACCTAAATCTTTCACCGTTCACGATTCACGGTTAACGATTTTTTGGATTACATTGCAATAAAATCCCAATCTGTCGTCTACACTTCTATGGACCAAAACCCTCAGAAGACCAGAGTTGATAATTTTTTCCGCAGCGAATACCAGAAGCTGGTGAATTTCGTGAGGAAGAATTTCGACGATCGTTTTTTCGGGGCGACCCCCGAAGACATAGTTCAGGACGTCGCACTCGGCCTTATCGACAGGCTTGACCTTGATACACAGGTAGGCAACCTCAGCGCCTACATCTACCGTTCAATAAAAAACAGGATCACAGACTCGAGAAAAAAGGTACAGCGCAACGTATCCCTCGAAAGCTTCGCGGACCAGGGAAAAGGAAATTATTTACTAAACACCATCAGTAATGAAACAGACGAAGAAACAGTTTACAGCGACATAGATCCCGAAATGCTCAGGGAGGCCATCGCACAGTTAAGGCCCGACGAACAGGCTGTGATCATAGCGACCGAGTTTGAGCAGCGAAGCTACGAGGAGCTTTCCGACGAATGGGACATCCCCATAGGAACCCTGCTATCGCGTAAGCACAGGGCTCTTTCAAAATTACACAGGATTTTATTAAACAAAAACAATATAAACCATGGAAACAACAGAAAATAAAACACATACAGGCCGTTGCTGCAACGGCCGCAGGCCGAAGGCACATTGGATAGTCCTCGGCGTCATAGGATTCACCGCCCTGCTTTTCCTCTTCGGCGCCATCATCATGTGGCTGTGGAACGGGCTGATGCCGGTGATCTTCCACCTTGGAGTCATCACTTACTGGCAGGCAGTCGGACTTGCAATCCTTGCAAGGCTGCTCTTCGGCAGCATGCATCACGGAGGTCACCATAACGCAGGCCGCAGGCATTTCATGTGGAGGCACGGAAACCGCATGCGCCCCGGCGGCAACGACGCCACCATGCGCTGGAGCTATTACGATCAATACTGGAACGAAGAAGGCGAACGCTCCTTCAACGACTACATCCAACGGAAAACCGCGAACCGCGAACCGTAAGATCGTGACTCGTGATCCGTGAACTGTGTGGGCGAGACCAGGATAACTGGCGGTTGTGACAAAGATCATACTTTACCGTAACCCGTTCACGAATCACGAGTCACGGCTGAGGAGGTTGCCTCAGCTTTCTCCTCAGCATCACCAGCATTTTTCCCACTCTCTCGATTTTCAAAAACACAGCCGAATCTACCGTGTAATTCAGTTCACGGGCAAGATAAAGCTGTGTTTCAAGCTCAGAAACGGAACCAAGTGCAATAGAGATAAAGTTCGAAAATTCCTTTTTAGAAACTCTGCCAGCACCCTCAGCTATATTCGACGGAATTGAAATCGCTGAACGTGTGATCTGGTTCACCAGTGTGAAAGCCACTTCCCTTGGAAACCGGCCTGTAATTTGAAAAACATCCTTGGCCAGTTCCAACGAAAGTTTCCAAACATCAAGATCCTTATGCGTCCTTATAACTTTTGATTTTCTATTAATCCGCCGTAATTTAAAAAGTGATACTTTTGATCGTGAACCGTGACTCGTGACTCGGAAGCCGGTTCACGGTTCACGGTTCACGATTCACGATTCACGGCACTTCATGCCTTTACAGGATTATTAGCGTCACATGTTACAAAGAATAAAAGAACTCGAAAAGATCTCACGTCAGCTTGAACCCACCACGGGTCAGCGAAAAGCCGTACGCAAAAAAGTAATTTCTTACGGCGAAGATTTTTTGAAACAGATCGGGACCTTAAAAGCATACGAATACACGGTCGACAAGGGAATCGGGCTGCTTGACTCCCCTGTTTCGGATGAGCCTCTGAGCATCGACCAAGTCCTGGAACTTTTAAAATTAAACGTCGACTCCCACGGCCTGAACCCGGCTTCGGGAGGCTACCTGGGATTCATTCCCGGAGGCGGAATTTATTATTCTGCACTGGGCGATTACCTGGCCGATGTGACCAACCGGCTGGCGGCATTGTTCTTTGGCTCACCCGGGGCAGTACGCATGGAAAACATGATGATCGCCTGGCTCGCCGATATTCTCGGTTTTCCAAAAACTGCAGCAGGGAACCTGACTTCGGGAGGCAGTATCGCAAACCTCATCGCCATAGTTACCGCGAGGGACGCAAAAGGGATCAATTCGAAAAATATTGAAAAATCGGTCATCTATCTTTCACAGCAAACCCACCACTCGGTTCAGAAAGCCATCCGCATTGCTGGACTTAGCGAATGCATCCTCAGGTATGTTGAAGTGGATGCAGGATACAGGATAAAAGAGGATGAACTGGAGAATGACATCCGCCGTGACAAAGAAAACGGGCTAAATCCTTTCCTGATCGTTGCCTCTGCAGGGACCACCGATGTGGGCGCCGTTGATCCCCTTGACAGGATAGGGAATATCGCCTCAGCAAATGGTTTGTGGCTTCATGTAGATGCCGCATACGGGGGCTTCTTCATCCTGACTGATGAAGGAAAGCAAAAACTGGCCGGCATTGAAAAAGCCGATTCCATCTGCATCGATCCGCACAAAGGACTGTTTCTGCCTTACGGACTTGGCGCCGTTATTGTAAAAGACATGGAAAGCCTCAGAAATTCGCATTATTACCTGGCAACCTATCTGCAGGATGCACAGGGCCCGGCCGATGAAACCTCGCCCTCCGACCTTTCGCCCGAACTCACCAAGCATTTCAGGGGACTGAGGTTATGGCTGCCGCTGAAGCTGCTCGGGACAAAGCCCTTTGCTGCCGCCCTGGAGGAAAAATTGCTGCTGGCGAAATATTTTTACCGCGAGATCCAAAAGCTGGGTTTCGAAGTTGAATGCGCACCCGATCTTTCGGTGGTGACCTACCGCTGGATCCCCAAAACCGGCGACCCCGATGCCTTCAATAAACGACTGGTTGAAGAAGTGCTGAAAGACGGACGCATATTTATTTCCTCCACCATACTCAACGGGAAATACACACTTCGCCTGGCCATTCTTTCATTCAGGACCCACCTGAAAACAATAAAACTGACTTTAAAGATCCTCCAGGAAAAAGTTGAATTACTCGAACAATGACCTACCGGTTCACGATTCACCGTTCACCGTTCACGATTATTTTCTTTGTTTGTCTGCCGGATGAGGACGCGGCGGTTACATAATATACTCCCGCGGGGTGTCCCTCAAGGTTCAGCCTGATCAGCTGCTCCCCGGCTTTGCATGAGCCCCTCCAAACCACTCCAAGGTCCTGTCCTGAAGAGGAGGTGAGGCTGATCTCAATCGCTTCGTTGCGGCTGCAATTTACCGGCAGATTCACAATCCCATTTGAGGGAACAGGGTACGGTTCACGAATCACGATTCCCGGATCACGGTTCACGATTCCCGACGAAGGCTTGTAATACGTACTGTATACCCCGTTTCCGTGGGTAGCTACCGCAATGAAGCCGTCGGTTGAGCGGGCGTCTATCATATCAACGATCACATTGCCAATTAAATCGGGGCTTTCCTGCACCCATACCGTTGAGTCGCCTTTCAAAGCCCTGGTTGAAAACAAGCCCACCGAAGTCCCTGCGAAAACAACCTTATCCCCCTGGTAATTCAGGATCTTGGCCCATCGCACCGACGGGCCCGAACCTGATCCGTCGGAATGCTCCTCGAGATTTCCCGAAACCGAAGTCCAGGTAGCTCCTCCATCCGCAGAATGAAATAAACTCTGAACCCCGTAAT
>JBAXBP010000067.1:0-15893 GCA_037141915.1 Bacteroidota bacterium | reverse complement strand
GCCCGAGGAATAATACGATCATAAGTGCAATATAAAACTGCATTTCTTTCCGGCTGCATGAAGTGATCATGAGGTGATTGTCACCATCGGTTTTCCTGAGCCAGTTATACCAGCCGTAAATATTCATGAAGAAGTAGAAAAGGTTTATCCCTGCATTGGCAAATATATTGCCCCTGAAATAGATATAGGCCGACAGCAATACACTTACACCCCCGATTGGGAAAGCCCAAACATTTTCTTTCTTCACAAGCCATACACTTACCAGGCCTGATATTACAGCGGCAAGTTCAACAGCTGAAGTCTGAAAAATTCCGAAATTGATAAAAAAATCATGCTCCACGCGGCAAAGGTAAATTAATAAGGCGGTTTGCAAATCAGAAATAGCTAATTTTGCAGCCTGTAAGGCTCATGTTAGATTATGTTCCACCTGTTTCACACCCAGCTTCCATTTATTGTCAACCTGCTGATCCTTTTGCTTTCGGCCAAGATCCTGGGTGAAGTCGCAGAACGTCTGGGCCAGCCTGCAATGATAGGCGAAGTGATTGCAGGTGTGATCCTCGGCCCATCATTATTCAATATTATTCCCATTGTAGGAGATATTAAACCCATTGCTGACCTGGGGGTTTTCCTGCTTATTTTCATGGCCGGGATGGAAATTGAACCTGAAGAGATCAGGAACTCTATACGGGGCAAAAACCTGTGGATCGGCTTACTGGGGTTTGCCATTCCCATGGGCAGCGGCTTCCTGGTAGGCCACTTCTTTCATTTCAGTAACATCTTCACGATTTTTCTTTCCCTTTGCATCGCCATCACCGCACTGCCTGTCAGTATCAGAATTCTTGTCGATCTAGGGAAATTACAGAGCGACGTAGGGCAAAGGATCATTTCGGCAGCTATTTTCAACGACATGATCTCGCTGATGATACTTGGCATCATCCTCGATTATAACGGCACATCAGGGAACCTGAGGGAGGTAACCTTCTCGATTCTTTTCACAGGCGCAAAACTTGTCTTCTTTATTTTCATTCTCATTGGAGCCTACCGGCTGATCGCAGTTTCGAAAAAAAGGGTCAGCACGCTCAACCCGAAGATGGAAAAGTTCCTTCATTACCTTAAAGGGAAGGAATCCATGTTCGCCATGGTTATTTTATTTGTGCTGATCTTTGCCAGCATTGCCGAATTACTCGGACTTCATTTTATAGTCGGAGCCTTTTTCGGAGCCCTGTTGTTTCCAAGGTCAATGTTCCGGAAATCAGAATTTGACCAGGTAAAACACTCAACCTCGAGTTTTACCATGGGCTTCCTTGCTCCTATTTTCTTTGCGATCATGGGAGTCCAGTTTGATGCGACAGCCCTTTCGAACGGCTTGCTGCTGACGGTGATCCTTGCTGTTTCGTTTCTCAGCAAGATACTCGGAGGCTATTTCGGCGCCAGGCTTGCCGGGTTCCACAACCTCAAATCCATTACCATAGGCTTAGGGTTAAATGCCCGGGGCATCATGGAACTGGTTATTGCCAACATAGCCCTTCAGAAAGGCTTTATCGACATCCCCTTCTTTTCAATTCTCGTGATGATGGCTTTGCTTACAACCCTCATCACACCCTTTTTGCTGAAAGATGCTTTTATACGGATAGACAAAACCGAAAGCCCTTAGCAAAAACAAAAAAACGACTACCTTTGCGCCCGTTCACCAAACCTGAGATTACATGGAACTTATCCGGTACTTAATCGATTTTATCCTGCATATCGACAAACACCTGCTTGAGATCGTAAGCAACTACCAGACCTGGACCTATCTTATTCTTTTCCTTATTGTTTTCATGGAGACGGGGCTTGTGGTCACTCCGTTTCTTCCGGGCGACTCCCTGCTGTTTGCTGCAGGCACCATTGCCGCTATGCCGGGCGAACCATTGCAGATGATGCCCCTTATCATCTTACTGATCTGTGCTGCCTTCAGCGGCGACAATACGAATTACTTCATCGGCAGGTTCCTGGGGCATAAGGTTTACGAAAAGAACTACCGCCTGGTAAGGAGGGAGTACCTTGATAAGACCCATGCTTTCTATGAAAAACACGGGGGAAAAACACTGATCATAGCCAGGTTCATGCCAATCATCAGGACTTTCGCTCCCTTCGTTGCGGGTGTCGGAAGCATGACCTATTTAAGGTTCATCAGTTTCAGTATAATAGGGAATGTGCTATGGGTGATACTGTTCACAATGGGCGGTTATTTTTTCGGGAACATCCCTTTCATTAAAAACAACTTCACCATAGCGATCATAGCGATCATTTTCATTTCCTTGCTTCCGATGATCGTGGCCTTTGTTCAGAACATGTTCAGGAAGAAGGCTTAAACCCCGTTTTTTTTCCTTGCCATTACGGCCAGTACCGCTTTTACCACGTCAGGAGTATCGAGGCCGAACTTTTTCATAAGCTCTTCAGGTGTTCCGCTTTCCCCGAATGAATCATCAACAGCGACCATTTCAACAGGTGCAGGGAATTTCCTGGCCAGCAGCTGCGCTATGCTGTCGCCCAGCCCGCCGTTCCTTTCATGTTCCTCGGCAGTCACGACGCATCCTGTTTTCCTCACCGATGCCAGCACCGCTTCCTCATCCAGGGGTTTAATGGTATGGATATTTATGACTTCGGATGAGATCCCCTGTTCCCCCAGCAGCCTGCAGGCTTCAAGCGCCTTCCACACCAGGTGGCCCGTGGCAAAAATGCTCACGTCGGTGCCTTCGCTGAGGAGAAGCGCCTTACCAATTTCAAACGGCTGATCAGCAGGAGTGAAATTAGGGACCTTGGGCCGGCCGAACCTCAGGTATACCGGGCCCTTATACCGGGCCGCCGCCAGGGTAGCTGCCTTGGTCTGGTTAAAATCACAGGGATTTATGACTGTCATGTTCGGAAGCATTTTCATCATCCCGAGGTCTTCCATATTCTGGTGAGTAGCCCCATCCTCCCCAAGAGTGATCCCTGCATGTGATGCGCAGATCTTTACATTCTTATTGGAATAGGCCACCGACTGCCTGATCTGGTCATAAACCCTCCCGGTAGAGAAGTTTGCGAAGGTTCCTGTAAAAGGGATCTTCCCTCCTATCGTAATCCCTGCTGCCATGCAGATCATATTGGCTTCGGCAATCCCGGTCTGTATAAACCTTTCGGGAAATGCCTTGGCAAAGGCCTCGAGTTTCATTGAGGGAGTAAGGTCGGCGCAAAAAACCACCACATCGGGATTGGTCTTCCCAAGTTCATGCATAGCTTCCCCGAAGCCCGAGCGTGTGTCCTTGTAACCGGTGTTGGTATATTCAGTCATAGTGTGTTATTTTAAAATGAACAATGTACCATGTACAATGTACAAATTATAAGTTATGTTTTGCGAAGCATTTTACATAAGCCGCATCAGGTACAAGGAGCGAATTGCAACCTGAATGGCCGAGGCAATTGGCCCGCATGAGCGACGAAGCTACCGTAGCGGCGATGTAAAAGTGCGAGCAGAACTCCATTAGTTTGAATACATTTTAACATTCGTTGTTTGTCCGCTTTCAACTTTAAACGACTTCTCCTCGGTATAAGAGGAAGAGTTTGAATATTTTGGTCTGAATACCACCCTGTAGTTTCCCGGCTGAAGGTAGAGTGTCTCCTGCTGCTGGGGGCTGTCCTTGAGGTTGTAAAGCCAGGTAAGCCCCTTTCCTTCTTCAAGATAAAGGCTGCCGTAACCGTTTGTCGCCCTCTGTATTACTGTGATGCCCGGTGAAGGTATTTCCACCAAAGTAGTATGGCTCTGGGCAACATCAACATCCTTTACTATGATCCTTGGCAGGCAGAGGATCTCAATATCGTACCTGCCGGTGATATATTTTTCGACCTGGTCGAACTGCTGTACATTCAGTGTCTGGGTCTGGCCCGACTTCCTGATGATACAAGGAAGGTATTTAAGGGTTGCATTACCCGAGGCCTTGAAAGTGAGGTACCCCTGGGGTGCATCTACTCCCACTATGGTATGCTTGCCAGGGGTAAGCTTAACTGAATCCTTGCTGACCGGGGGGATGGTGTGAACGACTATCCTGTAGGATGCAAGCGGATCAATATCAAGTGTATCGGGCAATCCTTTTGCATTCAGGGAATGAATGAAATTGTATTTGATCAGCCCGCTCTTCATGTCATAAAAGGTCATTGCAACATTCGTTTCGGTTGGATCATGATGCTGGTCAAGCAGGTTTACCTGCATAGTGGTGGGGTTGAGGGTACGGCTAATGATCACCTTGAGTGCATTGGTGAATTCCTTTTCATTGCTGGCGTCGAAATAAGTACCAACACATTCGAACTGGTCCTTGAAATTTTTCCCTATCCCAACGATAAAGGGTTTAAGGGTAATTCCTTTCAGCTGAAGTTCGGCTGAGACAGCACAGGGATCGCCCCCGCATTCCTCCATCCCGTCGGTGATAAGGATGATCACATTCCTGCAATGATCGCAGGGAGGGAAATCCTTTGTTGCGAGGGAAAGGGAGTATGCAATGGGAGTTGTGCCATTCGGGTTTATTACCTTAAGCACATGTTTGATACGGTTCACGTTGTCCTTTGCAAAGGGGACCTCCAGTTTTGAATCGTTGCAGTCCTGGGGAGGGAAGGGTTTCTGATGCCCATAAACCCTGAGCGCCAGTTCAAGGTCGGGCAGGTTCCTGAGGCTGTCGAGGATGCTTGAGAATAGCCTGGTAGCAATGTTGAACTTGGTATCGCTCTGCCACCTTCCATACATGCTCTGTGAAGCATCAAATACAAACAGGATACGGGTGGTTGGCTTGGGTTTCTCGGGTTCCTTCCTGGCCTGGCTGAAAACGGCCGGTGCAATCAAAAAGAAAGAAAGGATAAGAAAAAGCGACTGTGTGTTTTTTATTTTCAGCATGAACCTGTAGTGTTTTAAAGCCCGGGAAAAAATAGATAAAGGCTAATAATCTCCCAGGGTTTCCTGCAACTGGGCTAGGGCTTTTGCAGCCTGTTCATTGGTAGGAGGAACCCCATGCCATTCATGGTTATCCATCATGAAATCCACTCCGTAACCCATATGTGTATGCATGATGATCATATTGGGTGTTCCTTTTCCTGCCATGGTCCTGACTTTATGAAGAACGTCAAGAACTTCCTGAATATTATTCCCGTCCATATCGCTCACCTGCCAGCCGAAAGCTTCAAATTTGGCTCTCAGGTTTCCAAGCGGCATGACTTTATCCACGGGTCCGTCAATCTGTTTCCCGTTATAATCAACCACTGCAATAAGGTTGTCGATTTTTTTTGCCGGTGCGAACATCAGGGCTTCCCAGTTCGATCCTTCCTGCAGTTCGCCATCACCGCAGAGGGTGTAGACCAGGTGGTTATCACCGTTCATTTTCTTGGCGAGAGCGGCTCCTATGGAGACTGAAAGCCCCTGTCCCAGTGAACCTGATGCCATGCGTATGCCGGGAAGGTGTTCCATGGTTGAAGGATGGCCCTGGAGACGGCTGCCGAGTTTTCGCAGGGTCCCAAGCTCTTTTACAGGAAAAAAACCGTACCTGGCAAGAACACTGTACCAGGCAGGGGCGACATGCCCGTTGGAAAGAAAGAAAAGATCCTCATTTTTCCCGTCCATGTCAAAACTCCCGGTGGAGGGACGCATGATCTCAAAGTAAAGGACCGTCATAAAATCAGCTACGCCCAGGGATCCCCCGGGATGCCCGGAGGCAACAGCGTTGATCATCCTTATAATATCTCTCCTGACCTGGGTGGAAATTCTCTTCAGCTCGTCGGTTGTCGGCATCTTAAAAGTTAAATTTTAGGTACCGGTCAAAGATATGGGAATCCAGCCTGCGGGCCGGGTTAATGTTAATAAGTATGGATAATATTTCGTTTGTCCCAAGGCAATTTTAATTTCTTTTGTCCTCCCGTACCTTTATGTCAATAAAATGCAAATTCATTGAAACGTCTTGTCCTGATTTTTTCCCTTCTCTTCCTTGCAGGTCTGATGATCCGGGGGCAGGGGATACAGCGTACCGACAGCATCTGGGCCGATTCGGTATTCAGGCAGCTCAGCCCCGAACAAAGGATTGCCCAGCTTTTCATGATCAGGGCATATTCATGTAAAGATTCAACCTACAGGGACAGTCTGACCTCAGTAGTTGAGAAATTTCAGCCCGGGGGCATTTGTTTTTTCAAGGGCACACCATATGCCCAGGTCATATTCACCAACCGTCTCCAGGGTATCAGCAAGGTTCCAATGCTTGTGGCTATAGACGCTGAATGGGGACTGGGGATGAGGCTCGACAGTACCACGGCATTTCCCAGGCCCATAACCCTCGGGGCAGTTTCAGGTGACACCCTGGTTTACCTTGTCGCTTCAAGGATAGCTGAGGATTGCAGGAGGATGGGCATCCACATCAACTTCGCCCCGGTTGCCGACATCAATTGCAATCCCGGTAACCCCGTGATAAATTTCAGGTCATTCGGGGAAAACAGGTTCAGTGTAGCTTCTAAAAGCCTGAGTTACATGAAAGGCTTGCAGGATAACGGAGTTATGGCGGTGGCAAAGCATTTTCCGGGACATGGCGATACAGATATGGACTCTCACCTCACACTGCCCATCATCAGGCATACCAGGGAAAGGATGGATTCGGTCGAGCTTTATCCTTTCAAAGTACTGATCAGAAATGGGATAGAAGGCATCATGACAGCCCATCTTTTCCTCCCCTGCTATGACTCGTCAGAGAATACCGCAGCAACATAGTCACAGCCCATTGTTAACGGGCTTCTAAAGCAGCAGCTAGGATTCAGGGGCTTTGCAGTAACCGATGCTCTTGACATGCAGGGTGTTGCCAAATTTTACAAGCCTGGAGAGATAGAACTTAAGGCTTTCCGGGCCGGGAACGACATACTGCTTCTCCCCCAGGACCTGGGAGTGGCGATCAAAGCCATCATGGCGGCTGCCGACAGCAATATCATCTCACGGTCGAGGATTGACTCGGCATGTTTCAGGATACTGATGCTGAAAAGCGGGCTTGGCGTTAGTAAAACCCCTGTCAGCACAAAAAATCTTTACCATGACCTCAACGCCCGGCCATCGCAGGTGCTCAGGAAAGAAGGCTTTGCTTCAGCACTGACGCTGGTAAAGAATGAACTCGGACTTATCCCCCTGATCTCCCCCGACAAAAGGCATATCGCTTACCTTGGCATTGGTGATAAGCCGGGGAACGAGATGTCGAAATACCTGGATACCTATGCAAAAGTCAGCAGTTACTTCCTCCCTCAGCAATTCAGCAAGGGGGTAGCCGACAGCATGACAGGCCTTCTGGCTAAATATGATGTCCTCATCATCGGTCTCCACAATATGACGGGGTATCCCACCGACAGTTTCAGGCTTTCGAGGCAGTCACTGCATATGGTTGACACCCTTTCGAAGGTTACAAGGACGGCCCTGGTTGTATTCGGCAACCCGTATTCCCTGAAACTGATCCCCGGGCACCTGCGTTCCGAATCAGTGCTCGTCGCATACCAGGATTTCCCTGTGACCCAGCTGCTGGCTGCAGAGGTGATTTTCGGGGGGATAACCGCCAGAGGCCATCTTCCTGTGAGTTCCGCCGGATTTCCTTACGGCACCGGTGAAGAGACCGCTAAAACAAGATTTTCATTCGTAATGCCCGAAGAGATAGGGTTGCCTGAACAAGCCTTAAGTATTATTGACTCAATAGTTGCGGACGGGATAGAACGTGGCGCATACCCGGGATGCCAGGTGCTCCTTGCAAAGGACGGCAAAGTCTTTTATAACAAAGCATTCGGTCATCCGCAGTATAATGATACAGTAAAAGTGAAAACCCTTGATCTTTACGATATCGCCTCGGTTACAAAAGTTGCCGCAACCACCCTGGCCATCATGAAGTTATATGATGAGGGAAGGCTTGATCCAGGCGACAGCCTCGGTAAATTCCTGGGCATGCTTGCAGGCTCAAATAAATCGGGACTGAGCATACGCGATGTCATGACCCATAAAGCCGGGTTGTTGTCGTGGATACCTTTTTACAAGGCAGTAAGCAATGCAAAAGGGTATGACACGAACATATTCAGCAGGGATTCAAGCAGCACCTTCAGGTATAAAGTCGCCTGCAATCTGTTCATCAGCGCGGCATACAGGGATACCATATTCAAACAGATCATCAGATCACCCCTGGGCGAAAAAGGCAAATACCTGTACAGCGACCTGGGGTTTTACCTGCTCAGGCTGGTCGTTGAGAAGCTCAGCGGCAAACCCTTCGACCAATACCTTGAAGAGACATTTTACCTTCCGATGGGCCTGCAAAGAACTGTTTTCAATCCTTACAGGATCTTCGCCCAGGGTGAAATAATGCCTACCGAGAATGACACTGAATTCCGGAAACAGCTGGTCAGGGGATACGTGCATGACCCGGGGGCTGCGATGCTGGGAGGTGTTTCGGGGCATGCAGGACTGTTCACAAACGCCTGTGAACTCGGGGTGATCATGCAGATGCTTCTGAACAAGGGAAGCTATGGAGGGAAGCAGTTTATAAGACCGTCAACCGTTCGCCTGTTCACGAGCTGCCAGTTTCCCGGAAGCGGGAACCGCAGGGGACTGGGCTTCGACAAGCCTCTTCAGAATTACAAGCCCGACAGTCCGGCCTGCCAGGGAGCCTCGGCTGAAAGTTTCGGGCACAGCGGGTTTACAGGAACCTATGTATGGGCCGATCCTGCAAACGGGCTGGTGTATATTTTTCTTTCAAACCGTGTCTGTTCCGATGCATCCAACCAGAAGCTGAGGGACCTTAACATCAGGACGAACATCCACCAGGCGGTATACGGGCTGTTTGAAAAATATGGAGTCAAATAATTACCTTTGCATCTCCATCAAAACCAAAAACCAAAATCAATGAAGAAATACCAGAACCTGTTCATATGGATATTTGCGATCCTGTTCACCGCTGTTTTTGCGCATTACCAGCGTTCTACAGGACCCACATATCCGTTAAAAGACAAGATCATGGTTGGAACGACCATGGTAAAATATGAACTTACAAGATCGGGCACCTGCGGAAAAGACGAACCGGTGAAAATCCTTATCGCCGACACCTCGGTGCACGGGACATTCACTTACAAACGGTATAAAAGTAATGACGCATGGACAACCATTCCCATGTCGCGTGAAGGAGAATATCTCCTCGCCTATATACCCCAGCAGCCCATGGCCGGCAAGGTTGAATACAAAGTGAGCCTGCTCAAGGGAAGTGAAACATACCAGCTCAGCAAAGACCATGATGTGATCCTCCGTTATAAAAGGAGTGTGCCATTAGGCGTGCTGATATTCCATATTTTCGTGATTTTCAGCGCTATGCTGCTTTCAACCATCACCGGGCTGCAGGCGATATTCAAAGGGAAACACGTGCGGACCTACACCTGGCTTACTGTCATCTTTTTTATTGCAGGAGGATGTATCCTGGGCCCGGTTGTCCAAAAATACGCCTTCGATGCCTATTGGACCGGATGGCCTTTCGGACATGATCTCACCGACAATAAAACCCTCATCGGGCTGATCTTCTGGATCATCGCACTGGTGGTTCAGTACCGTAAACCCGGGAACCGCACCTGGCCTGTTGTAGCAGCTATCGTATTCCTTGTCGTTTACCTGATACCTCATTCGGTGCTCGGATCGGAAATAGATTATTCCAAGCAGGCGCCGGCAACTCAGCAACAGGGGAAGTAATACTGATGTACAATGTACCATGTACAATGTACAAATGAAGAAGTGCGGTTAAGGGTTCCGTGAGATACGGATACGTGCGTCGACTGCGATCACTGAATCTTCTTTTCCCAGGAGTGGGTTGAAATCAAGTTCAATGATCTCGGGAGCGGCTTTAAGTAATGCTGAAAGCCTTACCAGGACATCAGCGAAGGCGTCTTCGCTGATCCCTTTCTTCCCCCTTGTTCCCTGTATGATCTTATATGATTTCAGGCTGCGGATCATGGCGAGGGATTCCTCTTTCGAGAGAGGTGAAAGCCCTGCTGCCACATCTTTAAGTACTTCAATAAAGATCCCTCCCATCCCGCAAAGGATCATATGGCCGAATTTTGGTTCATACTTTGCTCCCGCGAAAAGCTCGGTTCCTGAAAGCATAGGCTGTATAAGAACAGCCGTGGTATCCCTGATCTGTATCATGCGGTCGAACTCGGCAAACACAGCCTTCTCATCCCTGACGTTCAGGACGACTCCTCCCACATCCGATTTATGGACAGGCCCAACGACTTTCATCACTACCGGGAAACCAAGGCGGGCGGCTGCTTTTGAAGCATCCTCACGGGTTTTCACGACCGCCTCCCCAGCCCTTGGAATGCCGGCGGCATCCATCAGAGCCTGTATTGAAGCAGGCGGGAGATACCCTTCATCGGAGGAAGAGATAATTCTTCGGATCTCAGCGGTATTCACTTCCGGCAACTCAGGTTCTGCAGGTGCAGGAACCGGGGTGTTATATACCCTGCAAAGGGCGTCTCCAAAGCTGACTTCATCGGGGAAGAAGGTCTTGCCTTTGCCGAGGAAGTCGGAGATCTCTTCCGCAGCAGTCATCACTGAAGGCAGAATGGGGAATATAGGTTTGACCGAAGTTCTCATTTTATCGGCCAGTACTTCATAGACATCGAAAATACGGGTGAGTCCGGGTGTGCCGAAAATCACCGCCATGCCGTCGATCTCGCTGAACTGCTTGTCGCAGTAGTCAATGATGAGACCAAGCTGGCTTGCAGTGCCGGTTGCGAGGAAATCTATAGGATTACCCACAGAGGAACCTGGATAAAGCTGGGGAAGAAGTTCTTTCGCTTCAGGACTTTCTATGTGGGGTACCGACAGTCCCCCGTTTGACAAGGCATCGGTGAGCATAACTGCCGGGCCACCTGCATGGGTTATCACAGCGATGTTCTTCCCTTTCAGTTTCGGGTACATGAAGACGGACGCGACGCTGATGAGGTCTTCCCTCCCGTAGCAGCGCACTATGCCAGCCTTGCGGAATAATGCATTCACCGCAACGTCAGGGCTTGCCAGGGCTCCTGTATGCGATGAGGCAGCCCTGCTGCCTGCTTCGGAAGATCCGGCTTTGATTGCAGCTATTCTGCAGCCTTTCCTTATCAGGGATGAAGCATGCTTCAGCAGCATCTCCGGTTTTGTAATATTTTCGAGGTAGAGGAGCTTGACCGGTGCGCTGGTTTCAGGATCGTAATTCTCATCCAGGTATGCAAGGATTTCTTCTGCACCTATCTGGGCACTGTTCCCGACAGAGAAAACATTCGCAAAGGTGAGCCCGTTGGGTATGCCGGCTTCCATGATGAAGCAGGCGGTAGCACCGGAACCTGAAATGAAATCGCAGCCTTTAGGATCAAGTTTCGGCACAGGATGGGTAAAGATACCGGTATAATCAGGGGTCATCACGCCTACGCAGTTCGGCCCGATCAGGGCTCCGTTAACGCTGTTGACGGCTTCAACAAGTTGTTTCTCAAGTTCTTTCCCTGCCTGGCTTTCTTCGCTGAACCCGGCGGAAAGCACGATAAATGCACGAGTATTTTTACGGTACGCCAGTAATTCAACTGTTTCAGGGACACAGTTTGCAGCTATCGCAATAATAGCGAGATCCACATCGGGCAGATCGATCAGGTCCTTATAGCTAGTGATCCCCTGGACCTCAGATTCCTTGAGGTTTGTCACATATAACCGGCCCTTATAATTACTATCGAGCAGGTTTTTAAGAATGGCTCCTCCCGGTTTACGGGTATCATTTGATCCACCGACAACAACGATGCTTTGCGGATTCAATAGTGATTTGTTAAGCATAGGCCGTTTATAAAAATTTGACATTAGGGACAAAAGCAGCCGTCTTCCGTTTATACTCTTCCCAATCGAGTCTGCCCCTGTATTTTTTCTCCAGCATGGGGACCCCGGAAACAAAGCGCAAAAGCAGGGTTATAACGACAGGGCTGACCAGGGTGATCCAGCCCATGGGAAGATTCATGGCGTAAAAAGCAATCCCCCACCAGATGAGGGCTTCACCGAAATAATTAGGATGGCGGCATAATTCCCAGAGGCCGGTGGTTATAATCTTTCCCTTGTTTTCGGGCTTCTTTTTAAATTCCGACAGCTGGTGGTCTGCAACAGCCTCAAAGAAGAAACCAATACCGAAAACCACAAGCCCGAGGGTGTCCCAGAAACCAAGTGGCTCCTTAGAACAGAAATTAATATAGTAAACCGGGGATGCAATGATGAACATGAAAAGCCCCTGCAGCAGGAAAATCTGGAAATAGCTGCGGACAATAAAAAAATTCCAGTTCTCCCTCCATTGCCTGTATCTGAAATCCTCTCCTCTGCCCCTGTTCCTGAGGAACACATGCACACTAAGCCTGATACCCCACAGAGCCACGAGGAAAGTCACTATCCATTTCCTCAGGTCGGGTTCCGGGTTCTGGAACAGGGAATACAGGGCTATCAGGATAAACCCCGGTCCCCAGAAGATATCCACTATTGAATTGTCCCCGGCGATGAGCGCAAGAACAAATATCAGGCTCACATAAATAACAATGAGCAATGCGATTTCGGTCAGCATAATTCAGGCTTTGAACGGAATTAACCTTGAAAAAACAAAGGTAAAAAAATTATTCCAGCAAGTAGGAAATGCAGACTGCTCCCGGGCCTGTATTTGCTACCAGTACCGGTGAAACATGATCCAGGTATAAGGGTTTCTTCCCTGTAAGCCTCTCCATCTCCGTTGCATAAAAATTTGCGGTTTCAGGGTTACCGGCATGGGTGATGGTGTATTCCCAGATTTTATTCTTACTGAGCAGGCGGCTCATGTCGCGTATAACTTTATTACGGCATCCATTCGTTGTGAATGACTTGCCTGAAAGCACTGCCTTGCCCTCTTCGCTGAGTTTGATGATAGGTTTCAGGTCAAGCTTGCGGGCAATAAAACTCTTCATCGGGCTGACACGTCCGCTGCGGATAATATATTTCAGGGTGGGCACGCTCACCCGGATCCCCGATTTTCCTATCCATCCTTTAATCCTGGAGGTAAGCTCTTCGGGAGTAATGCCGTCTTCAATAGCCTTTGCAGCACGGACCATGATCAGTCCAAGAGCCCCGGTAAGAACCTTTGAATCGAAAACCTCTATGCTTTTTCCAGTACGTGCAGCAACATCCCTGGCAGCTATGGAAGAGTTACTGTAAGTGCCGCTTAAACCGGATGAAAGATGCACGCCGAAAATATTTTTATAATTCGTGCTCAGGTATTCAAATTTATTCTGGAAATCTTTTGCAGAGGGCTGGGATGTTGTTGGACTTATCTCAGATTGTTCCAGCCTCTGGTAAAATTTTTCGGGATTGATTGTAAGCCTGTCGATGTAATATGTTTCCCCGAAATGCAGGTTCAGCGGCACAATATGGATCTGGTACCGTTCTATCAGTTCTTTCGGCAAATCGCAGGTCGAATCGGTCATCAGTGCAATATCCGATTTACGATCCACACGTATTGCGTTCTGGAAGACCATGTCGTCGACCTTCTGATAGGTGATCTCGCCAAACCTTTGAAGTTGGGCCATGACCTCAATCGGATGGTCGGTATGTATATGGACCCTTAATTTTGTACGGGATCCTGCAACAACCAATGAATCCCCTGAATGCTCGAGGTAAGAGCGGATCTTTTTAAGGTCGAGATCCTGTCCATTGATGAGGGCTTCGGTACAAAACCTGAATGTGATCACCTCATGCTGAATTTCAACTTCTTCCAAATCACTCTGGTCGGCATGCGTGGTGATTGCCGTTTCGGGTTGTCCCAGGGTGAAAAAATCCTTTATTCCTTCAAGAAAGAAAACAAAACCTTTGGCGCCGGCATCCACCACATGCGATTTGGCAAGAACTTCGAGCTTCCTGGTTGTAGCCGCAAGAGATTCCAGGGCTTTGTTATAGGCTTCGATGAGCAGACGGATGAAATCATCGATCCTGTCCTTGATACTGTCGAGATGCTCGGCCCACTCTTTAATGACTGTAAGTATGGTACCTTCAACCGGGTTGGCAATGGCATCATAGGCATAGGCTACAGCTTTCTTCATGCTTTCGGCGAAGGATTTGATATCCATGGTACTTGCCGAACTCAGTTCATTACTGAAACCATAAAGAAATTGTGCAAAAATGATCCCCGAATTCCCTCTTGCCCCGCTGAGTGCAGCATCGGCCATGGCTACCGCCGTTTGTTTGAGATTGTCGGTGGGGATGATGGCATCCATGATAGACCTCATGGTGGATGCCAGGTTGGTGCCGGTATCGGCATCAGCAACAGGAAATACGTTAATTTTATTCAGGAGCTTTTGCTGCTCAAATATCCTTTGGGCACCGGCAAGGAAAGAGTGATAAAGCTGCTTGCCGTCCAATTCCTTAATTTTCTGATAGACTTCAGTCAATAGCGGGAATTTTTAATTAAGGTGCAAAGGTAGTCAAAATCAAAAACATACTCCCCCATCATTCCTGGTTAAGGCCTGTAAGCCTGTAAATTTAACATTTTTTAAGAGAACCTGATTGCTTTTACGGGGTTGATCTTTGTGATAATAAATGAAGGTATGACAAGCATAAGGTAGCAGGCAAAAACAGATATCACGTTGAGCATGAATATATTAAAAATATCAAGATGAACCGGCACTACCGATACATAATACGATTCCTGGGGCAGCCCGATAATACCAAACTTTAGCTGAAGCAGGCAAAGCACGAACCCTAACAGGTTACCGATACCTATGCCCCAGCCAAGGATATAAAGGGCATGGTACATAAAGATCTTACGGGTACGGCGGTTTGAAAGCCCCAGTGCTTTCAGCACTCCTATCATCGAAGTCCTCTCAAGGATCAGTATCAGCAGGGTCGATATCATAGTAATAGCCGATACGGCTATCATCAGCGAAAGAATGATCACCACGTTCATATCCTGGAGTGCAAGCCAGTCGAAGATCTGGGGGTACATCTGGTAGATCGTTGACGCATCAAGCTGGAAGCCGATCTGGTGATATACATATTTGCCCATTGTCTCCACATCCCTGAAATCCCTGAGAACTATCTCAAAACCTCCCACCTGCCCTGGATTCCAGCCATTTATTTTCTGTATGTGGACCAGGTTCCCGATGACATACAGTTTGTCGAACTCGTCAAGACCTGTTTCATAGATCCCAGCCACCCTGAATTTCCTTCCCACAGTATGATCCCCTACGATGAAGTACATCCTCACAGGGTCATTTACTTTCATTTCCAGAAGGTCGGCCAGGGACCTTGAAATGATCACATCATTCTTTTGCGCGGTGTCGGCGTACGACGGGATATGCCCCTGCACCATCCTTTTTGAGAAAAAGCCCCAGTCATACTCGTCGCCTACCCCTTTCAGCACCACTCCCTGTATCTGTCCCGAAGTGCGTATAATCCCCGCCTTGGTGGCATAAACCTGGATATGGTTTATTTTCGGATGAAGCCGGAGGGCGGGAAGGAAAGCCTGCTGCTTTTCGACAGGAAATGGCACGAGGCTTGTGTTTTCCGAAAACCTTGTGACCTGAATATGTCCTGCAAATCCTATAACTTTATCGCGGATTTCCTGCTGGAAGCCGGTGAGTATTGCGATTGAAACGAACATAATGGTCAGGCTCAACGCAATAGACAATATAGAAATCCTGATCACGGGGCGGGAGTAATTACCCCTGCTGCCTTTGATCATCCGGCGGGCAATAAAGAGATCGGTATTCAAGTTAATTGAAATATCTTTACAAAAATAGAAAACTTATTCCATGCTTAACAGAACGAAGATCCTCCTTATCATTTCTATCCTGGTCATCACCGCCTGCGGCGGGAT
>JBAXBP010000066.1:0-15983 GCA_037141915.1 Bacteroidota bacterium | reverse complement strand
TGTGAAGTTCCTCATTTTTCAGTTTTATTTCTTCCTCAGCTTGTCTGCGCTCAGTTATGTCTTCTTTTACTGCCAAAAAATGAGTGATCACGCCTTTTTCGTCCTTGACCGGTGAGATCACCGCCGACTCCCAGTAAAGTTCGCCGCTTTTCTTTTTGTTTTGAAAAATCCCGTGCCAGCTTTGACCTGAAAGGATAGTGTCCCATAATTCCTGGTATTTGGAATCAGGTTTATCTCCTGATTTCAATACTCTGGGATTTTTACCGATTACTTCTTCAGCTGTGTATCCTGTGATTTCGGTGAACTTCGGATTCACGAACTCGATATTTCCGGCTAAATCGGTAATGACTGTGGTAACCGGGCTCTGCTCGATCGCTAAAGAAAGCGTGCGGATAAGGGCATCACTTATTTGTTTTTCCTTTTCTGCCTGTTTGCGCTGGGTAATATCAACCATGTTTACAATGCATTGATCACCCTTGTCGGCAACAATGCCGGTAAGGGTAACTACCTTAGGTGATTCAGCACTGAGTGAAAGGGTCACCTCACACTCCTTTGTGGCATTGCTGTTAAATGTTTTTTCAAGAAAGTTATTGAAAATTGGTTTCGTGTCGTCTGAAACGAAAAAGCCCAACCTGCTGTTTTTTAACTGTGAACGCTTTTTGCCCAGCATTCTTGCCGCGCTGAGGTTTAGTTCAATAATACTTCCATCCGGGTGTAGGGAAAAATAACCCGCAGGTGCAAAATCAAATAATTCTAAATTCCTTTTTGCAGCAACTTCTGCCTTTTCTTTTGCCAGCATGAGCTCATCATTCAATACTTCCATCTCTATCTGGTGAACCTCCAGCTCGTGGATTAGTTTCAGCGAATCGGCTTCAGATGGATTGACGGGCAGATGACTGGGTTTATTTCCCAATAACTCTTCGGCTTTTTGGCGAAGATCCTCGAACTTGGGGTTTCTTCCTTTATTCATATCTGAAACTTATACTGTGATGTAGCTTTGACTTCCGACATGGATTTTACTACGATTGAATTCCCATACTTTTCTGAAGGTTCTCTTCGGCCGGCCCGCGTTGTGTGATGTCGCGAATCTGACATTGGATTACCTTAAGGTTGTTTACTGAATATACATTGCTGATAAACTCCACTTTGATTTTACGTCCGCTGGCGGTTTCAAGCGGCAGATCTTCGTACCGCACATATTCCTTTTGCTGCAACTCTGAGAATTTAGCTTTGTTTGCGATGATATCGTTCAGAAATCCTATTTCCCAGATGGCTTTTTCAATAAACTGTTCTTTTGAATAGCCCAGCATTTCAATTAAAAACGGATTCACATCTACGATCCTGCCGGTTTCAGCATCGAGGATCAGCATCCCGTCTTTTGAGGTTTCAAAGAGCCGGCGATAACGGGTTTCGGAAATAGTAAGAGTGGCATTCAGGGCTTCCAGTTTTATCTCCAGGTCCTTTGCTACAGTAATATCAGTAAATGTAATAACCAATCCGTTAATATGTTCGTATAACGTGCGGTAAGGCAATATACTGACATTATACCACCTTTTGTTGCGGCCCGCAACGGTCTTTTCGACCGATATCATGGTTCTGAGAACTTCGCGTGCATGACTTTCAATTTCGGGGTAATCCAGGTCGATAACAAGGTCGGTAAACGGACGCCCGATATCCTTGCTGCGAAGTTTCATAATATCGGTTACCTGGTCGGTAAACCTGCGAATGTTCAAATTCTTATCGAGGAAAAGGGTTGCAATCCCTGTACTGTTAAGCAGGTTTTTCATGTCATCATTCGCCAGAACGAAGTCGCCTAATTTACTCTGCAGTTCCGCATTAACCGTGAGCAGTTCTTCGTTCAGACTTTGCATCTCCTCTTTTGAGGTGATTAGTTCCTCATTGACTGATTGGAATTCTTCGTTGAGCGTCAGCAATTCTTCCTGGGATGATTGCATTTCCTCCTGTCGGATTTGCATATCTTCCTGAGTTCGCTGAAGCTCAATCTCGAGGTCCTTATCTTTTTGCGGTAAATTTTGATTTCCACTTTTCGGGTATATTGCCCGATGTTCAAGTACAGCCGGCACATCGGTGAAAAGTATTAAAATCATCCCCCGTATGGAGACAGGTTTTTCAATTTGCTGAAAAGTAATGTTGACAAATCTGGTGATCCCGTATGTTTCAATTTTAACATTGCTTTTGATAACCGGATCAAAAGTAAGGGCTGTTTCGCGTAGTGCAACGGGCAGCACATCGCGCAAACCTTTGCTTATCATTGCATGAAGGTTCATGTTAGCTTTTCCGGCAGCAGGTTCAATGTATTTATCGATGCTGCCAGTTTTGTATATAATGTCGCCGGCGGCATTGATCAGTATGCTGCATGGGGGAAAACGCTGAAGCAAAAGCTGATCGGTAATTGATTGAATGTTCTTCGGGAGGTGTAAAGGTATATGCTTATCAACCGGCACGGTATTGTCCCTGTAAAAAGGACCTGGCCGATCAACGGGTTCAGCCCCGGGAATGTTTGTGCCCCGTTTGAAAATTTTCAGGTCAGTATCGATCTTCTCAAATCTTTCATTTTGGTTTTCGAGAATTTCACTAGTCCCCAATACCAGAATACCACCCTGATTAAGGCTGTAAGCAAATGATTCTACTACTTTTTTCTGTAATCCGGGTTCCAGGTATATCAGTAAATTGCGGCATGCAATCAGGTCGAGCCGTGTGAAAGGAGGATCTGAGATAACATTATGATTCGCGAACACAACCATTTCCCTGATAGCAGGGTTAACCTTGTAGCTTTCCTGAACAACGGTAAAGAACCTGTTGAGGCGTTCTGTCGATACATCATTCCTAATTGTTGAGGGGAACACCCCTAAACGCGCTTTTTCAATTGCATCATGGCTGAGATCAGTGGCAAATATTTTTAGCGATAAATTTTTGTAATTTTTATTTTTTTCCAGAGATTCATTAAAAATAATAGCCAGTGAATAGGCCTCTTCACCGCTAGAGCAGCCCGGTAACCAGGCACGCAATTCATAACCCCGGGCCAGTTCATCCATCAAAGCCGGCAGCACGCTTTCTTTAAGCATTTCCCAAACGGGTGCATCGCGAAAAAAGCTGGTAACGCCGATGAGCAATTCATTGAAAAGCAGTTCGACCTCGCCGGGATTTTTTCTTAAAAAACCGAGGTAGTTGCCTATCTTATCTATCTGATGAATTCCCATGCGCCGTTCGATACGTCGATACAAGGTGGTTTTTTTGTACTGCGAAAAATCGTGCCCCGATTGTTCTTGCAGGATGGCGATGATTTTCCCGAGATTGCTTTCGTGTTCTTTCGCTGGATCGGGATCCGGGTAAAGTGGCGGAATGATTTTAAGGTATGCGATCAGTTTGCCTGGTAATTCGTTAGCATCGGCAACTATATCGGCAATTACTGCATTTGCTGCGCTGAGTGGCATTGAATTGAATTTGGCGGAAGCAGGATCCTGCACCAGCACGATGCCATTTTTTTCTTTAATGGCTTGTGCCCCGAGGCTGCCATCGTGGCCCATACCCGAAAGGATGATGCCGATGCTTTTTTCCTGCATTTCGGAAGCCAGTGAACGGAAGAAAATATCGACAGGTAAGCGCAGTCCCCGGGGTTCAAACGGATTGAACAAATGTAAAGCGCCATTATCCAAAGCCATGCTCTTGTTGGGAGGGATCACATACACGCAGTTTGGCTTCACCTTGAGCTGGTCGGTTGCCTGGAAAACCTTCATTTTGGTAGTGCGTTGCAGCAGTTCGGTTAAAAAGCCTGCACGATTCGGGTCGAGGTGTTGAATGACGACAAATGCCATGCCGCTGTGATCCTGCAAATTCGAGAAAAACTGCCCCAATGCTTCTAGCCCCCCTGCCGAGGAACCGATGCCCACGATGGGAAACTGTTTTATTTCATTTTTGCGGTGGCGGTGGGGGCTCATAATAAAGATCTTGGAGAAACGGCTAGGCCTGATTGAAATACTTTTGAATCAATACCAGCAGTTCTTCTGACTTTTGGTAAAGGATCCCGGATGCGGATTTTTTATGGATATCTTTCATGAACTGCTGATTAGCACGATGTACCTGCATAGCCTGTTTACAGACTTATCAAAGATACATCATTCTTAGCTGTTTTGCACGTCAAAGATCAAATGGTTAAAGTGTTGGTATTATTGTTTGGGCCCTTTTTTGATGGGTTGGATCAACTCCATTAGGAAATTGCAACCAGATTGTCCCTCCTGTGCGGTAGAAAATTTTGCTTGGAAATTATGTGTAAATTGTGCGCCGAAATCAAATCCACTTTAATTTTCAGATCATGAACTTCACTGCAAAACAGATATCCGAACTGGTAAACGGAATGGTAGAAGGCAATCCGGAAACAACCATTAACCAGGTTTCAAGAATCGAAGAAGGTAAGCAGGGCTCCATCTCGTTTCTTTCTAACCCGCTGTATACCCATTTCATCTATACCACCCAGGCGTCCATCGTTATTGTTAACAAATCTTTCATACCGGAACACCCGGTAAACAGCACCCTCATCAGGGTGGACAGCGCCGAGGTAGCTTTTGCGAAATTACTGGAACTATATAACCAGATAAAAAATAACAAAAGCGGTATTTCGAAACAATGTTGCATTGCTGAGTCAGCCGTACTGGGCGAAAATCTGTACGTGGGGGAATATTCTTCTATCGGTGAAAATACCCATATCGGGAATAATGTCAAGATCTATCCGCAGGTATATATCGGCGACAATACCACGATTGGCGACAACACCATACTCTATCCCGGAGTTAAGATTTATTCAGATAACGTGATCGGGAAAAACTGCATTTTTCATGCCGGTGTGGTCATTGGAAGTGATGGATTCAGGTTTGTCCCTCAAAATGAGGGGAATAAAAAAATACCCCAGATCGGGAATGTAGTCATAGAGGATGATGTGGAGATGGGAGCCAATTGTACTATCGACCGTGCAACCTTAGGTTCAACCATCATCAGGAAAGGGGTGAAATTTGATAACCTCATTCATGTGGCCCATAATTGTGAGGTAGGTGAGAACACTTATATTGCTGCCGGTACAGGGATCGCAGGGTCTACAAAGGTTGGAAAGAACTGCCTGATCAGCGGACATGTTGCAATGGCTCCACATCTGACCATTGCCGATAATACGTCGATGGGAGGGGCTACAGGAGTATCTAAAAGCCTTACCACCCCGGGGCTCAGCTATCTTGGCTCTCCTGCCATGGAAGTCTCAAAATATAGAAAGTCGATCATTTATTTCCGTAATTTTCCGAAAATTGTAGAACGGATTGAGAAGCTTGAGAAGGAAAGGAAGCAGGGAACCTCAATCTCCTAACTCTGATATTAATGAAAAAATATTTAATTGTCACCCTGCTGTTGACCGCGGTTTGCGTGAATGCCCAGAAGTTCGGGAACCTTGCAATGACTCCTCCTATGGGATGGAACAGCTGGAATAAATTCGGCTGTGATATAAACGAGAAAACCATCCGCGAAACCGCCGATGCAATGGCGGCTAACGGGATGCGGGATGCAGGATACGTGTATCTTGTTATCGATGATTGCTGGCAAACCGGGAGAGACTCATCAGGAAACATTATAGCAGACCCTCAGAGGTTTCCTTCGGGAATGAAAAGCCTTGGCGATTATATTCATTCAAAGGGACTGAAATTCGGCATTTATTCCGATGCGGGAACTGCAACCTGCCAGGGAAGGCCGGGGGGCAGGGGGTACGAGTTCCAGGATGCTCGTACCTATGCTTCATGGGGTGTAGACTACCTGAAGTACGACTGGTGCAACCACGGCAAACAAAATGCGGAAGCCTCATACACCATTATGCGGGATGCCCTGTATAAAGCCGGAAGGCCTGTGGTCTATAGCATCTGTGACTGGGGTGTGAGCAAGCCCTGGGAATGGGCGTCGGACATCGGCCACCTCTGGAGATCGACCGAGGATATTATCAATTGTTTTGATTGTAAAAATTACTGGGGCGGAAACGGGGTGTTGCAGATCATCGACCTGTTTACCGACATAGGGCAGTATACCGGTCCCGGGCATTGGAATGACGCCGATATGCTTGAGGTAGGGAACGGGGTATTAACACCTTCTGAAGAACGTTTGCACATCAGCATGTGGTCAATGTTCTCTTCCCCGCTCATGGCAGGAAACGACCTGAGGAATATGGGTAAGGAAACCCTGGAGATACTAACTAATAAGGAGGTGCTGGCCATTGACCAGGATAAGCTGGGCATTTCAGCCACCCGCTGGATGAAATACGGGGACCTCGAGATTTGGTTCAAGCCGCTCGAAGGAGGCGCTTACGCATTCTGCTTCATTAACCGGGGACCACAGCCCCTTAATTTTGACCAGGATCTGAAAACCACGATCAAAAAGTTCACTGTTGACGGGAATTTTGCAATAAGAGATCTCTGGAAGCACCAGGATACAGGCTCTTCAAAGGATAATGTGAAAGGTACCCTTGCTCCTCACGATGTTTTGATGATCAAACTCACCCCCACATCCGTCCGTTAAAATTTTGAAGTATTAAATTCCTTATTCAGGGAAGAGCCCACAAGGGTCTGGGGAAGTTGTTCCTTGAATTTCATCCTGATACTTGCTTCTTTCACGTTCTGGATCACAAAGTCTGAGACCTCTTTCAGGCTGGCTTTCCCCTTTGTTCCTTTGAGTTTTTGCAGTATGGCGAGGGTGAACAAACCGTGGCCGGCCTGCTCATCCGAACAGGCTGTTTGCCCTGGTTTTGCTGCTGCCATTAAAATCGCATTGGCAGGAGCATTGGGATACAGCATTGCGATCTTTGGCGCCTTACCCTTTGCCGGTCTGGCTTGCAGGGCATCGAACTGGAAGGAAGTTTCAAGTATTATGCTGATGCGTTTTGAGACATCTTCCTGCAGCATCTTGTAGAGGTCGCTGATCCTGAGTGCGAATTTCGGGTCGTCGTTTTCAATGTCAACAGGAAGGATATACGGCTCGTAAGTTTTTTCATCGATCAAGCCGTAGCCGGCATAGTAGAATATAAGTTCGGCCTTACCCTGTATCCCTTTTGAATATGATGAAAGCCTGATGATCTCCCTCCTCATTTCAAAGGCTTTGGCGTTGATGATGGTTTGCACATTCCTTTCAGGTATTCCCATCGTGCGAATGGCATACTCCTTGAAAACACGGGCATCCCTGGCGTGATGGTCGACAGAATCGTGGGTACAGCGGGCCATCTGCATAGGGCTGTATGCATCATTGGCTATGATGAGCACATAGGTGTTCTTCCTTTCGGGCAGGTTTTCGGGGATGTCGGTGTCGGCATCGCATAAAACTTCGAATTCAGAGGCTTTCTTATAGATGGGATAAGGCTTGCCCGTGGTGTACATGAAAACAAAGCGGGCGAGAGTGTCGGCAATGATCTGGGAAGCATTGTCATAAACCTTGTCATCGGCCAGTGCCTGGGTGGTGCCGCCTCCCTTGATCTTCCGTATCTCATTGGTGTAAACAACTGCTCCCTTTTTTTTATCATATACCTTCAGCGTGGCATCCAGGCTGCCAAAATAAAAAAAAGGGGTTTGCCCGTTAGAAGATGAATTGCAGCCTATTTTAATGAGCAGGTCGGCCTTGTTGCTGTCGGATACTGAGCGGAGTTTGTTTTCACTTAATATGGACCTGACTTTCTGCTGGACTAACGGTTGGGCAGATCCTCTGGTCCAATGGTACTCAGAACCTGTAAGATAGAAAGTAGCCTGGGCCGTGGCCTGTGTAATACCATATGCCATCATCACGACAGTGGATGCAGTCACGACCATTACGATCTGCACGCCCTTCCTCACGTTCTTCATCACGCTCATCATCACGCTCTTTCAGCCTGGAACGATAAATAGTCTTTGATCAGCGGGATCTCAGATGCTGTAACTCCATACCTGAGAAGGTGCCGTACATCCTCATCAAATGCTGCCATGAATTCATTTTCGCTGAATTCTTTGGATGACAGGCTCCTGGAATAAAGGTCGAGTGCAATTTTACGATGCCCCTGGCATAACTGGACATGGCCGGCATTCATATAATCATAAGCCGAAGGTTTACCCGTTCCTTCAAGAAGCTCAGTGTACCCTGCTTCGGCCTGTTTGATCTTCCCGGTTACAAAATCACAATAAGCTGCAGGCCTCAGGTATTTCAGGTTCCCGGGCGAATAAAACAACAGCTGGGCATAAATCTGCGAGGCTTTTTCATATTCCCTGAGATTCAGGTAACACTGGGCAAGCTGTGCCTGGATGGATTGGTCTTCGGGCTGAACCTTCAGGGCTTCATTGAAATATTCCAATGCGCCCTGGTAATCCTTCAGACGGATATAGCATAAGGCAAGTTTCTTCAGGATCCAGAGACGGTCAGTGTCGAACAACTCGGCTTTTTTGTAAAATTCAACTGCTTTCCTGTATCGTCCTAATTTCTGATAGCTGAAAGCGATCTTTTCATAAAATTCCCCCGAAGGCTGCTCCCTTGTTGAGAGATATTCATAGAGATCGATGGCCTCATAGTAATGTCCTTTCTCGAAATAAAATTCGGCCAGCTTATTGGTGAATTTTTCTTTTTCGAAAAAGGTCGTGTAGAAATTCAGGTCTCCGAAAGAGATCTTTCTCCTGAAAATATCTTCAAATTCTCCCCGGTTTGGAAAAATCTTGTAAAACCTGTAGAGATCCTGTATGTACTGTATGAAGATTGCATTCTCCCCCAATGAAGAGTCAAGCATCTGTTCTTCGGAGGCCATTTCTTTCATCTGGGCAAGTTCGGCTTCAAAATTCGTAACGATGAGATTTCTTTGCTCCGCTGGGATGGCCTGGAAGTTCAGCACAAAGGAATATTTGTCGGAATTGCAGATATAAAAAGCATGTTCGAGGCTGTCAAACAGGCGGCGGTTCAGGTCATCATTCTCGGGAAAAAGAACTCCCGCTTCCGGATTATGGCGGTGGAAGGGGATGAACCAGTTGCACATCCTGTTAAAAAAATCAAAACGCTTAAGCATCTGGAAAGTGCTCATGAAAACATCTCCGCCTTCCATCTGCATTTTCGAAAATTTCTCAATCTTTTCAAACAAACCGGGAACTTCATCCACCATTCCCTTCCACCCCGGGTTTTTCCCTTCCAGGTCCGACTCTTCCGTCTGGTCGCCAAGCTGAAGTTTGTCTTCTATCTTTGGCATCATTTTCTTCATATCGGGAAGTACCTCTTCCTCAAACTCCCTGGTAATCTTCTCGGTCTCCCTTGCCATCAGGAACTGTAGCAATATCACTTCTATGTTTTTCAGGATTTCAGGGTCAGCTGTAAGCGTGGTTAATTTGGCCAGAAGGTCAGGATGATACATGATCCTCCTGTCGTATTTGATAAGCCCAAGGATAATGCCTACAAGGGCCCGCTGGGAAACATGCTTTTCACCGGCTTCAGCAAATTCGATGAGAAGGGTGAATTTCTGGGGATCATAATAATTCAGCAGGCTGAGCGTGAGCGCGCTTACAATCAATGACTTTTCGTACCATTCGATGGTAGAGGAACGGTTGATCCTCCTGGCAAGGCTGAGGTGGTGGTCCTTGATCTTTTCGGTCAGCCAGACGAGTTTAAACAACCTGTCGAGCGTCTCGCCAGGGAGTGATTCAGTCATTCCTTCCTCCTCACTGCCGGTTATATCGATGAGCTTGTTTACTTCACGATGAAGGAAAATCTCCTCTATGGATGTGATGATCTTATCGGGATCTTCCCCGTAGTAATTTACAAGTTGCTGTTTCTCGCTGTATTGAAAGGGGAGGAGTGGTCCCCTCATGTTCTGCTGCAATTCATCAGCCAGCGAAAGCAGTGATGCTCCAAGGCTTTGCAGAATAGTCTCCTGCTGGGGGTCCTTGTATCCTTCAACTGCATAACGCAGCAGGGTCCTGTAATTATCGCCACAAGTTTCAAGCTGGTAATAAAACTCCTGCCTGCTTGAAAAACGTATCCACTGCGAGAACTCATCAAGGGCCGATTTGAAGCGGTTCTCGTAAATCGCTTCGGAAACCCTGCGGTACCTCTGTTCAATGTCGTTCCTGGATAAAGTGATCACTGTTGGTTGTATTAGGTATACATACGCCTCAAATACCTTGCCAAAGTTAAGCTTTTTACTAAAAATGTCCTGATTGTCAGGAAAGTCATTTTAAATGTGATAGATCCCGCAATTTTGAGTTTTTTTATTATTTTTGATAGATGTTGGATTGACTCTGATTGTTTTTGATCACTTAAACTGCCGGTAAACTGTGTATGACTAAAGGAAACCTGTTGACAAGCCGCTCTGTCTGTGTGATTCTACTTGCAGTGTTCACTGTGTTAGTATCCGTTCAAAAGTCATCTGCCCAAAAAAATGATACGATCTTTTTGCTGAATGGTGACAAGATCACCGGCGAGATAAAGAAATACGAGAGCGGGCAGCTGAAGCTGAGTACCGAAGGGATGAGCATCATATATATCGAATATGACAAAATCAAGACAATACACTCCGGTAAATATTATGAGCTTGTAAAAAAATCGGGCTTCAGCTATTACGGGTCCATACTGAAGTCCGATTCGGCCGGATGCGTTGGCATTGTCATCTCGAATGATACAGTTACTGAGCGGATCCTGGATATTGTTGAAATAACAAAGATCAATAAGCGGTTCTGGAAAAAATTCTACGGGTCACTTGACCTGGGGGCAAACTATTACAAGTCGACAAATACCATACAGGTTTATTTCGACGGTGTTATTAATTACCGGGCCAGGAAGGACCTGTTTTCTTTTACGGTGGACCTGTTCTATAGCCAGCAGCATATTTCCGACTCGGTCGTGATTTCGCAGAAATATGACATTGCCCTGGAATACAGCCATTTTTTCCAGGGGAAATTCTGGATGGGGCTTGGGACAAAGGTGCAGAGGAACAGCGAGCTGGACCTGGATTACCGTTACCAGCTGGGCCTGGGCGCAGGATATGATATTGTACATACCAACCCGATCAGGTTCTACTTTATGGGAGGAGTGCTTGCCAACAGGGAAAAACCAACTGACTCAGTCAATGCCTCCACAAATTTCGAAGGAATTGTCGCGACCAAATTCACCTGGTTGCGGTACAGGCACCCCAAGGTTAATATAACGACCGGACTCAATTATTTTCCAAGTCTTTCGGTTGCAGGGAGGCACAGGCTGGAATACAATCTCTCGGCAAAGTACGAGGTGTTCAGGGATTTCTTTGTCGGGTTGTCTTATTATGATGATTACGACAGCAAGCCCTCAGGAGGGGGCCCGGCACTTAACGACTGGAGCGTGGTTTTCACCATAGGATTCACGTTTTAAAGTGAGCGTATAATCAGAACCTGACGCCTGTAGTAAAGATAATTGACTCCAGTTCGTCGCTTTTCCCGCTTTTGAACACATTATTTCCATCGGCAGCAAAGAGGTGCCGGTATTCAAGCCGGATATACCCAATCTTCAACGGTTTAAATTCGAACCCCAATGCAAAACCCTGGGTCATGAGACCCCGTCGCTTCCCTAAGTAATAATAGACCCCTGAAAGGAAGCCATCGTAATCATTAAAGAATTCATACCTGCCGGCTACCGAGAATTTTTTCAGGAAAGCGTATCTTGCCTGAATAAGTCCCGAGAACATAGTTGCTGTTTTATTCGTGTCGGGTTGCATCTGGCTGTTTGTCTGTGCTGCGAAGTCCAACTGTCCTGTGAGGCTTATCTGCTCAGTAGCCTGGTATTGAATGATGAGGTTATTGTAAAGCAGATTATGGTCGGTCTCAGCATCAGCCAGCGATGCGTTTCCGAAGAAGTTGTTATAATTAAACGTGAGATTTGGAATTGGTTTGTAGTATACAAATGTGAGGCCGGCCATGCGGGTATTTTTTGAGTAGGCAAGGGAATAATTATTGCCGACCATGATACCTCCCCAGAATTTTTCTGAATAATTCCAGGACAATTTAACCCCCAGAACACTACCCACCTCATAATATCCGCCTACTGAGACCGAACTCAGATAGTTCAGTACAGGCCAGGATGATTCAATGCCCACAGGATTCAGGAAATATCCGAAATCAAGCCAGACTTTCTTCCCTAACCTGAACCCGAAATTGGCCTGCCTTATATTTTTAATAAACTGGGCTTCGGGCGCAGCCAGCAGGTTAGGGGCATCTCCATACTGGATCGCAAGTTTCCCACGGACCCTGTCGGCGGTATAACCAATTTCGATGGCTGCGACATTCATTCGTATCTGGTCCTGAACCGGGCAGTTGCCAGCAAAAGGAACAACATTGGACGTGTCGCCCTTGAGGTTTATAGTCCCGTTATAATAAGCATCGATGTAAAATCCGAAAGTGAAATGCTTAAGTCTTCCAAACACTTCATTTTTTAAATCTTCGGTAATGCTGTCTGCTTTACTTTGTGCATTCAGTTGCCCGGAAAAGAACATCAGCAAAAGCAATGCAATGAAGATAGTTTTTTTGTTTTGCAGCATGTTGTAGTTCATTAAGATTCTTTCCGCAAGACAACTATTTCCAACCCCCTCCCAGTGCCTGGTATAGCGAAACTATACTTTGAACCGAATTCAATTGTGCCTGTGAAAGCTGTATCTCGGCCTGGTAAAGGAGCCTCTGGGCATTGATAACGTCAAGGTAACTTGCGTAACCTGCATTGTATAACTGGTTTGAAAGGTCAAAAGCAGTTTGTGCGGCATTCCTCAGGTTCTGCTGTTCGGCCACCATCCGTTTCGTTTTATCAACACTGAGCACACCGTCAGAAACTTCTCCAATAGCCGTATATATTGCTTTCTGGTAGGTTGCCAGTATTTCTTCATGATAAGCCTGTGATTTGTGAAGGTTTGCCCTGAGTTTTCCGAAGTTGAATATGGGGGCCACCAATCCGCCAACAGCTGAGCCGATGATTCCAGCGCCGAGGGTTGAATATCCTGCGGAAGCGTTAATTGAAAGGGTAGGCATCATCATTCCCCTTGCAACGCCTATCTGGGCATTGGCCGAAACGAGCTGCTGTTCTGCAGCGATCAGGTCGGGCCTTCTCACAATAAGGCGTGAGGGTATACCCGCCTTCGGGATAATATTGGTATCAACCTGGGCCATCAGTGGACTGCCGGTGATGACACTTCCCGGGAGATCGCCTAATAACAGCCTGAGTGCGTTTTCCTGTATGCCAACAGCTTTTTCAAGTGAGGGGATCTGCGTTTTAACTGTAGCCAGTTCTGCCTGGGCCTGGGCAACTACCAGGCCTGACGCGGTTCCCGCGATCATCTTGGCTCTCACCAGGGCAAGGGCCTCTTCACGTATTTTAACCGTTGACCTTGTAATCCTTAGTTCTTCCCGGTATTCGATCAGGGAATAGTACCCCTGGGCAATGCTTGAAATAAGATAAATGTACGTCGCCTGCCTGTATGCCACCTGTGAGAGCATCTGGGCCCTGGCTGATTCCTTGGCCCTTCTCAGCTTGCCCCAGATATCCAGCTCCCAGCTCAGGTTGCCGGTTCCCCAGAGATCGGAATACTGGATGGTTGACTTTGATGCGGGGCTCTGCATACTCTGATACGACGCTGCCCCCTCCGCGCTGAAACTTGGGTACAGGTCGGCCCTTGCCGATTTGAACTGGGCCATGGCCTGGTTCACCCGGGCATAGGCTATCCTCAGGTCGAAATTCGCCTGTATGCCCTTTTTAATCAGGCTATGCAGCACGGTATCCTTAAAGAGATAGGTCCAGGACGTATCAGCAAATGATATGGTGTCGCCGTTTACCTCAAACCTGTATTGCTTGCCAAGGTCTGCCTGGGGCCGCTTGTAATTCGGACCTATCTTGCAGCTGTTAATGCCGAAGATCATAATGGCAGCAATAGCCATAATGATATATTTTTTCGAAATCATATCGTATTATTGAACAATTTGAATACTATTTTGACTCTTGTGAAGCTTCTGTTTCTGTATGTTTCTTCCCGAACAGTTTTTGCTCAAGCTGCTCGAAAATAACATATAAGGTCGGCACAACAAGAACCCCGCAAATCGTTGCGATAAGCATCCCGCCGAAAACCGAGGTTCCGAGGGCATTCCTGCTGTTGGCGCCGGCTCCCGTAGCTATCACCAAAGGCAAAACGCCAAGGATGAATGCGAATGAAGTCATCAGGATCGGCCTGAAACGCAATTTTGCGCCTGCAACCGTCGCTTCAAAAAGGCCCATGCCCGATTGGAATTTCTGCCTGGCGAATTCAACGATAAGGATGGCATTCTTAGCGACAAGGCCGATAAGCATGATGAGACCGATCTGTGCGAAAATGTTATTCTGCAGACCGCGTATCCACTGGAACCCGAAAGCGCCGAAAATTCCGAAAGGCATGGCAAGCAGGATAGGAAGCGGCAGAAGCCAGCTTTCATACTGTGCGCAAAGCAGGAGGTAAACAAAAACAAAGCACATGGCAAAGATCATAGGCGCCTGTCCCCCCGAAATAAGTTCCTCACGTGTCATACCCGAGTATTCGTACCCGAACCCGTAAGGAAGTGTTTTGGCTGCGACGGTTTTGAGGGCATCTATACCCTGGCCAGTTGAAAATCCGGGGGATATATTGGCTGTCATATCGGATGAACTGAAAAGGTTGAAGCGTTTGACGATATCAGGGCCCTGAACAGGCTTTACGCTAAGCAGGGTCCCCAGTGGCACCATGCCTCCCTGGATGTTCCTTACATAAATTTTTGAAAGGTCCTCGGGATTTGCACGGAATTTGCCGTCGGCCTGTATGATCACACGGTAGGATTTTCCGAACTTGTTGAAATCGTTCACGTAATAACTGCCAAACATGGCCTGGAGAGCCCCGTAGATGTCACTTACAGCAACACCCATTTTCTTTGCCTTTTCATTATCGAGGTCGATGTAGAACTGGGGAACATCCATACGCATCGAGGTAAAGATCGAAGTGAATTCCTTATGATTCTTTGCTTCGTTTACAAAAGCCCCGGTGACCTGGGCTAACTTTGCAGTGCCCGAACCGGTCTTGTCTTCAATCTGGAACTCGAGACCGCCTGTCTTTCCAAGGCCCGGAATGGCCGGTGGATTAAATGCGATTGCGATGCCTCCCGGAATTTTCGACATCCTGGCCTGAACACTGGCAATGATCTGGTCGGAAGTCTGATCTCTCTTATCCCACGGAAGAAGGTTAATGAATGCCATTGCATTGGTAGTATTGACAGAGTTGTCGAGAATACTGTAACCGGGTACGATCAGGGAGAATTTTATTCCTTTGGTGTCGGCCAGGATCTTCTCTACCTGCTTCATCACCTTGTCGGTCTCTTCAAGTGAGGCGGCTTTGGGTGTTGAAGCGTTGATAAAGAAATATCCCTGGTCTTCCGTCGGGATAAACCCGGTAGGAAGGATTTTCATGATAAAGATCATCAGCGCCGTAACAACTACAAGAAAGAGAACAGGCTTCAGAGGTTTGTGAAGAAAGTTGTTCACCATTTTACCGTAACCGCTTACCGTTTTATCAAACCCCGTGTTGAACCCGTTGAAGAGTTTTCCCACAATCCCTTTTTTCTTGCTCGAAGGCCTGAGGATGATGGCGCAGAGTGCCGGGCTAAGGATAAGGGCAAGAACCGCAGAGATAAGAACAGACGCGATGAGGGTTATTGCGAACTGCCGGTACATGACCCCGGTTGTGCCGCCAAGGAAGGTCGTGGGCACGAATACAGCACAAAGAACAAGCGTAATGGTAACGATTGCCCCGGTTATTTCTTTCATGGTTTCTTTGGCAGCGACAAGGGGTGTCATATGAAGATGATCGATCTTCGCCTGGAGGGCCTCCAGGACCACTATCGCATCATCGACTACAATTCCGATAGCAACAGCCAGGGCAAAGAGGGTCAGAAGGTTAATTGACAGGTGGAAGAAAGAGAAGGCGGCAAGGGCAC
>JBAXBP010000065.1:0-16111 GCA_037141915.1 Bacteroidota bacterium | reverse complement strand
CTTCGTGCCGATGCGGGATCCGAGATGATGGCACTTCGTGCCGATGCGGGATCCGGGATGATGGCACTTCGTGCCGATGCGGGATCCGAGATGATGGCACTTCGTGCCGATGCGGGATCCGAGATGCGGGATGTTGTATCCTGCATCCTGTATCCTGTATCCTGCATCCTGTATCCCGTATCCTGCATCCTGTATCCCGTATCCTGCATCCTGTATCCCGCATCCTGCATCCTGTATCCTGTATCCTGCATCCTGTATCCCGCATCCTGCATCCTGCATCCTGTATCCTGCATCCTGTATCCCGCATCCCGCATCCCGTTAACCAGGTTGTTCCTCAGCCCGCTTTCGAACGAATAGTCCTTAAGATAAAACCTCACCTCATCCAGCTGCCGTTTATTCAGTTTTTCGGCCTTCTCAAGCGCCTGGTTGAGCTTATTGGCGATATACACCCTCGAATACGGCTTAACCAGCGAATTGATCGTAATCACCTTTAAAGCCGCCAATTCGTCCAGCAGCTCGTACACCGGGTTGTTGGTCACCGGTTCGTACACCACCTGGGCGTTCGCGATGAACGTGACGGTCGTGAAGAACGTGATGATGAGAAGAAGCCGCTTCATGAAGCAAATATATGAATTTAGCCCGGCAATAATGGATGGTGTAATTTCCCTTTTCCGGTAACGTAAATTTCCTAAAAACCTTCGTCCATCGCCTAAAATTCATATACCGGCCTTTCAGGCCTTAAAACCGATGAATTTTAACGGCTCATCACTCGGTTTTCTTAACGGAAATTTCCTGAGGCGTCGAAGGGAAATCACATCATCCGTTCATGAAACGTAAATGAGCATATCCCCCATAGGATTCCCTCACTTGGCCCTACAAGTTTTTTCTATTAATACCTGTTTGTTCCAATTGTCTTTCCGTTTCCTAATTAAGTAAAAACTTGCTGGATTACAATGCAATACGAAATTTTGCTGATTTAGAATTAAGTAAATTCAAATATATGCAATAATTCTTACATCCTCCATTTCATTTCATGGTTTTTCTTCTTGAATTTCATCCACAGAGTAATCGAATGATTTCCCACAATCTGTACATGTAAACCGGGATTTAGGAGCAGCGCCAAACCCAATTTTACCTCCAGGTCCAAAAGCCAATTTACCCCCTGACCCAAAAACAACTTTATTACCTTCAACTTTCACATTGCCACTCAGGTTAATCCCTTGCATATTGGTTCCTCCCTGGGGTTTGTGAGAAACAGCAATTTTACCGCCACAAGATCTACAGATTACAAACATAATCACCTCCTTATATTTTCAAAAGTTTTATTGGAACTGCATATCCGATTCCAACCTGCACTAATCTCAATGTTCCACTAATTATTGTTAATGATTCTATCATTAAATTTACAAACTTTGCGAAGTCAATTTGACCAATTCCAACTTCACTTGGAAATTGTGGAAATGACTTTAATAAATTACGAAGGCGATCAACTTCAATTAATAATGGAACATACTTCGCAGTTATTACACCAATTACTTCACTATTATTGTTTATTAAAGGTCCCCCGCTATTTCCTGAATTTATCATCCCATTAATCTGAAATATCTCACACGAAGGGTTAGATATTAAATTCTTCCCAACAGCAGAAATAATACCTTTAAAGATTGATGCTGTTTTAACACCAGATGGAAAACCAGCAAAAAAAACATCTTCACCAATTTCTGGATCATTATCTATATTAAATTTCGAAACTTTCTGACATTTCCAGTCCAATATAGAAATGTCAATGTCGCGAAAATCAGATTTTATACCGGCTTCGCTCCCATTTACTTTAATACGTTTGGCTTTTTGTCCATTATCATCAAAAACAACATGCCGGCAAGTAATTATTTCATTAGGTTTCATGCTATAAAATCCAGAACCAATTGCTTTTTTACCGGATGGGAATTCAGTCTCAATTTTCAATAAAATTCGAATTGCCTCTTTTGCGGGGATCATATGTAACAAAGAGTGAATACTATGATATTCTAAATCTTATTCGTTTTTTTCATGTTTTCTAATTGAACTCGACTTTCCTCAACAATTTCCTTGAAAAATCAGCTTCAGCATCTAGTGATGCTATCATTTCACCCCCAGCATTGGAAAGTCTTGCCAAGTCTGGCTTAGGGACAGTCCCCTGGTCAGCGAAAATAAGCAGGCTGTCAAAATCGGCTTTAGCTCTGAGTAAACGTTCCAGAATAATAGTTGTGAGACGTGCTTTGTCTCGGTTTGGGATACCGAATACAAACAATGGAGAATGTTTCCCATCTATCCGGTAATCAATGGGATAGTCCTTTGAATTTTCTATCCCATCATAATAATAATCCCTCTTAACCTTCTCTTCTCCAACGATTTTATAAAGCTGCTCCTGCAAATCTTCATAAAAGGTCGATTCAGCCTTTGCCCGATTGAGATATGTCAGGTCATTGATTTTGGTAATGGCTTGTCCCAGCCTGAAGACATTGAATCCCAGCTTATTTACCGGCGTATCAATATAAAATTCACCATCATTTTCGTCAATAAAGGTTTCGGCCTTTATTTGCTCCAATAATTTCCCTCTGGTGCCATCGCGGAACTTTTCTATGTCATTTTCATAACTCAAATGCATCATAGTATGGCCCATGTCGGTCAATCTGATAATACCTCCGGGCATTTCCCTGATAAAAAGCTGATAAGGATCGCCATCGGGAAAGTAAAATGGAGTCTCTACAGATAACAGGTTTGTATTCTTGAGCCTGATCTTTACTTCGGCGCACATCAGGGAGCACAATGTCTCCTGCAGTATATTTATATCAAGATTCATTCTTAAAAAAGTTGTTGTTGGCTTAAATCATCAGGTGTTGTTTTAATTCCTGAAATATTACAATCCTTGACCAAACAAGCGAATGCACCATCAAGTGTAATATACCTGTCACTTGGATCAGCATATCCTTCTGCCTTCCTGTTCGCCTGAATATACCTTTCCGTGGCAAAATGGATATGACAAACATTTTCCAGTAAAACATTCTCGAGATGATTTGAATGTTGATGACCTGGCCCGTTATATCGTCTAAGTGTAAGGGTTTCTCCGCTCGGAGCAATCCAGGAAATTCCACATGAAAAATCATCCTCCATCCCCTCTCTGAGATTTTGACGTTTGTATATTTCAAACTCATTCTCAGAGCCATCGGTAGCAGAGGCTCTGTAATTAACTTGCATATGACCTTCCTTATTGCGGGTCCTTGCCTGCGGATTATTTAGATGTTTTGGGCAGGTAATCAGGTCCAATATTTGCTCATCAGTCAAACTCTCAAATGGCATCAGATCACAGAATTTCTATTGCAAGTATAATAAAAATATCCGGATATCCGATAATCTTTACCCCTTCTGGGTTTTTTTTTTTAATCTTCAATTAGTCTCTACCTTAACCTGTGATCCTCACACCTGAAAGGTCGGCAGGAGATAGAAAAGATCATCGGCATGTCCACACATTCCTTTCTCTCATTTCAATTTGGATATAGTGTCAAGGAAATGCAATTAAATACAGCATCATTTACTATATTGGAGAAAACGATGAAGATGACGACCCTTCGCCGTTTTTAGCTGACAACTATATTTCCTTAACTGTCAATAAGATATTGTGGGTAGACAGTCCCCGCAAAGACTGGTCAGGGATAGCGTTTTTTCCACGTATAGCGTTCTCTTTTGAATTTTGGGCGAATCTGATTTTTGCCAATCTGTATTGTGTTACTAGCCGATAGATTATTTTCACTTATTTTCAAATATTAACAGGTATGGCTGAAAAACGAACAAACGGTTGCGGCTCTGCCCTGTGGTTTCTTTTAAATACCCTGATTGGCTCATCAACGCAATAAGATCATTTGTGGCCTTATAGCTCAGATTATAGATCTGTGATGCGTTTTCAACATTTACAAAAAGCTTCTTGTATAATTCGTTAAACAATCTTATTGCAGCATAGCTCCTGCGCTTGAATATTGCAGGGGCTTCATGCTCGATGTTCGATTTGAGTTTCAGTATTTCTGTAAATGTTTGCACTGACTGGGCAGCTTGGTTGACAAAATACAAGAAAAATAGATTTTGTCAACCTCCGAAAAAATAAGAATACACCTCCCCCGGGGTGCCTGGCTTTCCAGGGCTCGAACAAATGGCTTAGAAATAACGGTTGTGTAAAGTGTTGGCCTTGTATATTTTCCTCTGGCAAGAACTGCAGCCTTCGTGCTTTGTTAAATGTTGTATTGATCTTGTTTGTATAAATTCATATTCCCGGGGGCCTTGAACCAAGCTATGGTTTCTTTAAGTCCTTGCTCAAGGGTATATTCCGGGGTCCAGCTAAAAAGTTGTTTTGCTTTGCGGTTTTCGGCCCAAAGTCTTTCAACTTCAGATTTTTCTGGTCTTATCCTTTCTGAAATGCTGCTAACCGTAACAGGTTTATCCATGATCCTGGAAATCTGGTTTACCAGTTCGCCAATGGAAATTTCAAAATTACTGCCGAGGTTCACTACCTCTCCAAGCGCATTCTCACTTTCCGCTGCTTTTACAAACCCATTGGCAGTATCGGTAACAAAATTTAAATCTCTCGTTGGTGTAATGGAACCCAGCTTGATTTCTTTCTTTCCGGCCAATATCTGAGTGATGATTGTTGGAATGATCGCCCTGGCCGATTGCCTGGGACCGTAAGTATTAAATGGTCTTACAACGACTACCGGTGTTTGGAAGGAACGATAAAAGGTCAATGCGAGGAAATCAGCGCCGGCTTTTGACGCAGCATAAGGTGACTGTGGATTTACAGGATGTTCTTCAGTAATAGGAACAAACTGGGCAGTTCCATAAACCTCTGAAGTTGAAGTCTGTATTACTTTTTCAACATTTAACTGCCTTGCAGCCTGCAGAATATTCAGGGTCCCTTTAATATTCGTGTCTATATAGGTATCGGGTGAATGATAGGAATATGGAATTCCAATCAGTGCAGCAAGATTAAAAACAATTTCACAACCCTCCATGGCCAATCTCACACCATTCGGGTCTCTTATATCGCCCGTAAATACTTTGATTTTATCCTTCTTTTCTTGAGAAATGTAATCAAGCCATCCCCAACGGTTGAATGAATTATAATGAACCATTGCAGTGACTTCGCATTTCTTTTCAAGTAATGCTTCAACCAGGTGACTTCCGATAAAACCTCCCGCCCCTGTAACGAGAACTTTCTTTCCTGTTATTTCCATACTATTACAAATTCCTTACAAAAATATAGAAAATATTACTAATACGGCTTGCCGGTTTACGCTAATGGAAAAGCCGGCCCGAATGACCACCTTCTGCCGATTTTGATTGACCACATTAATGTCGTTAATATCAATGAGGTAAAGGTGGTCGGGTTGCACCGTCAAAGTCTGGTCAAAGCAGGCGTTTTTTCCAGTAGAGTATTCTCACTTATTTTCAAATATCAACAGATATGGCTGAAAAACGAATAAGCGGTTTCGGCTCTGGCCTGTGGTTTCTTTTAAATATCCTGATTGGCTCATCAACGCAATAAGATCATTTGCAGCCTTATAACTCAGGTTACAGATCTGTGCGGCGCTTTCAACATTAACAAAAGGTTTCTTGTACAATTCGTTAAACAATCTTATTGCTGCATAGCTCCTGCGTTTGAAAATAGACGGGGCTTCATGCTCGATGTTCGATTTGAGTTTCAGTATTTCAGTAAGTGTTTGAATCGACTGGGTGGCTGTTTGCTCAATACCTACAAGAAAATATTTCAGCCATTGAATCATATCTGAATGCTCTCGCACTCTCGTCAGGTTATCATAATATAAACCCTTATTTTTTTCGAAATAAGTTGAAAGATACAGTAAAGGTTTATCGAGAATCTTTTGACTTACAAGGTATAATGTGATTAACAGACGACCAATTCTTCCATTCCCGTCCAGGAATGGATGGATTGTTTCAAACTGATAATGAATGATTCCCGCTCTGATTAAGGCAGGAATCTTGATTTGATCATTGTGGATGAAATTCTCAAGGTCACCCATCAGTTCATTCACAAAGCTATCATGAGGAGGAATAAAAGTTGCATCGCTCAAACTGTTGCCGCCTATCCAATTTTGGCTGGTCCGGAATTCCCCGGGTTGTTTGTACTCGCCTCGCACGCTGTCTAAGAGCGTTTTATGTGTTTTTTTTATGAGCCGGGTCGAAATTGGCAACTGCTGAAGTTCGGTAATCGCTTGGTTCAGGGCAGTAATATAGTTATTCACTTCCTTCCAGTCGTTTTTGCGCTCGGGTTTAATTTCATCTTCAGGAAGGATTGCTTCATTAATATTGGTCTTGGTCCCTTCAATTCTGCTCGATAGAACAGCTTCCTTTGTCACGTGAAGCTGAATGAAAAGATCAATGTCGGGGACCAGTGAAGCATATGAATTAAGCTCGCCTAATTTCACAGCCGCTTTCTCCAGCAGATGATTGATTATCTGCGCATTCCACTGCCATTCAGTATTGACTTTTTCCGGAAGGAAGTAGTTGTACTCAAACCCGGATTCATACCGTCCAGGATTGAATTTTTCCAGTTCGATCATGTCAAGTTTATTAATGAAAAGTAAAACAAATATAACGCTATTTTACTTTAGCCCGCTAAAGTAAAATAAGAAATGTCATATTTTACTTTTCAACAATGACTTGTCAACCCTCCGCAAAAATAAGAACATACCTTCCCAGGGGTGCCTGACTTTACAAGGGACTCGCCCGAAAATTACACTCTCCGGGGAAGATTGACGGCATCGCTTAAATAAACAAATGGTTATTGGAAAAATTCATAGGCTGTTGTGCAGCAAGTATCTGCCTCACAAAAAACGGCTGGTCTTTAAACTTCTCGTATCCCGATTTTAACGCATCAAGAAGTGCAGCAAAGGTTCCTATTACCAGATCATCTTTGATCAAGACAAATTTCCCCATATCAGTGTTAACTAAGCCGGGAAGTTTCTGTTCAAAAACTCTTGATTCTTTTTCCAGCATAATTGAATCTCCTTAAGCGCAACTACAAAGTTAGCGAATTTCATGCTCCAATACAGGCTGGGGCATCACTCCGTTCTGCCGATCCAAGATATAAGATGCAGGATGCGAAATTATCTTAGCCTGGTTTTCATTGTTTCCAATAAGAAAAAGAATTCATTTTTATTCAATAATGAAAAAATACATGGCATTGAAATTCAGCTATCTGCATTTCGTTTTCTGCTTTCTTATTTTTCTCCTGCCTTTTTTGAGCTTGTATTTCACGCCACCATCGAAAATAAAGAATACCCTGAGGGATTACATCCGCAGTCATTATAAAATCCGGGGTCACAACCTAAAATTGGGAGGGAGTCATCCGCAGTCAATGGTTGACAAAAACACTTTTCACAATGATTTGTCAACCCTTCTCAGAAATGGATACGGCTGTATCTTGAAATTCCCGCTCATTCATGAGCATACACCTCCCTTTTCAGGGGCTGCTTTTACATCCCGGTTTTTCCAAATTTGTTTTTGAGCTGTTCATACAGGCTGTGGGCTGTTTCGGGTTCTATCCCTGCTTGCCTGGCAAGGATTTCGAGGTCGGGCTGGGTTCCCGCGTTGATATAAGGAAGCAGAAGTTTCATAAAGCGGTTGAGGCCGCTGAGATCTTCCTGCGACATAGGGTTGGTTTCCTTTTCAGGAAATAAAGTTTCGTATTCCTTGAGGTTGATTTTCTTCTTCAGGATCTCCTGCATGGTCACCAGCATGCTCATTCCCACCGAATAGTCTTCCTTCTCGTCAATGTGAAGGCCAGAGGCGATAAGCATACGGGTCAATTCCCTGAAACCTTCCTCGGTCATGGCATAACGGGATAATTCACCGCTTGATTCATTAAAATAGGCCGAGGCAAAATGGGGCGGCCCGCTCCAATCTTCATGGCTGATCCGGTAAATGTTTGCATTCCATTGAACAGAGAAAGTTTCTTTCAGCTTACCGGTAGCTATGCCGGAGATCTCGTCAACGGCAACCAAATGACGCAGCTTATGGATGCCACTCATCGTGACAGGAAATTCCATTCCGCTGGCAAGCATCATATAAGGTATGGGATCTTTATACACTGAGGCCATCAGCGAAGCATCCGAATCTACCTCAGGAAAGACTTCGGTCCCGTAGAAATAAATATCATCGGGATCGAAGGATCGAAAGGGCAGGATGTTTCCGTAGGTGTGAAAGCAAAGTCCGTTAAACCCGGTAAGCAGAAAATAAAGATCCTGCTTGCGGCCCTGGGTCCAAAAGGCCTCCACCCCAGGCGAAAACAGCAGAAACTCATCTTCAAAAAAGGCATCGCGTAGGATGAAAAAATTCTTTGCCTCACGGTTGGCAATCCGGGCAAAGCAATATCTCCAGGGATTGTCACTCTGAAACTCCAGGAATTCGCGTTCGGTTTTTTCCAGCGACCTGAGTTGAATGTTGTTCAGGTACTTATGGATCAGTCCGTCGGGGGTCAAGGTCTTTCCCATGATGTATTCGCCCATTGCCATCGGAAAGAATTCTTTGGGCATCTTCCGGATGATATGCAGGTATTTCTGTGTGTATGCGTTCATCTTCCGGTCCATCCCTTCTTTACGGGCGATGAAAGGCATCAGAAATTGGTCCAGTACCTTTTCGCTGATTTTTTTGTGACGCAGGCAGTGCTCTGCTATTTTTTCATAGTCGGTGGGCATAAGCTGATTGTTTATTTGCTAAACACGTGGTGAAGCGCATTAGGCCTGTAAAGTTACAATTACTCTTGATCAAATACCCCTGGTGGCTGGAAAGGCCGGCCTGGTTGACAGGATACAAGAAAATTCAATCTTGTCAACCTCCGCAAAAAAAAGCATACACCCCGGCTCACGATTCACGATTCACGATTCACGATTCCCGGTTCCCGAGTCATGCTCCATCATGATCTTTACCAGCTCTTTGAATCTGACTTTCGGAGCCCATCCGAGATCGCGTAGCGCTTTGGAAGGATCTCCCCTTAAAAACTCCACATCGGTGGGACGGTAATATTTGGGATCCATGGCTATTACTTTTTTGCTGCTGGCGGATAGCTTTGCGGTTTCATTAACCCCCTCCCTTTCCCAAATCAGCGTTTCGCCGAAATACGCGAATGCTTCTTCGATGAATTCCTTCACCGTATGTGTTTCGCCGGTGGCCAAAACATAATCATCGGGCCGGTCTGCCTGAAGCATCTTCCACATTCCTTCGGCATACTCCGGTGTATATCCCCAGTCCCTGGCTGCATGGATGTTTCCAAGGTATAACATATCCTGCTTCCCGGCCATGATGCGCGAAACTCCCAACGTGATTTTCCGTGTTACAAAGGTCTCCCCTCTCCTGGGCGATTCATGGTTGAACAATATCCCGTTACAGGCAAACAAATTATACGCCTCCCGGTAATTGACGGTAATCCAGTAAGCATAGAGCTTGGCAACGGCGTAAGGGCTGGTCGGGCGGAAGGGGGAGGTTTCGCTTAGCGTGTGACCCGTGATTCGTGATCCGTGATCCGATTTACGGTTAACGGTTTGCGATTCACGTGACAAAGCATTCCCGTACAACTCCGACGTGCTGGCCTGGTAGAACTTCGTCTTCACCCCTGTCTCGCGGATAGCGTCGAGGAAGCGCAGGGTGCCTATGGCATCAACTTCGGCGGTATATTCGGGAACCTCAAACGACACCTGCACATGGCTCTGGGCACCGAGGTTATAAATCTCATCGGGATGAATCTTTTCGACCAGGCGGTTCAGGTTGCTTGAATCGGTAAGATCGCCGTAGTGCAGGAACATCCTCTTGTCGCGGTACTCATTGTTGTTGAGATAAATATGGTCAATCCTCCCTGTATTAAAAGAACTGCTCCTCCTTAATATCCCATGAACAATGTACCCCTTTTCAAGCAATAGTTCAGCTAAATAACTTCCGTCCTGGCCGGTGACGCCTGAGATGAGTGCAATTTTTGACATGTTGAGAAATTTGAAGCTAAGATAGGAAATGGCTGGATATGATGGAGGGGCGGAGGACTATTATCGGGTGGATACATTGTTGCATTTTTTATGCAACAAGGGGCATTGTTGCATAATTTATGCAACACTTCCCGGCGGCAAAAAGCATTACCTGGCTATCCCGTAACCCAGTTACCCGGTCACGGCTTCACCTTTGTATAACTCCCCGCCCCGGTTCCGCCGGTCCAGGGATTGCTTGAGAGGGTGCTGATGCTGCCGTCGGGTTGCATGGTGATGCTGCCGTCATTGCTGTAGCCTACGCCATCTATGACTCCGCCGGTGGTGTGCCACCAGAGTTCGTTGCAGCTCCAACTCCCGGCCCCGGTTTTGACGATGCCGCTGAACTTGGGTGTTCCTATGCTGATCCAGCCCTGGTTGAGGGCGTCAAGCCAGCTGCCTCCCAATACCTGGGAAAAATCAAGGCTACTCCCGCTGTAATGCAATACAATGCTGCCGTTGGTCCAGTAGCCGTCAAGCCCCTGCTCATTGGTCGTTGTGAATGAATATTCCGTGCCGTAAGCGGTCCCGCTTGCGTTGGTGGCATAGGCTCTCATGTAATAGGTGGTATTGGGTGTAAGCCCTGATAAAGCGCTGGTGAACAAGCCAAGGCCGCTTCCGTCGAAGGTGGCGTTATCCAGAACACCGGGATTTCCGCCCGTATTCCAGCAGACTCCCCTGAAACTGACTGCCGCTCCTCCGTCGGAAATCACCATCCCGCCTGCGGTTGCAGAGGTCGAAGTGATGTTTGATGCTGCAATGGTCTGGACTACAGGTATTGAGGCTCCTGTGGTAATGCACGGGAAAGGATCCACCCTGTTTTTCGAACCGAGTATCCAGCCTTTGGGCACGTATTCAAAATGCAGATGCGCGCCGGTCGAGCCCCCGGCCCTCACATCCCCCGGCACCCCTCCCGAAAGCGCTATCACATCCCCCCTGTTCACATGGTCTCCAACCTTAAATTTGGTTGACGACAGATGTCCGTACAAAGTGGCTGATCCGTCGGCATGCCTGAGGATCATATACAGTCCGTATCCCATGGGCTTGAGGTCCCAGGTTTCTTTATAATTTATCTTGATCCACTCCACCGTACCGTCGGCCGCGGCATGCACATCCGAGCCGTTGTTGACCTTCATGTCGACTCCGGTATGGGGTTTCACCTCGTTTTGTATGGGGTGAAGGCGGTTCATGGTGAACGGACTGCTAATGCTGGTCGATGAACAGGTACCCACAGGACATAAAATGGTATGCCCTCCGCAAGGATCATCCATGGACTTCACCAGCGATGGAACCGTGTCTTGCACCGCGGCAGCCATCAGGATCGCACCCCAGTTCTTATCCGCAGTCCTCGTATTTGTAAAGATATAATACGGAAGGCTGGCACTCAGAACCCCCGTCGCTTCGTTAAAATCCGCTTCTATGGGCATGAATTCGTCCATGGTCTCATCGCCCCCGTCCTGGTAAACCATCGCGAACAGCGACATCTTCGAATTGGCGGGTAAGGAATTGAGAAAATTTTCGGGGATGACCCAGCTCGCGCTGATGTTTTCGCTCAGGATCTGGCTTGACCCAATGTTCAGTGTGATCTGGTAATTCAGGTAAGCGCTCACGTTGAACATGGGCGCAATATTTTTAAAATCTGTTTCTGCGGATGTATCCTGTACCACGTTTGCTTCAGGATTATTCGTCATCACGGTCCCCGGCCCGAAAGTCACCGTCACCGGCCCTGCAATTTTCGTGATCACCTGCTGGTTCCCCGCAACCTGGCTGTCACTGCTTTTCTTCTTGCAGGTCGTCAATAACACCATCCCCGCTGCTCCCAGCAGCAGTATGGCCAGAACGTTACGGTTTCTCATAAAGCTTTGATTTCAACCCACCCAAAGATAGTGAGAATCGGGGCGAAAGTCAAGTCGTGACGGATCGACGTGATGAAGATCGTGACGGTAAATCGTTATGAAGTCCGTGAGGAAGTGCGTAATGAAAATCGTAAAAAACTGCGGTTTTCCTTACGTTTTACCGTCACGTTTTACCGTCACGAACTACTCTCACGTTTTACCTTTACGTTTTACCGTCACGAACTACTCTCACGTTTTACCCTTACGTTTTACCGTCACGTACTACCCTCACGCTTTTCGGTTATCGTCGCCTTATTTATATCTTTGCAATGGGATCCATCGCACCTGCATATTCCTGGAAGAAAGTAATGACCGCAAAGGAAATCATTACTGAATTGAAAAAGAATGTACTTGAAAATATAAAGAAACAGGTTATTATTGCCGAAGGTAAATCTGAATAAAATGAAGCTACTCTCATTAACATTCAAACTGATCCCGGAAAAAGAAGGGGGATTTTCAGTACTTTGCCTTGACTGGAAATCCGTTAATACACAGGGTGATACGATTTATGAATGTAAAAAAAATGCAATTGAAGCAACCGAATTGATGTTAGAGGAATTAATGGAAGGAACCCTCAATAAAATGTCTTATCCAAAAATAAGAACGCATACCGCAAATCCCTATTATTTTCAACTTACATTCGATGTGGAAACTGCCCGACATGTCAAACCTTCCAGCATCTATAAAAAAGCCCGCTTCCAGCCCCTGAAAAAGTTCGCTGCTGTCCTTTAATAACCTGCGTAACGAATTATCGTCACGCTTTACCATCACGTTTTACCGTCACGTACTACCCTTACGTTTTACCTTCACGTTTTACCGTCACGCACTACCGTCACGCTTTATCCCTAGAACCCTATATTCATCCCTGCCAGTACCGAGCTGGTGTTTCCGAAGTAAAACGCGGGGATGTAACTCACGTCGCCTTCGACGTGGCGGTTCTGGTATTCGAGGAAAACATAGGTGTTGTTTATGATCTCGTAGCGCGACGAAATGCTGAACATCATGTCTTTAAAGTCGTATGCGGATAGCGTGCTGCCGGGGCCTGTGTGCTTCGCGTAAGTGTACGAGGCGTCGAAGTGGAGCCCGCGGATGGGCTTCCAGCTGATCGCCCCGTATAGTTCCATGGAGTTGCTGCCGAGGTAGCTGCCCAGGGGGTACTGGTTCGATTCGTACGATGTCGTGGCCAGGACCGAATAGTAGGCCTTGCTGTTGTTCCGCGTGAACTCACCGCTGAAGCTGAGGTTCCTCAGGGGCAGGTCGCTGAGCCCGAAGCCGAGCTTGTAGCTTATACCATCGAGGTTCGCCTGGTTCACGAAGATGTTGCCGTAAAGGTGTAGGTGTTTGATATTCCGCGAGCTGATGTTGAGGAACGTCTGGACTTCCTTGCCGTAGAAACCCGATTTGCCATCGCCTTCGGCATATCCGTAGTGAAAATAAAACAGGAAAGGGCTGATATAGGCAGGATTCATATAATCCGCACAATACACCACCGAATTGCCTATGCTGAGATCCAGTCCGCCGACAGGCTTGAACGTGAACATCGACAAGGCCATGTATTTGTTGAAATACGTGACGCGTTTTGCGCCGGTCGGAAGGGTGTAGGTTTTGGTCGTATCGGGGACTTCGCTCACCAGCCAGGCCTGCATCCAGGTGAATTCGAACCACTTAAGTGGCTGCATGTGGAAGCGCAGGTATGGGAAGGAGGGTGTGCGGCCGCTTTGGATGTTGCTGCCGTGATAGTTGTCGCCCCATTGTATGTGGTCCTTGACGAACATCAGGTCACCCCAGCGCCACTTCCAGGTAAGGCCCCCTCGCATCTCGCTGTAATCCCCCGCGCCCCCCGGGTATGGCTTCCAAACCGCGCCTTCCTCCTGGTTCAGCATCACGGGGTTGGTGAAAAGGTGGTCCTCGTGGTTGTCGCGGAGGTTGGCGTAAAACCCGAAATGCTTCCCGACGTAACCGTAGATCTCGGCCCCGTTCCAGCGATGGTATGCGTGGCCGTTTTTGTTATAGATGCCCGAGACCCCGAAGATTGGCTTGATGACGAAGGTGAAGATGCTGTCTTTGTATACAAATTCAAGTGGGTTGAACGGCAGGCGGAAGTCCTTCTTGTTCTTGAAGAAGCTGTTCTTTTTGATCCAGCTGAGGTCGGGCTTCAGCTCGAGGTTGAAATCGCGGAGGTAGAAATCGAGTTCTTTCTGCTGCCTTTTCGAAAGCTGCTCGCGTTTGCCGCCGGCCTCCTGCAGTTTCTGCGCAATCATCTCCCGCGGATACGGCTTGATGACACTGGTAATGCTGACCACTTTCGTATTCGCCAGCTCATCGATGAAGTCGTAGATGTTGGTGTTGGTGAGGTCCTGTGGCACGATCTGCGCCAGCCCCGTCAGAGGGAGAAGCAGGATGAGGAAAAGCAGGCGGAATAACTTCATGATGCGAAGATAAGAAATCATAGTCAACTGAGGTGCAGCGCAGCTATTCGCTTGTATACCAGGCGCTATAATTTAGAGGCTATATAAGGTTCGAGCAGGAGCGGTGAAATCGAAACCGTGAGGGCCTGGTCGAGGTGGTCGATTTTTATGAGGACCCTTTTCTTTCCGCCAACGGAGATAAGTTCGCCAATGAGTCCGGCGAGAGGTCCGGCATTGACCTGTACTATGGCTCCTTTATAAAGTCCGCCGTCAATGGCATCAACATCCACATCGGCGCCGGTGATGACTTTTAAAATATCGATCTGCTTGTTGGGGATGGGCGCAGGTTTGCCCGAAAACCAGATGTAGCGCACAGCCCCCTGGGTGTTCAGCACTTCATAATATTCGTTTGGAAGCGGCCTCACAAAACAATAGGACCTGATGAGGGGTTCGTCGACGAGTTTTTTCCTGTCGCTCCATTGCCTGAGCACCCTGCGCAATGGCACGTAAGCCTCGATGTGCTTTTCGTTCAGCAGGTCGGCCAGCATTTTTTCATGCCTCGATTTCGTATAAACTGCGTACCAGGGGCGGTCGTCGGTCATGCTCGGGTTCAATTTCCGGGCAAAGATAATTATTTCGGGAGGAGCGCTACGGCATTACGCAGATTTCAGACGCTCCGATATCCAGACTTTGATGACGGACTGTCGAGGCACACCAAGCCTTTCCGCCTCACGGTCAAGCTCATGCACCATCCAGGAAGGGAAGTCAACGCTTATCCTTTTTTGCTTCAAACCCGATCGCTCGGCTTTTGAAAGATCAAGATATTCAGTAATATCTTCCCCTTTATCGAATTTCACATCCAGCGTCTCAGCGCTGATAGATTTCTTTTTCATTTTGGCGAGATCTTCTTACGGATATGATCCGTACGGTTTCATTTCTTATTGTAATTATACATAAAATGTACCGTTTTTGTGCTTTTTTGGTGTATTTTTTGCACTTTTTCATAATAGTCGTGACGAAGGTGGCTGGCTACGGTTTTATGTTTTTGGGGCCGGGAAGTGTTGCATAAATCATGCAACAAGGGGGGGGTGTTGCATGATTTATGCAACACTTCCCGGTGGAGAAAATGATAACGGGGGTGTTTCCTTTAGCGGGGACCTGGGGCCGGGCATAAATTCAAGGAGCCGGAAGGTAGGGAAGATATCCAAGGTATGAGCCCCGGCGCCGGTTGCAAAACACATTGGTATTAACCCCTGGTTCAACCCCGAGGGGCATGGAATTTACCGGGAGAGATTAAAAAAGCTATCTTCGTAGCATGCTGCACCGCCTGCTATACTGGATTGCGTCAAAGCCGGGGTTGTTCCTTTTCCTCAGGAGAGCGGGAAGGATGAATTTTTATACCGAGAAGAGGGCTATCCGCAAATATTTCAACGGGTTGCAGACGGGGGCGGGGGTGCTTCAGATCGCCTGCGGGAGCGGGTACTTTTCGAAATGCTTCAGGGAGCAGGAGTTCTGTGGTATAGATACCAGCGCGGCAAATATCAGTTATGCGAAAAAACATTTCAGGGGAAATTTCAAGGTCCATAAATCCATTGATCTTGATTTCGGGGATCAAAGCATGGATGCTGTCTTGCTGATCGGGGTATTTCATAATGTCGACGCTCCCACATCCGCATACCTTATTAAAGAGATCAAGAGGGTGATGAAACCGGATGGCAGGCTGCTGATCCTCGAGGATGTATTCCCGGTG
>JBAXBP010000064.1:0-16650 GCA_037141915.1 Bacteroidota bacterium | reverse complement strand
CGTCCATGAATTTCGGGAAGAACTTGTTCAGCAGGACGGTCATTTTGCCCATGGTGGTGAGGACCAGCGAATTTTTTCTTCTTTCTATTGCATTACAGATATGGGATGCAACGGCTTCGGCAGGCATCAGCTTGCTTTCATCCAGGGGTGTTTCTCCCTGTGAACTGCCATCTTTCGATAAGGCCACGTTGCGGATATTGCTGGCAGTAAAGCCCGGGCAGGCGATCAGCACATGAAGTCCTTTTTTCATATTCTCAATGCGGATGACTTCGAGCAGTCCGTGCATTGCGAATTTCGAGGCTGAATAGCCTGTACGGCCCGGAAGTCCTTTATATCCGGCAACGGAGGAGACACCAACAAGGGAACCACTGGTCTTCAGCAGGTATGGGAGGGCATATTTCGAGCAATATACTGTCCCCCAGAAGTTGGTATCCATGAGTTTCCTGATAACTCCCAGGTCGGTATCTTCGAATAAAGCCCGCATGGAGATCCCCGCATTGTTGATCATCACATCGATGCGTCCGAATTTTTCGACCGCAGCTTCAATCAGTTTGCGGCAATCCTCCTCCCGGGTGACATCGGCCTGAACCGAAATGTAATCCGCAGTACTCCATGAAGAAGTAATCTCACCCAGCATTTCCTTGCGGCGGGCTGCAAGCACGACCATTGCACCCCGTTTATGGGCTTCGGCAGCAAGTGCTTTTCCAATGCCTGAAGATGCGCCTGTGATAATGGTGACCTTATCTTTCATGAATTTGTTTTGGCAAAGATATAAAGTAGCGAAATAGCGAAATAGTGAAATAGCGAAAATATATTGGAAAATCCTGCATCCTGCATCTTGCATCCGGAACAGAGAAAAAATGTACTTTCGTATAAATTTCCAAGTATGACCGAGAGGGAATTGTTTTACCGGTACCTTGGCCTGCCTGCTTTCGGGCCTATGGCACTTGACATTGTGAAAGCCGAAGGAGTGTATTTATATGACCGCGATGGCAGGGACTATATTGATATGGTATCAGGCATTTCGGTCAGCAATGTGGGGCACCGTCATCCGAAGGTCATTGAAGCCATTAAAAAGCAGGCCGACGATTATCTCTACGTCAATGTTTACGGAGAGTTTATACATTCACCACAGGTTAAACTCGCCGAAAAGCTCAGCAGCCTCCTACCCTCTTCTCTTGATTCGGTGTATTTTGTGAATTCAGGCGCAGAGGCTATTGAGGGTGCATTGAAACTGACTAAGAGGTACACTGGCCGGCCGGGGATGATTTCCTTTAAAAATGCCTATCATGGTTCAACCCACGGAGCGCTGAGCATCCTCGGCAATGAAAGCATGAAGCAGGCTTTCCGTCCTCTTCTGCCGGATGTCAGTTTCCTGGAATACAATAATTTCGACGATCTTGACAAAATAGATGGCCATACTGCCTGCGTAGTCGCAGAGACAACCCAGTCGGAGGCCGGTCTCATCCCATCCGCCGAAGGCTTTATGTTTCAGTTAAGAAAACGCTGCAATGAAACAGGCGCTTTACTCATCATTGATGATGTTCAGATGGGGTTCGGGCGTACAGGGCATCTGTTCAGCTTTGAAGAATACGGGATTGTGCCTGATATTTTAGTCCTTGCAAAAGCCCTTGGGGCAGGATTGCCGCTTGGTGCCTTCATTGCAGGGAAACGGGTCATGGATGCGCTCGCAACCAATCCGGAACTTGGGCATATCACGACTTTTGGCGGGCATCCCCTGAGCTGTGCCGCTTCATTGGCCGGTCTTGACATTATGCTCCAGCCGGGACTCATTCAGGAAGCTTCGGAAAAAGGCAGGTTTATTGAAGAACTCCTGGCTCCTGCATTGCAGAGCGGCAGCATCAGCGCTGTCCGCCGTAAGGGACTTGCTTTGGGCGTAGACCTTGGTGATCCTTCGAAACGTAAATCGTTTCTCGATGCAGCCCTGCAGCAGGGAGTCTTCACCGATTATTACCTGTTCAGGCCGGCTACTTTCCGCATTGCTCCACCATTGGTGATCAGTGAGGAAGAGATCAGGGAAGGCATGAGCAGACTGATGAAAGCGCTTTCTTCTCTCTAATGAAATGCAAACTTAAAATTCTGATGTCTGTCAGATCCTGACAGTGCTTACCGTGCTGCTCTTTGAACGGGTGGTTAACCGGATGAAGTAATATCCCCGGGGAATATCGGCACCTGAAAGATTTACCAGGTGTGCACCTTTTTCCTGGTATCCCGAGACCATGGTTCTTATTTCTTTTCCGCAGATATCGATAAGGGATAAGTTGATAAAATCATTCTCGGGCAAATAATAATCCACTGTTGCATGATCGCTGAAGGGATTTGGATACGAAGAAACGCTGAACCCCGAACCATTGTCAGCATTGGACCCTATTCCAGTTGCGAAAGGCTGGATAGTGCTGAAGTACACATCCTCCTCCCCGTTCAGGGTGTTGGTCCATGCAAGGTATGCCTTGTTATTGTCGGAAATCATCGCAACATAATCGCCCATTTTGGCCTGCTGCGGCCAACCTACCCTTGAACTGAACAATGGGGAAAGTTTCTGGTTTGCCGACCAGGTTGTTCCCTGGTCTACCGAATAGGAATAATAAAGAGCAGAGAAAAGGGAATCGGGAGGTGAATCACGGGTGTCGAGCCAGGTTGCGTCAATCCTTCCGTTGGGAGCGACCGACATGGTCCCGAACCACTGGTAATTGGTGGAACTCTGATCATCATTTACTCTCACCGGCATGCTGAATGTGAGCCCGCCATCGGTGCTCCTAGAAAACATTACGTCGGCCGAATCGCTGTTGATATACCTTAGTACCGAAGCCAGGACGTATACATTGCCATTTGGGGCTCCGCTTGAACGGTCAACCGAAGTACTGACCTGTCCGGTCAATCCGACAGGATTAAGGCGGCTCCCATACATTAACTGCCCGTCAAAGTTTACCGTTGCCACATGCCAGTTAGGAATTGAATCGGGATACTGGGCTCCTGTCGATTTCAGGACTATTGCGCTTCCGTAAACATCGCTGGTACCGCTGATGTAGACTTCCCCGTTATTGCCTATGGCCACGGTGCCCCAGTACGGGGTTCCGGGAAGTGGTGTGCAATCCCCGAAGTTTGCCCCATTGTCGGTGGAACGGGTGAATGAACCCGAGGGGCAGGATGTGAAATAAGAATTCCAGTCTGCATATATATTTCCTGTCCCGGGTCCTCCGCTCCGGTCAATGGCCATCCATTGTTTGTCGCCTCCGTGAGCATCAACGCCTCCGTCCCAGTTTGCACCTCCATTGCCGCTTTTGAAGACTTTGCACAGGTAATTATTCGATGCATCCAACGTCAGGCTGTTATAATAAAAAATTCCAATGGAATCGCAATCAAGCACAGGGTCGCTCCTGAAAATTCCCGGGTTAATTACACCGGGGAAAGTCCAGGTTTGCCCGCCGTCAGTTGAATACGCATAGCCTGCCTGCCTGAAATTGCTGTTTACATTATCGAACTGCCGCCAGCCGATAAGGATATGCTGGGGATCCGAAGGATCAATGGTCATGGAAGGTTCATTGGCTGCATCCCCGGGGATATTCTGCCCGTTGGCATCAACATTGACCTGGACCATGCTATACCCCGCAGTTTTAATCCGGGGGGCAGTTGTGTGAGGCCTTGCCTGGGGCGGTATATAAGGCTGATCGGGTGCTTCATGAAGCAATTTCCCCATTGGTTGGTAGTTGGTATTCCCTGTCTGGGAAAATGTTAACACCGGAATAATAAGTATACCTGACAATATTATTCCTATAATAGCGCTTCTTGTTTTCATGATGTAAAATTACCAAAAATATCGATGAGGATGTGTAAAATATTTATGCCAAAAAGCGACTAGCGCAGTATTTTTCCACAGACCTTCCTTATCTTTGTTTATAATCAAATTCTGCAAAATCAGGAACATATTCAAAATCTCAAACAATTTTAAAAATTCAGACCAATGAAAAAAATGCATTACCTGCTGATCTTTTTTGTTTTCTGCGTATTACAGATTGCAAACGCACAGAAATCCGATTACAAAGTCATTAAAACCATTACACTCGAAGGTGATATGGGATGGGATTACCTCCTTGCCGACGATGCCACACAAAGATTATATATTTCTCATGGAAACATGGTCCAGGTGGTAGATCTTAAAACAGAGAAACTTGTAGGCTCGATTCCGGGTACTCTCGGAGTTCACGGCATTGCCATAGCCAAGGAGTTCAACAAAGGCTTTATTACAGCAGGCCGTCTTGATTCAGTTATTGTTTTTGACCTTACCACGCTTCAGACCACTGCAAAAATAAAAACTGATAAAAACCCCGATGCGGTTTTATATGATGCTTTCAGCAAGAGGGTGTTTACCTTCAACGGCCGGGGCAGTTCAGTCACCGCGATCGATGCGAAGACCAATGAAGTTGTTGGCACCATGCCCGTTTCAGGCAAGCCCGAAGCTGCAGTATCTGATGGTAAAGGAAAGATTTTTGTGAATATTGAAGATAAATCGACCATTGCAAAATTTGATGCGAAGACACTGAAAGTGGAAGCCGAATGGCCTCTTGACCCGGGTAAGGAACCCTCAGGTCTTGCCATCGACCTTAAGACCAACCGCCTGTTCTCAGCCTGCGGCGAGTCAAAGACCATAGTAGTGATGGATTGCACCAATGGCAAAGTCATGGCCTCACTTCCTATGGGAGAAGGCTGCGACGGGCTTGTTTACATAAAGGAAAGCCAGGATATCCTTGCCTCCTGCGGTGAAGGCGTCCTTACCATCGCACACCAGAAAAGCGCAAAGGAGTATAATGTGATACAGACCCTGCCGTCCCGCAAAAGCGCCCGTACAATTACATACAGCGAAGCTGAAAAGAAAGTTTATATGTCCTCGGCCGATGTGACCATGGAAAACAACCACAGGAAAGTTGCCCCCGGCAGTTTCCAGATAATCGTTGTTGGAAAATAACGGATGAAATGTTGTATGGCAGGGATTGACATAAATCACTGAATGTTGTATCTTTGGGTTAAGGTTTAATCTCTCCCGGTAAATTCCCCTCCCCTGTGGGGCGGAACCCGGGTCCAGGGCTATGCCTTTGGGTTAATATCGATTTATTACTGTTCGGTAACCAAAACAGAAGATATATGCAAAAATTTACCCGGTTCTTTCCGCTGCTGGTACTTTGTTCCTTGCTGACGGTTTTTACCCCTTCATCCTTCGCACAGTGGATGAACTATGGGTGTATGAATCCCGACCAATATAGTTTTATTTCGTCCGGGGGGAAACTCTTTTTAACGACCGGTGGGAAAGTTTATGAATCGGAAGACCAGGGAATTAGCTGGTTCAGGAAACCTGGTTTTCCGGGTGGAAGAGATAACGGTTCCCTTGCAAGTGATGACTCCCTGATTGTTTCTACTTTTTATATTAGTTCCATACCATATATGTACATCTCCGTGGATAATGGGAGTGCATGGTCAGATATCACGAGTTATCTGCCATCCGCCTATTCAAACAGTATAAGCATGTCGGTATGCGGTAAAATTATTTTTATTGGTTTATCGGACGGCATGTTGAGATCGACGGATCTTGGAAAAACATGGTCATTGATCTCCAATGGATTACAAGGTTATGTTTTCTGTGTCACACGAATAGGTACTGATTTGTATGCAGGAACAGGTTTCGGGGTTTGCAAGGCTGCCGACCCAATGGGTACAAACTGGATCTCAGCCAATTCGGGAATACCGGAAATGAACCGAAATATAACTGCCATGGCGGCCAGGAATGATACTTTATATGCAGGAACCGGTTATCCCGGACGTTTATATTTTTCAACTGATGGTGCTGCAAGCTGGAAGATGGCAGGTTTTAACGGGCACCCAGTGGAAAAGATCATTATCAACGGGGATTACATCTATGCGGCAACCTGGCAAGGGATTTACAGGGGAAAAACCGGCGGAGACTGGGAGTGTCTCGGGCTAAGTGCATTGGCTCCAACGGATATGGGTATAGCAGGCAGCAATATTTTTGCTGGTGGTTCCATTGGGACCAATTACGCCTGCACATTACTTGCATCCTATGATGCAGGTGCCAGCTGGGGTCCTATCCGTGCTATAACAAATACCAATGTTAATGTTACTTATTGCACGGGCAATAATAATATACTGGCAGGGACCATCGATGGCATATATTTTTCACCGGATAACGGGAACTCATGGGAACACGCTGCCATACTAAATTCCGGCCTGGAAATAAATTGTTCAGCCTACGGTTTTTCAGGAAAGGTGTCCGAAATATCGGAGTTGTTCGCTGCAACTTCTGCGGGTGTTTTAAAGTCGGTCGACGGAGGCCGGTCCTGGAGAATCAGCGGGTCACCCAGCCCCCAATCCATGGCAGTTCTTTACAATGACAATAAGGTGTTTGCAGCCGCAGACGGGGGGATTTATTTATCAACTGATCGTGGAGAGACCTGGGCAATGACAAATTCAAATATCGGGGGAATAAACTGCTTTATACAGAAGGGTAAAACTGCTTATGCCGGTGGATTAGATGCAGTGTTTGAACTGACAAGTGACGGCGTTTCATGGGCGAATACGGGAGAGGGCATTTCAGGAAATACAAATTCACTTGCAATTGCCGGAGGAGAGTTGTTCGCGGGAACCGGTGCCGGTGTGATGAAATTTGATGAAACAACCAGCCCTCATGTCTGGAAACAGATGAGCAATGGGGTCAATAGTTATCCGAATGCAATGATTTCCGGTCTCGGTAACATGCTATTTGCCGCTACCTATGGGAAGGTATTAATAAGCAGGGACGGAGGAAATTCCTGGGTTGACATTTCAGATGATATGCCCTACGAAAATATTACGAATATCATGGTCGGAAATTCCACCATATTCGTTTCCACGATCACATCGGATTGTATTCCGCGCAGCGACGGCATCTTTAAGCGTAGTGTTGATAAGCTTATCGGGATTGAGAAAAACGATAACAAAACCAGGTTTATAATCTGTCCGGATCCTGTGGTTGATAAGGCACGACTCGTCATTCCGCAGAGAACTGACGGACCTGTAAACATTGATATTTTTTCCCTGGAGGGTAACTGTATTTCCTCATTTACCGTGTATTTCACAGTTAACATTAATTCAGCCGAAATAGATTTCTCGGCTTATCCAGGTGGAATGTATTTCATCAGGGTGAATGCCAGGGATTTCTCATCAGCTCAGAAAATAATCGTTTGCAAGTAAGGAAGTACAGGAATGACCGTTTACTTGCTTAACGAAGAACCCATTTTTCCTCCCCCTTCTGAAGCCGAACCTGATGGTTTGATTGCTCTTGGCGGCGATCTTTCTCCTTTAAGGCTTCTTAACGCGTATGCGGAAGGCATTTTTCCATGGTTCAGGGATGAAGAAGATGTTTTCTGGTTCTCCCCCGATCCACGGATGCTGTTATTCCCTCATGACCTCAAAATATCGGCCTCACTAAAACGTGTTATCAGGAGCGGGAAATTCGAAGTACGTTGTGATACAGTTTTTCAGGATGTTATTGAAGGTTGTGCCTCAGCATTCCGCCAGGACCAGGACGGAACATGGATTGACAGGGAATTTATAGATGCATATTCAGAACTTCACAGGCTGGGTTATGCACATTCTTTTGAAACCTTTACAAATGGAGAGTTATGCGGCGGCTTATACGGGGTGTCTGTCGGCAGAGCTTTCTTCGGTGAAAGCATGTTTCATAAAACCACCGACGCCTCCAAGGTCGCTTTCTGCGCCATGGTGGAAAAAATAAAAACCTGGCAGTTCGATTTTGTTGACTGCCAGGTTGAAACGGATCTTGTAAAAAGGCTTGGGGCGAAACCTGTTCCAAGGGGTGATTACCTTGAACGACTGAAAAAAGCCATCAGCCCCCCCACTCTGAAAGGAAAGTGGGTTCTATAATCCCAGCTTCTTCCTGAGATCTGCGGGAATGGCATTCTTGTTAACCATGATATCCATGGTCTTCAGCTTCACGTAGGATTCCGATGCATAAAAATATCCTTTGTATTTGTGATCGTCTAATCCCCATGAATTCTTCACAATATAGTATTTGTTCCCGTTCTGGTCACTGGCAATGCCTGTGATATGCATGCCGTGGTCATCGGTTGTCTGGTAGTTGTCGAATTCGACCTGGCGCATTTCCTGGGTTATGTTTTTCTCGGCAACAGGTTTGTCAAATTTATAAAGCATCTTATCCTTTTCGGCATCACTCATTTTCTCCCATTTTGCCTGTTCAAGGCCCGCGATTTCCTTCACGTTTTTGTCGGGGACAATAGCTACGCCGTTCTTCCAGGAGAATCCTTTTTCGCTCACATCGGCACCCCATACAACAGTGTACCCGTTGTTGATTGAGTTGTCGATGACCTTCATCAGGTCATTTAATGGAAGATTATATGCGGTTTCCATAAGCCAGTTGTCGGGAATCTCCACTGCAAACTGGGAATAGAAAGGATGATGCGTAAAGGAAGTCAGTTCAACATAATCATCGGCATTCAATCCCATCGTTTCGGCAAAGCTTTTCGGCGTATAGGACTTTCCCTTATAAGTAAACGTGGAAGGAACTTTGCCAAGATATGCGTCAAGTATTCCATTGAATCCATCGTGCCATACCGGTGTCAGTTTTTTATTCGGATTTTTTACAACGGCATCCACATAAGCAGAAAGCACTCCGTCCATCTCACCGTGAACAGGGCCCTTCTCCCCTATGGTCATTCCTGTATAGGCTTCATCGGGGACCATGCCATAATTTCTCAAAGTGTAGGTTACATCATGGGCCTCACCGCCTCCACCGAAATTGTGCTTTCCTTCGAACCTGACGTACATCCTGGCTTTATCGGAATAGCACATTCGAACGCAGTACATTTCGGAGAGGTCGCAGGTATCTTTTCCCATCCTGAGCAGTTCTGACTCAAGGAAGGAAATTGCGGAATAGCTCCAGCAGGTCCCGGAGCGGTATTGGTTTTTAATACTTGTTGCCGGCAATTGCTTGACAATCGTAAACTGGTAGCCGGAGTCGGCTTTTTTCTCCTTTTCCTGGGCAAAACCTATGCCTGACAGAAGCAGGACGGATACAAAGATCAGGGTAAATCGTTTCATAAGAAGTTGAATTGTTAGGGTGTATAATGCCAAAAATACTGACATTCCCCGTAACGGCGTATACTAATCGGTGAAATCGGCGAAATTGATGGATGAAACAGACAAATAAGCCTATGTACCATGTACCATGTACAATGTACAAATACTTTTGCGTTACTCAAACGGGTGCTCCTGCTCAAAATCGGGGCGGTAATGCCTTGTGCTGTCAATACCCTGGATCCAGCCATAATCAAGTCCCAGCCTCTCCATTTCATCAACAACCTGCCTGTACTCTTCATCGTACACTTCCCTTTTGAGAAATGGATGGTTGATGACCCCGGCGGTTGGATAATACTGCGACATAAGAGAAATATGCAGGCGCGGGGATATTTCCTCTGCAATATACCTTAGCACCTGCATGCTGTTATTAACCTGGCCGGGTAGAACAAGATGCCGGATGATAATTCCCGATACTGCAGTGTTTTCTTCTGAAAGATGCAATGCAGAGCCCTTCTGGCGGTACATTTCCCTGATGGCCGATGTTGCAGCCTCGGGATAATCACCTGCCTTCGAAAGCGACCGGGCCAGCATGGGATCCATGTATTTGAAATCAGGAAGGTATACATCTATAATCCCTTCCAGGGTCTTTAGGGATTCGGCTTTGTCATAAGCATTGGTGTTGTATACCCATACAGGAGAATACCCTTTTTCTTTTATAGCAAGGATGATGACTTTCATCTGAGGGATAAAGTGCGATGGTGAGACGAAGCCTACCATGTTGATCCCCCTGTCGAGTATGGCAGTGACATCATTGACAATCTTTTGAAGTTCCATCCTGAAAGACTGCCTGGGTAACATCACATCACTGATCTGGTGGTTCTGGCAGTATATGCACTGCAGGTTGCAGTTGGTGAAGAAAATGTTGCAGATCCCGTCCGGCCCTGAGATAGCCGGCTCCTCCCCTTTGTGGATGCAGATCGAGGCAATGTTAAATGAGGCATCGCTCCTGCAAATCCCGCTTGCTGATTCCCACCTGTTTACGTGGCATTCCCTGGGACAGATGGCGCAATCCTCCAATTCTTCCAACGGGCTGAGCAGTTCACCGGAGATCATCCTTCGGCCGTTCTTTTTGTTAACTTTGATTCCGCAAATTTCGTCATAATAAACAAAACAGCAGGGCCTTTTTATAAAGGCATGCTTAACCCTGGCTCATGGCTGAAAAACTAACTGAATATAAGCATATTATCTGGGATTGGAATGGTACGCTGCTCGATGATGCGTGGCTCTGCGTGGAGGTTATGAACGGGATGCTGAAAAATCGGGGGCTCTCGATGGTAAACCTTGACTTTTACCGTTCGGTGTTCACTTTCCCTGTTAGAGATTACTACCGGCAACTTGGCTACGATTTTGAAAAAGAAGCATTTGAGAAGGTCGGGATGGAGTTCATGGTCCTTTATAATCAAAGGCAGAAAGAATGCAGGCTGCACAAAGAAGTCCTTTCTGTTCTTGAAGCTTTCAGGCAGCAAGGATTGGGGCAATCCATACTTTCGGCCCGGGAGCAAAATGAACTGATTACCGAAACCATTGACCTCGGGGTCAGAGCGTATTTTACAAAAGTATACGGACTTGACGACCATTACGCGCACGGGAAAACCGATGTGGGATTAAAGCTGATCAGGGATCTGGCCCTTGAGCCCTCTTCCCTGCTGTTTGTTGGCGATACAATGCATGATGCCGAGGTTGCCTGCGAGATCGGCATAGACTGCATACTTATCCATAACGGGCACCATAATGAGGAAAGACTGAGAACATGCAGCTTTCCTGTGATATCAAACCTTAATGAATTAAAATCCAGATTATGATTAAGAGGTTATTCCTTTATTCCCTGATCCTGAGTTTTGTTGGAGTAATGCCTGCCGGTGCTCAAACCATCAAGGGGAAAAGCATTCAAACACACACTATAAAGCTCAGCGGAAAGGATAAAAAGAACGATCTGAACCCAGGGAACAGGATCGTTTTCATATCAGAAAAAGCATTGGAAGCCTCTGATACCCTGGTGAAGTCATTTTATATATTCCTGGCGAAACTGCAGGGATACTCTTGTGATTTCATGACAGCCGTGGACCTGGGGAAACACACATCCGCCCTCAAAAATTATAATATCATTGTTTACCTGAAGGATGAAAAAGGGGCAATTCCTTCTTCGCTAACAGAACCTAAAACAAAACAGGCTGTAGGCCGGTTCCTGAATGAAGGGGGAAAAATGCTTCTCTCGGGCTTTGCATTGCATTACCTGAACGATCTCGGCCTGGAAAGCACCAAGCCTTACGACAGCCTTAAACCCTGTATCGACGACGGCTATGGAAGGAAACTGGGTTTTCACGCCTTGTTCGACCATCCTGTGTTTGCCGGTATGAACGGCGGGGCTTATATTTTAAGGCCTCTGAAAGACCATGATATAGCTGTTTGCGGGTATTTCGGTGCCATGCTTCCCAAGGAAGGCAAAATCGTAGGGGTGGACTGGGATTATATTTTCCTCAGGGAGGAATCGAAAATCATCATGGAATATAAGCCAGGTATGGGCAAAGTGCTGGCAGTGGGAGGTTATATGGATTTTTCACAACCCAACCTGAACCGCCTGCATCTTGAGAAATTCACAAGAAACTGCCTGGATTACCTGGTGAATGATACAAAGGGAGCTGACGTACATTATTGGGATTATTCGCCTGATACCATTATGGAATGCAAGGAAGAGCCTGCCGTGCCGGAGAACATGTCGACCAAGCCTTCCTTTTGCTGGGAGGCTTTAGACGATCCACTGAACATGGAACGCAGGTTCTCGTCGGATGCACCCTGGGACGTTGCCGGTGAGCGTTTACTGACTATGGGAACTGAAAACGGAGGGATTGAGGAAGTGTGGGCGCATCCTTTCATGGCTTTGAGGGATTACGAAGTGGGGATCAAGTTTGATTACAAGGATACCATTTACTGGTTGAAGGACCAGCGGCCCGAAGTCATCGCCAATCCGGCATTCTTAACAAGGACCTATAAATTCCCCAGGGCTTACCTGAAGGAACTTATCGTCAATGACCCTGTTGATCCTGCAGGCGTGATACATTATGAATATAAAGGAGTATACGGGGCTCAGATGTTTATTCGTTTCAGATCGAATTTCAGGTGGATGTGGCCGTATTCGGAACATATAACCAAGAGTCTCTGCCATACCTGGCTTACCGGCATGCAGGCTTTCAGGCTCGCCGATAAAACGGGTATGCTGAACCTGTTTGTAGGTGCGAGCAAAGGTGCCGTTCAGCATCTTGCCGGGCAATTTGACGGTTTTTCGATTGATAAGAACTATAAAGCTACGGGTAATCCGACCCGTGAATTCATGGTTGGCGTATTCCTGGAGTATAAACTTGAAATGACAGACCAGGTTGACGTTCTGTATGTTGCAGGGAGTGAGGGTGCCATGGTGCTCACAGACGGTTTCGTGAAATACAGGGCGGCCCCGGAGCAGGTTTTTACCCATGCCTATGAGCATACATTCAACCTGTTCAGGGAGAAACTGATGATGACCACACCCGATGCAAATTTCAACAAAGGCTACCGCTGGGCTGTGTCTTCAGCCGACAAATTTTTTGTAAATACCCCCGGCATGGGCAAGTCACTGGTTGCAGGCTATGCCAGCTCGAAACACGGCTGGGACGGGGCACAGAAGGTGAGCGGAAGGCCGGGCTATGCCTGGTATTTCGGCCGTGACGGGCAATGGAGCGGAATGGCCCTTCTTGAGGTAGGGGATTACGCTAAGGTCAGGTCGGAGCTGGAATTTTACCAGAAGTACCAGGACCTTAACGGGAAAATACTTCATGAAGCCAGCACATCGGGTGTTGTCCACTATGACGCATCTGATGCCACTCCCCTGTATATCATCCTTGCGGGCAGGTATTTCAGGTATTCGAATGATACTGCATTCCTCAGGCAAAGCTGGCCCTGTATCCGCAAAGCGGTGGATTTTTGCTTTTCTACGGATACCGATAAGGATCACCTGATCGAAAACACCAATGTAGGCCATGGCTGGGTTGAAGGAGGCGAGCTTTATGGCTCACATGCAACGTTTTATATGACGGGGTGCTGGAGTGAAGCCCTTAAGGAGGCTGCCAACATGGCTGCATTCATGAAGGATAATAACAAAGAAAGGTATATTGACGAGGCCCGGATCGTAAACGATATCATTAATAAAAACTTCTGGAACACTTCCACTTCATTTTTTAATTATGGCAAGAATGCGGATGGCAGTTTCCGTGCAGAGCCGACGGTATTGCCCGCTGTTCCGCTGGGATTCGGGCTCGCAGATCGTGATAAGGCTGCCCCTGTATTGAAACAGTATGCTTCAAATGCATTTACAACCAACTGGGGTGTGAGAATTGTGAGGGACGACAGCAAGTTGTTCAAGCCCACCGGATATCATTACGGAAGCGTCTGGCCTTTGTTTACAGGCTGGACTTCCATGGCTGAATACCGCTACGGGAATTCATTGCAGGGATATTCCCACCTGTTGAACAATCTCAATGTTTACCGTGCCTGGGCTTTGGGAACTGTACAAGAAGTGCTGAACGGCGCGGTGTACATGCCTTCGGGTGTATGTGCAAACCAGTGCTGGTCGGAAACCATGGTGCTGCAGCCTGCACTTGAAGGCTTGCTTGGACTGGATGTTGACGCCGGGAAGAATGTTTGCAGGCTGGCCCCTGCCCTTCCTGCTGACTGGGATTCTCTCGAAGTAAGCAATATCAGGACGGGGAATAAATTGATCAACATGAAGTTCAGGCGCAAAGGCAATACCCTTTCATACCGTTTCACATCCCAGGGAAAAGACCCACCGCTGGTTGAACTGGCCCCACTGCTGCCACCGGGAACCCAGGTCCTGTCGTGCAGGCTCAACCATCATGATATTCCATTCACTACCAATTTTGCTTCCTACGGAACAACTGTGAAACTTGAATTCAGACCGATAATGGATGATCTGCTTGAAATTGAATTCAGGCATGGGATCAGTGTCCTTCCTGTTGTACAGGATCCGAAACCGGGTTATTCCTCTGAAGGCCTGCGCATCCTTGATGCAGGGCTGGATGGCAGGATTTACTCAGTCCTGTCCGAAAACAAGCCAGGGGTTTCCTCGGAACTTACGGTATGGGTTAACGATTTGCCAATTGACCATATTGAAAACGGGACACTGCTCACCTCGAATGGGAATTTGTTGACGATCGGAATAGCTTTTCCTGATGTCGGTAAAAAATACACGGAGATACCTTTAAAGATCTTTCTGAAATGAGAAAACTGTTTTTATTGTTACTGCTGACGTCATCCTGCCCGGGATTCAGCCAGTTCCTTTCAAGCCTGCAGGCAACTAAAAATGACGCTTTGTTCACTACCTATGCGGCCCCCCTTTCCCGTTCTTTTTATAAGCTTGACCAGGGTTATTCTTTGATGTTCAATGACAGTGAAAACGGGGTTGAAATGGTATCGGCCGACGGACCGAACTTCGGCCTTGCTGTGGGTCTTGGAAATACCACCAGGTTCAGGCTAAAGGAATTATTTAAAGAACCAGTTGTAACAACTTCATACAGTGACATTTTGAAATATAGTTATTTCCCTTTTACTGAAGTTCGGATTGATGTTTGCTTTGATGTGTATTCTTCAGGTTCAGCATTCATTGAATACGCGGTATCAAATACCGGAAAGTTTGAAAAGGAGATCACTCTCATCCCCTACCATTTTTATCCGGCGGCCGACAGCCTGATCAGCCTTGAACATGATGATTTCTCCGACGGGTATTATTACCCCTTATCAAAGAAACCAGATTCCTGGATGAAGGAGCACAAAATCCCCATACAGACCTCGCTAAGGGCTCATCTCTTATCGGGCCTGATATTCGATTCGGTAGTCAGTTTTAATTACAGGCCTTCGTCAAAAACCGGCAAGCCTCTTCTTGCCACGGATGACATCCGGCGAAGCCTGCAACTGAAAAAAATGGCATTACCGAATGCGGTGGCCATGATTGGTTTCAGGACAATCCGCCTGAAACCAGGGGAATCAACAGTGTTCAGGATAGTGCTGGGGATTGAGGATGCAGGATGCAGGATACAGGATGGATTCGGAAAGATCAAACCCCTGCTTCAGGTTAACCCTGTGAATATCATCAGTGAAGATGAAAAAGCTTACAATAAGATCCCACTGTTAAAATTCCCCGACAGGGATAAGGAGATGTTGTACTGGAGCTGCTTTTCTTTAATGAGGCAGTGCATGATGCCGGCTGAAGGGAAATGCAGAACAAACTATTATGTATTTTCAAGGGAGCCCAAATGGGGATGGGGATACGGGGGACAGGTATTTCACGAAAGTCTTTCCATGCTTGCCTATGTTTATATGGATCCGGTGAGCGCTATGAATTCCCAGAGGGTTTTCATGCAGAGGCAGACCGCAGATGGCTATATTAATTACAGGACAGGACCTTATCTTGACGAAACCATACCTTACGATGGTAACGGTGGGCTCACAACTTCCGCTCCATGGTTTAATTACATCAACTGGGAGGTTTATAAGATAACCAGGGACAGGAAGTTCCTGCAGGAAGCCTATGCATCCGGAAAAAAATTCTATTTGTATTATGTGAGGAACAGGGATTCTAATAAGAACGGGCTTTGTGAATGGGGAGCTGAAGGAGAACTTGAATCGGTAAGGGATGCCAGGGTTGCCGTATGGGATAACGTTGGAAGGCCTATGAATTTCGAGGGGCCCGATGTGAATTCCATGCTGGTCAAAGAGGCCAGGTCACTGGCTGAAATGGCAAGGGCTCTGTCACTTGCTGCTGACGCAAAGCAATGGGATGATCTTGCCGGTCAGAGGTCGGCACTCATCGAACATTATTTGTGGGATAACACAACAGGTTTTTATTATAATATCAGCAAGCTGGACCAGGGTTTTACTTTCAGGAGGGTAAACGATCTTAAGATCAAGGAGATAATCGGTTTTTTACCACTCTGGGCTGGTGTCACCAGCAAGGCTAATGCCTCTAAGCTTATGGTGTCGCTGAGGGATCCCGGGGAATTTAAACGGAATTATGGAATACCCTCCCTGACTGCTAAATCAGATTATTATAATCCGATTGGTTACTGGAATGGGCCGGTTTGGGTGCAGTGGCAGTACCTGATATGCCGGGGCCTGAGGGATTACGGTTATACCAAAGATGCTTCGGAGATTACTTCGAATGTGATGGATAACATGATCTGGCACCTTAAACAGGATCATGTGTTCTGGGAGTTCTACAGTGCCGATGAACACCAGGCAGGGTGGAACAAAACCTATATCTGGGCGGGTATAGCGGCCAGGATGCTGATGGAAGAATACCCTGCAACTGTTCCGGAAAATTCAATCAGGGGAAAAGTGAAAAAATAACAGAAATGCCCTAATCCAGAAACACCTATGAAAAAAATGATCCTTTCCTTGCTGCTCCTTATCTCATTGGGT
>JBAXBP010000063.1:0-16770 GCA_037141915.1 Bacteroidota bacterium | reverse complement strand
CAACTGAAACAGCTTAAACTTGACCACCTTCTCCCTCGCGTGCTTGAACTGGTGCCCCTGGTGCGTATCAAATCAGGATGCCCGCCACTGGTAACTCCCACATCCCAGATCGTGGGCGTACAGGCCGTCAACTGTGTGATTGACGAGAACAAAGGCCAGGCTTTCTTCACCACCAAATCGATCCAGTTCGTGAACCTTGTCAAAGGAGTTTACGGAAAAACCCCGATCCCGGTAGACCCTGATTTCAGGGAACTGCTCACAGGCGTCAGGGAAGAGACCCCTTACGATACAAGGAATTATAAAAAGCAGGAGAATACTGTTTTTGAGGATTACGGTGGACTGCGACTGGCGGAGAACGAAAAGGATGAGCTTCTGCTCGAACTTTTCCCGACCGTGGCAAGGGACTTCCTTCAGAACTGCGTTGAAGAAAAATACACCACCAATATCTGGGCGATAGAAGAGGAAAAACGTCGCAAAGCCCGTGAAGCCCGTGAAGCATACGAACGCCTCAGTCCTGAAGAAAAACAGAAACGCCTCATGGAAGGCTTGTACCATTGGTATGATGTGCAGGGCGCCGAAGAAGAGGAAGCACTCGGAAGAAGCTAGAAATGCCTAATGTCTGAAGCTCAACATACAACTTCCGGAAGACAATTTGAATAATCGAATAACGAATAACGAATAACGAATTTATTCGCACCAATTGTTTATTTCATTTGAGTGCTCATTTCGCCTTCGACGAACGCTTTTATTTCGCTATTTCGCTATTTCGCCATTTCGCTTTTCACTACTTTTTAGTCAGACTCCGCCTGTAATACTGCCAGGATGAGTAAACCGCTTTCACGGTAACCACGGCGGAAGTATCTACAACAAATTCACTTAAACCGATCGGGTGAAGGGGTGTTGACCAGTCATAGGTATATCCCAGCCTCGTCCATGGAAAAGCTGAAGTAGAACTGGTGTCGTACTTGTTTTTCATTTCGTTGTTGAACCAGTCGCGGTAAGCCAGGCTCACCCATGAAGGGAAATACAAATCAGCTTCATGATCTGTTATTTCAGGGTCGGGTGTGGGACGAAACAGGTTCTCGGGGTAAACCCAGTATTCGACAAAGAAATTGTTTTTGGTGTCGGGAGGCATGCCGAGGACCTGGGCTATCCTCAAGTGCAGGGCCAAACTGTCGGTATATGAATTCTTTTTTAAAAAATCAATCATCTCAGGGCAACTGGTGATCCACGACCTGTAAGCCACCACGTTGCTGGTTTTTATGGTCTTACCCACAGGCCAGAACTGGGTCGAGGTCTGCTTCATCCATGAAACAACCAGCATACGTGGCCTCCCGACCGAATCCTTCGACCAGACCAGGTTCCCTTCACCGGCCAGGCTGTCGGCATAATAATTGATCGCGACCAGGCTGCGGCAGATTTCCCATGGCTCAGCATACTTTGCATCAATCACCGCCAGGTTGTACTGTTTTTTCAGTGCAGCCATATCCGGGCCCGAAACAGGTGTGTACGGAGTATCGTCCGATTTTTTGCATGCCGAAACCACTACCAGAGATGCAAACAGAATGCAGGTACAAACTTGTAAATTTTTCATAATGGGATATTTATAATGCATTTAAATAATTTCGTTATTTATTCGCACCAATTGCTTATTTCATTTGCGTGCTCATTTCGGCTGCAGCGAACGCTATTTTTTCATTTCGCTTTTCGCTTTTCACTATTTCGCTTTTATTTTCGCCCTGAGATACTGCTTCGGCCAGGCAATATCATCACCCAGCTCAAACGCCGCATGAAGCGGAAAATACGGGTCACGCAGAAGCTCACGAGCCATAAGTATCAGGTCGGCCTGCCCTTTTTCAAGAATGCTTTCAGCCTGTGCCGCAGTGGTGATCATTCCAACCGCCCCGGTAAGAATACCCGTCTCTTTCCTGACTGTTTCTGAAAACCCAACCTGGTATCCCGGGCCAAGCGGGATCTTCACTCCGGGTACAAGCCCGCCCGAAGAACAGTCCATCAGGTCGACCCCCATTCCCTTGAGTATGCGCACCAGGGCCACAGACTCGGCGACATTCCACCCGCCATCCGCCCAGTCGGTACAGGAAATTCTCACGAACAAAGGATAATCCTCAGGGATGCTTTTCCTTATCCCTTCGGTAACCCGGATCAGAAGCCTGGTGCGGTTTTCAAAGGATCCGCCATACTCATCAGGCCTGGTGTTGCTCAGGGGCGACAGGAACTGGTGCATCAGGTAGCCATGGGCTGCATGGATCTCGATCACCTTAAACCCTGCTTCAACCGAACGCTTCGCAGCAGCTGTGAAATCATAAACGACTTTTTCAATACCTTCAATACTTAATGCGGATGGCAACGCGGCTTCGTTCGAAAACCTGATGGCGCTTGGAGCAACGCATACCCACCCGCCTTCAGCCTGGCTTAGCAGCCGTTCACCCTTCCAGGGCGCAACGTTGCTTGCTTTTCTTCCTGCATGCGCCAGCTGAACGCCCGGGACCGAACCCTGTGAGATAATGAAGTCATTGATCCTCTTCAAAAAAGGAATATGCTCATCTTTCCAGATCCCTATATCGTCAATGGATATCCGCCCTTCGGGAGATACAGAGGTTGCTTCGGCAATGACCAGCCCCGCTCCGCCTGAAGCACGGCTTCCAAGATGTACCAGGTGCCAGTCATTGGCAAACCCTTCAGTACCAGAGTACTGGCACATGGGAGAAACAACCAGGCGGTTTTTAAAGTCAACACTTTTTATTTTTATTGGTTTGAACAACTGGCTCATACTATCGTCTTAAAATCCTTGTTATATTTACAAAACCTAATCACAAAGTTATGAAAAAGACCTTTACCCGTCGCGAAGCCTTGAAAACCCTGGGACTGACGATAGGCGGGGCAGCCATCGGGTTCCAGGGCTTTACCCAGGTCAGGGACAATGTGTATGAATACACTTTAGGTCTCGACGAGGTTTTCAAACCCATAGATAACCCTCTTGGCAGGCCTATTACTGCCATCACCTGCGGAGCCGGTAACAGGGGTAACGTGTATGGAGGGTATGCTGCGAACTTTCCTGAACAGATAAAGATCATAGGGGTTGCCGAACCCATACCGGTAAGGAATGAACGCTATGCAAAGATCCACCAGATCCCTGAGGAGAACAGGTTCAAAACCTGGGAGGATGTCTTCAGCAGGCCTAAATTCGCCGATGTCATCATCATTACCATGCCCGACAACCTGCATTATGAACCTTGTATGAAAGCCCTCTCGATGGGCTATGATGTGCTGCTCGAAAAACCTATGGCACAGACCGAACAGGAATGCAGGAACATACTCTCAAGGGTAAAGAAAACCGGCAGGATAGTGGCTATATGCCATGTTCTTCGTTACACCCCGTATTTCATTAAAATGAAAAAACTAATCGCCGAAGGCGCAATCGGCGAGCTTGTCAGCTTTCAGCATATGGAACCAATCTACCATATCCATATGTCGCATTCATATGTGCGGGGCAACTGGCATAACTCAAAGGCAACCACCCCAATAATCCTTGCAAAATCCTGCCATGACCTTGATATTTTACGATGGATGATAGGGAAACCATGCCATAGCATTGTCGCTTTTGGCGACCTTAAATGGTTCAGGAAGGAAAACGCACCTGCCGGCAGCACCGATCGCTGCATGAACGGATGCAAAGCCGAAGCCGACTGTCCCTATTCCGCTGTGAAAATTTACGGTGGCTCGAGGGACTGGACGTACGTCTTCGACCTTCCCGATGATAAGGATAAGCAGCAGGAAGCTGTGATGGAATACCTGCGCACCACCAATTACGGCCGCTGTGTTTACCACATGGACAATGACCAGCCCGACCATTATATTACCTCGATACAGTTCGAGAACAACATCACCGCGAACTTTTCGATGGAAGCTTTCACTTCATACGGCGGCCGCCGCACCAGGGTCATGGGTTCAATGGGCGACATGGTTGGGGATATGGAAGAGCTGAATCTCACCGATTTCAGGACGAAGAAAACCGTCAAGCTGGTCCCTGCAGCTGAAGACAAAGACAAGCTGGCCAGCAGCGGTCATGGAGGCGGCGACTGGAGCCTGATGCGCGATTTCGTGCAGGCTGTTTCAAACAATGACCCCAAATACCTGACCTCCACGATTGACCAGAGCATCGAAAGCCATGTGATGGGTTTTGCCGCTGAAAAAAGCAGGCTCAGCGGGGAAGTTGTAAAGGTTATTATGTAATTAGTTTAATCACTGCGGTTGTGCTTTGAGATATCCCGGCAGGGCTAAAATACGAACGCCCCACGGAGGGGGCGTTCAAGCATTCTTGCTTTTATCCGTTAAACGGACCTTTTTATTGAGCCGTGGGCTCTCTGAACCGTGCTAAGGTTTCCCTTAGCGCGTACTAAATTTACTTTTTGTAACCTGTTTCTTTTTCTTTTATCAGATTAGTTCTGCAACAAATGTACTCTCCCTGAAAGCCTTTGTCAAGGGGTTTTAACAATAATTAACAAACAGAGTTATTAACATCATGGAAATCCGGGGCAGGGCCTTGCCCGGAGGGCGCGCCATTTAATCTCTCTCTGTAAATTCCCCGCCGCTTGCTGCGGAATCTGAGGTTCATGCCATTTAATTAAAATTAATTTATGGCTTTTTTGTTTTTATTTAGAATTATTATAAATTTGTAAAAGAATCTTTATTCCAATGAACAAGGTAGTACAAAGTGCAGAAGAAGCGATCCGCGGGATCGAAAGCAACATGACCCTTATGCTTGGAGGTTTCGGCCTTTGCGGTATTCCCGAAAATTGTATCGCGGCACTTGCCGCATCTGATATTACAGGGCTTACCTGCATCTCGAATAATGCTGGTGTCGATGGCTTCGGACTGGGTATGCTTTTACGAAAACACCAGATCAGGAAAATGATCTCATCATACGTAGGAGAGAACAAGGAATTTGAACGCCAGTTGCTGAGCGGTGAACTTGAAGTCGAACTGATCCCCCAGGGAACTCTTGCGGAACGTTGCCGTGCAGGCGGAGCCGGGATCCCGGCATTTTATGTCCCGGCAGGTTTCGGGACCGAGGTTGCCGAGGGAAAACCTGTGAGGGAGTTCGACGGGAAGATGTACCTTGAAGAATGCTGGCTTAAAGCTGATTTCTCCATCGTTAAAGCCTGGAAAGGGGATACAAGCGGCAACCTGGTTTACAGGAACGTAGCCAACAATTTCAACCAGGCCATGGCTATGGCAGGAAAGATCACCATTGCAGAAGTTGAGGAACTGGTGCCTTTAGGCACCCTGGATCCAAACAATATCCATACCCCAGGTGTTTTCGTCCAGAGGATCTTCCAGGGCGTTAATTATGAAAAGAGAATAGAATTTAAAACCACGAGAGACTGATCGTGCAGTTTTATCATTTGTACATTGTACATGGTACATTGTACATTATCAAATGGCTCAAATACATCACAGAGAAACTAACATCATGGCTTTAGACAAGAACGGAATAGCAAAAAGGATTGCCCTGGAGCTCCGCGACGGGTATTATGTGAATCTCGGGATAGGCATCCCCACCCTGGTTGCAAATTATGTTCCCCAGGGCATGCAGATCATACTGCAGTCCGAGAACGGCCTCCTTGGAATAGGTCCCTTTCCCAAAAAGGAAGAAGTTGATCCCGACCTTATCAATGCAGGGAAACAGACCATCACCGCCCTGCCCGGATCAGCTTTCTTCGACTCATCGATGAGCTTTGCAATGATACGCGGGGGGCATATTGACCTTACTGTTCTCGGGGCTTTTGAAGTGTCCGAAACCGGCGACATAGCCAGCTGGAAGATCCCCGGCAAACTGGTCAAGGGAATGGGAGGGGCGATGGACCTTGTGGCTTCAGCAAAGAACATCATCGTTGCCATGATGCATACCAACCCCCAGGGAGAATCCAAACTGCTGAAAAAATGCAGTCTTCCGCTTACCGGGGTCGGAGTTGTGAAACGCATAGTTTCCGACCTGGCTGTCCTGGACGTAACTCCCGACGGGTTTAAACTTATTGAACGTGCCCCCGGTGTTACCGTTGAACAGATCATAGCTGCTACCGAAGGCCGCCTTATCGTCGAAGGCGACATCCCCGAAATCATTGTTTAATTTCGCTTTTCACTTTTCGCTTTTTAAAATTTATGCCCCATTATCATAAACTCGGCCAGGTCCCTCCCAAACGCCACATCACATTCCCGAAGCCAGGCGGAGGACTGTATTCAGAACAACTGGTTTCGACCGAAGGCTTTTCCGACCTGTATTCACTGGTATACCATTGTCACCCTCCGACCCAGGTACTCAGTATAGACAGCGCTTACTCCGTGGCACCTGAAATTGCCCATCCCGACAATATGCAGAACCGTCTCCTTAAAGGCTTCGACGTGCTACCTGACGACGATTATCTTGAATCCCGGATCCCGGTGCTTGTTAACAACGACTGCCAGATCAGTCTGGCAGCTCCCGGCCTCTCCATGAAAGACTACTTTTTCAAAAATTCAGGAGCCGACGAAATGATCTTTATTCATAAAGGGGAAGGCTTGCTGAGGACCATGTACGGGAACCTGGAATTCAAACCCGGCGACCACCTTGTAATTCCACGCGGTGTTATTTACCTGTTCGAATTCTCATCCGCAAACAACAGGCTTTTCATAGTAGAATCAACCCAGCCCCTTAGGTTCCCCAAACGATATATGAACAAGGCAGGGCAGCTTCTTGAACATTCTCCTTTTTATGAGCGCGACATCCGCAAGCCGGGGATTCTCGAAACCCATGAAGAAAAAGGCGATTTCCTTGTAAAGATCAAGCGTGAAGGCAGGATATGGCCTTATCATTATGCCACCCATCCTTTTGACCTTATTGGCTGGGACGGTTATCATTATCCTTATGCCTTGTCAATCCACGATTTCGAGCCGATAACAGGCCGCCTGCACCAGCCTCCCCCGGTCCACCAGACCTTTGAAACCCCGGGTTTCGTGGTTTGCGCTTTTGTACCCAGGCTGTACGATTACCACCCCCGGGCAATACCTGCGCCGTATAATCACAGCAATGTGGATTCTGATGAGGTGCTTTATTACGTCGACGGGGATTTCATGAGCCGTAACAACATCAAACCCGGCCATATCACCCTGCACCCCAAAGGTATTGTCCACGGTCCTCATCCCGGAGCCGTCGAACGAAGCATTGGCGCTAAAGAAACAAAAGAGCTGGCAGTGATGGTCGATACCTTCAGGCCGCTGATGATCACCAGGCAGGCCCTGGCAATAGAAGACCCTGAATATTACAGGTCATGGCTGGAAAAATGATGCAAGATGCAGGATGCAGGATAAAGCAGATCCTGCATCCTGGATCCTGCATCCAATAAACAATAACAAATAACCAAAAACAGTAAAAATATGCAAGCAGATTTCCTTCCAATCAACGGAACCGATTATATTGAATTTTATGTAGGGAATGCCAAACAGGCTGCTCATTATTACCAGGCTGCTTTCGGATTTCAGCCCCTGGCATATGCAGGTCTTGAAACAGGTCTTAAAGACCGGACGTCATACGTTCTGAGGCAGGAGAAGATCACTTTCGTGCTGACCACTGCCCTCACTCCCGATAGCCATATCGCGGAACATTGCAAACTGCATGGCGATGGAATTAAGGTCATCGCCCTCTGGGTCGATGATGCAGGTAAATCCTTTGAGGAAACAGTGAAACGTGGAGCTAAACCCTACCTTGAGCCGAAAATCGAAAAAGATGAGAACGGTGAGGTCGTGCTTTCAGGCATACATACGTATGGAGAGACTGTGCATGTTTTCGTCGAAAGGAAAAATTATAAAGGTGTTTTCCTTCCCGGTTTTGTTAAGTGGGATCCTGTTTATAAGCCTTCTTCACTTGGCTTGAAGTATGTGGATCACCTGGTGGGGAATGTCAACTGGGGTGAAATGAATACCTGGGTTGAGTTTTATCATAACGTCATGGGATTTAACCAGCTGATCTCATTTGACGATACTGACATTTCTACCGAATATACAGCGCTGATGAGCAAGGTCATGGCAAGCAGCAACATGTATATCAAATTCCCGCTGAACGAACCTGCTCACGGGAAGAAAAAATCACAGATCGAGGAATATATCGAGTTCTACTGTGGTGCCGGGGCGCAGCATGTGGCCATGGCAACGGATAATATCCTGGAAACAGTTGCCGAACTGAAAACCAGGGGTGTCGAATTTCTAAGAGTCCCCGATGCCTATTACGATACACTGATGGACAGGGTAGGGAAAATAGACGAACTGCTGGCTCCGATCAAAGAGCAGGGCATTCTTGTTGACCGTGATGAAGACGGCTACCTTCTCCAGATCTTCAGCAAACCGGTTCAGGACAGGCCTACCGTTTTCTATGAAATAATTCAGCGCAAGGGAGCAAAATCTTTCGGCAAAGGCAATTTCAAAGCCCTCTTCGAATCTATAGAACTGGAGCAGGGGAGAAGGGGAACACTGTAAATGTACAATTTACCATGTACCATGTACAAATTAAAAGTACGATCCGCATTTGTACATTATAAATTGTACATGGTACATTATTTTTTTTCCCGAAAATGTTTGCTTCCACTAGTAATGTAAGAATATGGATAGAACAATAGAAACTTCGTTAAAGTCCTGGCTGCCTGTTGAAAACGCCAGCGATTTTCCCATGCAGAACATTCCTTTCGGGATCTTCCGTGCAGGTGTAGGATCCCCGCATGCCGCAACCCGCATAGGAAATACAGTGATAGACCTTTTTGCACTTGCCGAACATGGGTTCCTCGACGGGCTTGGGATCAATCCCGGAATTTTCAACTTCAAATACCTTAATCCCCTGTTTGAGCTTGGGAAAAAGTCCTGCCGTACGCTCAGGAAACAGCTTGTGCAGATCTTCGAAGAAAAAAACACAGCGGCCCGCGACAGGATCAGTTCTGCAAATGATGTTCTCTTTAACGCATCGGTAGTACAGATGCTTCTCCCGGTTAAGATTGGAGATTATACTGATTTCTATTCAAGCCTGGAACATGCAACAAATGTCGGTATCATGTTTCGTGACCCCGCAAATGCACTGCTCCCTAACTGGAAACACCTGCCTGTAGGTTACCATGGGCGGAGCTCCTCAATAGTGGTTTCGGGCATAGCCATCCACAGGCCCAAGGGGCAGATAAAACCTGCAAACTCCGATAATCCTGTTTTCAGCCCGACCAGCGAACTGGATTTTGAACTTGAAATTGCTTTCATCACTTCCTCGAAAACGGCGCTTGGTTCATCGGTAAGCACTGATGAAGCTGAAGACCATATCATAGGCCTGCTGTTGTTCAATGACCTCTCTGCAAGGGATATCCAGCGATGGGAATACGTACCGCTGGGACCTTTCCTGGCCAAGAATTTCGGTTCTGTCGTCTCTCCCTGGGTGGTTACACTGGATGCCCTGGAACCGTTCCGTGTTCAGGGACCTGTTCAGGAACCCGAAGTACTGCCTTACCTTAAATTCAACGGGAACCATAATTTCGATATTGATCTTGAGGTACTGATCCAACCCGAAGGCCAGCCCGAAACTCCTGTATGCCATTCCAATTATAAGTTCATGTACTGGAACATGGCCCAACAACTGGCTCACCAGACAGTGAACGGCTGTAATATAAATGTAGGTGACCTTTATGCATCGGGGACTGTAAGCGGACCTGCACCCGGTTCCTTCGGTTCAATGCTGGAAATTGCGTGGAAGGGAACAAAACCGGTTAAAATGCCGGATGGGACCGAACGCAGTTTCATCCATGACCATGATACCATCATCATGAGAGGACATTGTGAAAAGCCAGGCTTAAGGATAGGATTCGGGGAAGTGTCAACGAAAATACTCCCGGCATTGTAAACCAGGCCGTGAATCGTGACTCGTGAACCGTGAACCGTGACTCGCAATCCGGATCACGGATCACGGATCACGGATCACGATCAATCAGATATGGAAAAAGAAAACAAAGAATACCTGCATTTCGATCCTAAGGATCTGTCCATCCCCAAACTCCAGGGGTTGGTACAGGGAGCCGTGGCTCCGAGGCCGATTGCCTTTGCCAGCACCATTGACCTGCAGGGAAGGCCTAATCTTTCTCCTTTCAGTTTTTTTAACGTCTTCGGAATGAACCCGCCCCTGCTGATATTTTCTCCTTCGAGGAGAGGACGTGAGAATACGGTCAAGGATACTTACATGAACGTGAAAGAAGTTCCGGAAGTGGTTATCAACGTGGTGTCATACAGCATGGTACAGAAAGTCAGTGACTCCAGCGCCAATTTTCCGAGAGGGGTGAATGAATTTGAAAAGACAGGGTTTGGAATGTTGCCTTCCGACCTTGTGAAACCTTTTCGTGTAAAAGAATCTCCCGTGCAATTCGAATGCAAAGTCTTGCAGGTTATCGAAACCGGCAGGCAGGGATCTGCAGGCAACCTTGTGCTTTGCGAGATCCTTAGAATGCACATCGATCCGTCCATAATGGATGAACAGGGAAGGATAGATCCTAATAAGATTGACCTGGTGGGACGAATGGGAAGAGATTATTATGTAAGAGCTTCAGGCGCGGCCCTGTTTGAAGTGCCGAAGCCTGAAGATTAAAGGGCATTGATTGCTGCGGAAACCGGGCTGGAAGGCAGGTTGTTTCGCAGCGTTCCGCGGTTCGCCGAGCGGGAAGATTTAATTTTTGAACTCATGGAAATGAACGAGATATTGGAAAAATTGCCTGCACACCTGATGAGCATGGTCATAGACCAGCCATACGATGAATACAGCGCACAGGACCATGCCGTTTGGAGGTATGTGATGCGGCAGAACGTTAAGTACCTGGGCAAAGTAGCCCATGGATCTTACCTTGACGGACTGAAAAAAACAGGCATCAGCATTGATAAAATTCCCAGCATGTTCGGGATGAACCGCATCCTCAGGGACATAGGCTGGGCCGCCGTGGCTGTGGATGGTTTTATACCGCCTTCGGCCTTCATGGCATTCCAGGCGTACAATATCCTGGTGATCGCTGCTGACATCAGGCCCATCGGCCAACTGGGCTACACCCCTGCACCTGATATTATTCACGAGGCGGCAGGTCATGCTCCTATCATTGCCGATAAGGTATATGCAGAGTTTTTAAAACGTTTCGGCGAAATTGGGTCAAAGGCCTTTTTATCTCCCCAGGATTACAAACTGTACGAAGCCATCCGCCATTTGTCAATAATTAAAGCCGATCCGTATTCTTCAAATGCAGAAATAGAAAAAGCTGAAAAACACCTTTCTGAGTGTGCTGAAAATATGGGCGAGCCATCGGAACTGTCGAAAATCAGGAGCCTTCACTGGTGGACTGTCGAGTACGGTCTTATTGGCGAGATTGAGAACCCTAAGATCTATGGCGCCGGCCTTCTTTCATCCATTTCCGAAAGCGCGAACTGCCTGAACCCAAAGGTGAAAAAGCTTCCTCTTACAGTCGAAGCTGCCGGGTTCAATTTCGATATAACAGAACCCCAGCCCCAGCTGTTTGTCACCCCCGATTTTGATACCCTCAACAAGGTCCTCGATGAGTTTGCCGAAACCATGGCTATCCGCAGGGGAGGCCTTTACGGACTGAAGCAGGCCATACGCTCCGAAAATACTGCAACCTGCATTTACAGCTCTGGCCTTGAAGTCTCAGGAACTTTCACCAGGGTGCTTGAATGGAACGGAGAACCTGTGTATTTACAGACTACAGGCCCCACAAGCCTGAACTTTGAAGGCAGGGAACTGGAAGGGCATGCTAAAACGTATCACAGCCAGGGCTTTGGCTCACCGGTTGGAAAAATCCGCTACCTGAGTGTCGCACTTGAAGATTTTTCGGAAGAAGAACTCGGGCAGGTTGGCATTACGGTTGGGGACTGCATAAACCTGGATTTCGAATCGGGAGTGCATTTGACAGGGCTTATACAACAGCTCACCATACGGGGCGGCAGGCTTATCCTCATTAGCTTTACAAACTGCCTGGTATCCTATGAAGGCAAGGTGCTTTTTGAACCTTCATGGGGTGTTTATGACATGGCTGTGGGTAAAACAATAAGTTCAGCCTATTCGGGCCCTGCAGATCCTGAAGCGTTTGGATTAAGCTATCCCGCCCTGTCCGAAAAAACACATAAAAAAATGCATGATGAAAAGACTCTGAAACTTCATGCCATTTACCAGAAAGTGAGCGATATCCGCGAAGACAATTGTTCATACGCCTTACTCCCTTCACTCTGGGAAGAACTTAAAAGCGAGCATCCCGGCGACTGGCTTTGTGCATTGGAGATCCTTGAAATGCTAAAGCTGAAAAAGATAGAAGGCGGAACGAGTAAGGATGTTACTCAAAACCTTCTTTCAAGGCAGGATTCTGACCCGGCACTTTCAAAGCTGATTGCCGACGGGCTTGAAATGCTGGCGTGACCGCCGGCCTTTCACGACAGATACTTAATGATCGTATTGAGGAGTTTCTCTTCTTCAAAAGGCTTTGAAATAAAATCATCCATCCCCGCTTCCAGGCATCTCGATTGTTCAGATTTCAGGGCATGGGCGGTCAGGGCGATCACAGGAAGCGTAGTGCTGATCTCCTTCCTGATCATGATAGTGGCTGATATCCCGTCCATCACCGGCATTTGCATATCCATCAGCACAAGATCAAAAAGCTCTTTCCTGAGAATTGAAACAGCCACTTCGCCGTTCACAGCTTCAGTTACCTGCATGCCGAAATGAGAAAGAATGGTATTTGCAACAAGGCGGTTCAGCTTGTTGTCTTCAACCAGCAGTATCTTTTTTCCTTTAAGTTTATCCTGGTGGATGAGGTGCTGGGGTTTTTCAGGTTTTTCAACCTCGCTGCCGACTGGGAACGTCTTGCTGACGCAGATCCTGGTTCCCCTGTTTTTATTGCTGTCGATGGTGATCTTCCCATCCATCAGGTCGACCAGCTGTTTGGTGATGGCCATGCCCAGACCGGTTCCCCCGTACTTCCTTGCAACATTGATACTTTCCTGGGAAAATTTCTGGAATATCTTTTTCTGGTATTTTTTGTCGATACCTATTCCGGTATCAGTAACGATCAGCTCTATGGTCTGCTGATCCCCAAGGCTTTCTTCCACCCTGCATTCAAGCGAAATGTTTCCCTTCTCGGTAAACTTGATAGAGTTACTGAGGAGGTTAAGCAGTATCTGGTTGATACGGTAAGGGTCACCAACAAGGAATGGAGCAACCGCCTCATCGGCATGCATGCTGAATTCAAGTCCTTTTTCATGGGCTTTGCTGGTAAGCATATTGCTGATCTGGACAAGCAGATCAGGCAGGCTGAATACAATGGCCTCAAGGTCGAGTTTCCCTGATTCGATCTTTGAAAAATCCAGGATGTCGTTGATCACTACCAGAAGGTTGTCGGCAGCAGTATTGATGGATTCAAGGAAAGATTGCTGATAGGGCGAAAGTTCGGTCTTCAGCAGCTGTTTGCCCAGCCCCAGTATCGCATTCATTGGCGTTCGTATCTCATGGCTCATATTGGCCAGGAAGACTTCCTTTGTTTTTGCAGTATCTTCGGCCATCTGCTTTGCCTCCCTTAGTGTAAACTCAAGCTGTTTCTGGCCTGTAATATCCAGGTGGATTCCCGTGGACCCAACCTGTACACCTTCATGGTTAAAAAGTGGAGCTCCTGAGATCAGCCACCATTTCTTTGATCCTTTCTTATTGGTAATTTCAAGTTCGTAGGCATCCGAAATACCCCTGGTCCGGGACACATTCTTTTGAACTACAAACTCACGGTTTTCGGGGATCGTGAACAGGTCTTCCGCAGGCCTGCCATACATCTCCTCCCTGCTGTATCCCGACATTTCGCAGAAACTCTGGTTTGCGTAAATGATCCTCCCGACGAGATCAACTTCAAGCAATCCAAGGTTCATATTCTCGATCAGCAGCCTGTATTTCTCCTCGCTCCTCAGCAAAGCTTCCTCGTAACGGCTGCGGCTGGTGATGTCAGTATATTTCCAGAAATGGCCCTTATAGGTTTCTTCAATAACAATAGGCACATAATCCCTTGAAAATATCCGCCCGTCGGCCAGCTTCAATATCTCTCCGATAACTTTCTGACGGCGGGCAAGAAGGGAAATGATACCTGAGACAAAACTTTCCGGGTCCCGGAAAAGATGTTTCGACTGCTCGGCCGAACCAGAGCAATCCATTCCGATCAGGAGTTCAGGGGAAACTGGGATGCCAAACATGTAACAGAACTGTTCGTTCACCATCACTATCATCCTGTTTTCATCCTCAACCAGCACCGCTTCCTGCATGTTTGAGATAAGGTTCGAAAGCCTGGTGGCAGTCCTGGAGAGTTCGGCTGTGCGTTCGGCAATAGTTTCTTCCAGCCGCTTCTCCGCCTTCAGGTATGCCTCCCTTTCCCTTTCCAGTGCCTCTTTTAAAGCTTTCAGAGTTTCCATGTTTCAGTGATTTTTACTTATAGTTTCCCCAACCTTATAAGGAGTCCAAATGTAACATCAAACTGCGCCAGGTTCGAATTGGCATTAATGGCGTATTTCATTATCCAGTAATTGTTGCTGTAAAGAAAAGGCGCTTCAGTAGAATGCATCTGGTACAATAACTGGGTCTGGAAACGGAATCCGAAGACCCTGCGGATGTACCAGTTTAACCCGGCCCTTCCTCCGAGAGCAAAGTACCAGACATCCCTGAACCCATCTGCTTTCATTACCATATTCACAGGGCCGAAATCAAACCCGATATAAGGTTGCACATTGCCTTTGCTGAAAAAACGGTAAGAAGTGCTGAGCAGGATATAGTTATTACTGATAGGAAGATCGCCTTCCCTTGGGTAATTCGGAGCGTCGATTTTAACAAAAGTATCCTCCCGCTTATAGCCGATCCCGAAGTCAAGACCCTTGTATATATTGAGCTTGAACTCAATCCCGTAATCCGCCCCGGGCTGGAAAATCGCCTTGCCTCCATCTATCGAAATCGTCCCTCCTGCGCAATATCCACCGTAAATTGCAAATTCAAAGATAGTAACTCCTCCTTTATTGAGGTAGGCAGGTTTTTTTACTGTAACAGGATGATTTGAACGCGGGATCCCCCTCAGGGAAGTTAATGCGGCATCTCCGACATCGGGATTGGGTACCCTGGTTACCCTCAAATAAAAGGGAATGGCAGTGTCGGATTTGTTGTAGGATTCCGCAGTATACAACCGGGCTTCCGAAGTTGATGAATATGCAACACTTTTATTTTCCGATGGATTAAGCTTGTGCTGAGCGTATACCCTCCCGCTTGCGTCCTGAACCATGAGGGTGTTGGCATCTGAATACGTATTACTGTCGGCAAGAACCTTCACTTTGATCTCCAGGAAAGCTTCGTTTAAAGCCAGCGACCTGATCTGCAATGCCTTCCATGCTGCCGCAGACAGGGTGTCACCAGCTTCATAAAATACGCGCTGGTAATTATACCCTTTCTTGCTCAGCATTGTCTCGATAGAGCTTACTGCCTCGGAATAGCACTTGAAAAAAGGATCATTGTCAATATGGGCCCAGTACCGTATCGTTTGCACATGCTCCGAAAATGCAAGACGCTGATCCCAGTCAGGCGATTGTGAGAACCCTGTTCCGGAAATAAAAAAGGTATAAAAAAATAAAAGGCAGAAGGAACGCATCGGTTATCGGAGTGGTTATGGCATTGGTGGCCTTGGAGGTGGTTTTGGCTTGCCCGGTTTAGACGGCTTTGGCGGTTTTTTTGCTTTGGGCGGAGGTTTGGGTTTACTTGGTCCTTTTGGCTTCGGCGGGGGTGTTGGCCACTGTATTGAAGCAGCAGGGGGTGTAGCATTTGCAGTCAAAGTCCGCACAGGGCTGAAACCCAAAATACCCATCAGTATTAAAATATAAACGACTCTTTCCATGAATCCGTATTTTGTGTATAAAAGTACATAAAAACCGGCTGCAATTCATGCCTGGTCTCAGAGAACTGAGAATTAACATTCTTAGTTAATTTACATATCTTTGAAAACTGATACATCACCCTGTTTTTTTATTTCTACTGTGGATGGATGAGCTCCGTGATTATATAGTGATCGGCTCCGGTTTCGGAGGCAGCGTGTCGGCCATGCGGCTGGTCATGAAAGGATATTCCGTACTGGTACTTGAAAAAGGTAAACGGTATGGCCCCGCCGATTTTCCAAAGACCAACTGGAACCTCAGGAAATATCTGTGGATGCCCAGGTTCGGGTTATACGGTTTCCAGAGGCTTGACCTGTTCCGTCATGCTTTCATTCTCAGCGGGGCTGGAGTAGGCGGAGGCAGCCTGGTCTATGCCAATACCCTGATGAAACCTCCCGACCAGTTCTTCAGGCATGAACAATGGGGCAGATTCAATGATTGGAAAACCACCCTGGAGCCTTTTTATGAAGAAGCCCACCGCATGCTGGGCAGGGTCAAGCTGCAAAAGTTTTACATTGAGGATGAAATCCTCAAGGATGTGGCCAGGGACATGGGCCAGGAAGATTCTTTCGATCATGTTTATGTGGGGGTTTATTACAACGAGGATGAAAAGGCCTGCGACCCGTATTTCAATGGCGAAGGCCCGCCCAGGAACCCTTGTATCGAATGCGCCGGCTGCATGGTGGGCTGCCGCGAAAATGCGAAGAATACACTTGACAAAAACTACCTGTTCTTTGCCGAAAAACACGGAGCAGAAGTCCT
>JBAXBP010000062.1:0-17069 GCA_037141915.1 Bacteroidota bacterium | reverse complement strand
CTGGATAAAGATTGCCCTTGAATTCAACCCGAAAGCGAAATCGAGCAAGAAGAAAAAGTAAACCTGTATGACGGAAAAAAGATCACACACTCTCATCCTGATCAGTGCATCCCTGGCGATGCTGATGGTAAAGCTCGATGCTTTCATCGTAAATATCTCCCTGCCCACGATAGCCCAGACTTTCGGCTGCTCCCACGACATTGTTTCCCTTGTCCTCCTGGCCTACCTGGTGGCCAGCACAGCCACATTGCTGCTTTTCGGGATGCTGGGTGACCGCATCGGGCTAAAGAAGATCTACATCAGTGGTTTCATCCTGTTTACCGTTGGCTCCCTGCTATGCGGGCTCTCCCCCGGTATTGTAACTCTTATCATTGCCCGCTTCATACAGGGACTTGGAGGGTCGATGCTTGTCGCAAACTGCCTCGCCATCATAGGCAGGTTCATGCCCCATGATAAAGTGGGTTCTTCTTACGGCATGCTTACCACCATTTCATCAATAGGAGTGAGCCTCGGAGCTCCCCTTGGAGGCTTCATCACCTTTTATGCAAGCTGGCACTGGATTTTCCTTATCAATGTCCCGATCGGGATTGCAGCAATCTGGCTGTCGGCAAAATATATCCCGGGAGAGAAGAAGGAGAAATTTTCATTCAGCGGGTTTGATATCCAGGGAGCCCTGCTGGCCCTGTTTGCCTTCACTTTCCTTATCCTTGCGTTTAATTCCTTTGACAACCGGGGCGTCGGGGTAATAATGCCCTACGGGGCACTTACCATCGCTGCTTTCCTGTTTTACTTTTTTATCAAAAGAGAAAAGAAGGCGCTCCATCCTATCCTTGACCTGAGCCTGTTCAGCATCAAGCCCCTGACTTTCGCCCTTATCGCAAGCCTGATGGCAAGCAGCGCCAACTTCGGCTACGCATACATCATGCCGTTTTACCTGGAAAGAGACCTGGGGCTTACTTCGAATATCGTGGGAATGCTTCTGCTGATCTCCTCACTGGTAGTCATGGTACTGGCCCCAATGGCCGGTAAAATGTCGGATAAAATAAACCCCGTAAAGATCTGTACCATCGCACTCATCGTAGGCGTTATAGACTATTCCTTCTTTTCGGTTGCACTTGGAATGATGCAGGTATGGGTCCCCATTGTATTCCTTTTATTCTCGGGTACCTTCCTCGGCCTGTTCCTCTCGCCCAACAACACCATGATCATGAGCATGGCCACCGAAGGAAAACACGGTATTGTTTCCGCCACTTCAAACACTTTCACATCGGTGGCGGCAGTGATTGGTGTTTCTGTTTTCCAGATGGCCTTCTCTCTGACAACAGGTGGTGACAGCACGCATCCTACAACTCTTGAAAATATTGGAGGAGTAAGGAACGCTTTCATCATAGGGGTTGTATTCCTCGTCCTTGCCCTTGTATTCACTCGTTTTTCCAGCCGGTCCCAGGATAAAGCTGCGGCAGTTTAATTGTAATTTTGACTGTGGATGAGGTTTTCGCAAATCCCATCCGTATTCAATAATAAATAAAAAAACACAGGAAACATGAGTTTCAAAGTATCACATTACGGGTGGCAACCCGATATCCCCGACCAGAGGGACTACCGGTATGCTGCACCAACAACGGTCCTGAAAAAGCTTCCACCAAAGACCGATCTAAGGCCCGGCTGCCCCGCGGTGTATGACCAGGGAGAGCTTGGGAGTTGCACAGCCAATGCCATAGGAGCCGCGTTTGAATTCGGCCTGATCAAACAGAAGGCCAATGATTTCATGCCTTCAAGATTATTCATTTATTATAATGAGAGGGTCATCGAAAATTCGACCGGCAGCGATAGCGGGGCCATGATACGCGATGGTATGAAAACGGTAAGCAAGGATGGAACCTGTCCCGAAAAGAACTGGCCTTACGATATTAAAAAATTTACAGTAAAACCCACTGCAGCCTGTTATAAAAAAGCACTTGACCACCAGGTTCTTTCATATCACAGGGTTCCAAGGGTGCTTGACCAGATCAAAGGCTGCCTGGCTGATGGTTACCCCATGGTGCTCGGGTTTACAGTATATGAGAGCTTTGAAAGCTCAGCAGTTGCCAAGACGGGTATACTTAATATGCCGGGGCCGGGAGAGCAGGTAATGGGCGGGCATGCTGTGCTCGCCGTAGGGTATGATGACAAGCAAGGCAGGTTCATAATCCGTAACAGCTGGAGCGCACAATGGGGCATGCAGGGTTACTTCACTATGCCGTATGATTATTTGCTCAACGAGAACCTGAGTGACGACTTCTGGACGGTTCGCCTGATCGAAGAAAATCCGGCAATAGAAAAGAAATAAATTAGCAGACTTCTTATTATTCGTTATTAACCAAAAACCAAAATCATGAAAAAGTACTTTGCAGAATTGATCGGAACTTTTTGCCTGGTCCTCTTCGGTTGCGGAGCCGCAGTGATTTCCGGCATGTCTCAGACCGGTCCGAACGGAATCGGTATCCTTGGTATTGCCATTGCCTTCGGGTTTGCTGTAGTTGCCATGGCATATGCCATTGGCGGCATTTCGGGTTGTCATATAAACCCTGCTGTTACAATTGGTGTTCTGGTTGCCGGGAAGATCAGCGGCAAGGACGCGATAGGGTATATTATCGCCCAATGCGTTGGAGCCATCCTTGGAACTTTTGTTCTTTATGTTATAATAAGCGGAAAGCCGGACTTTCAGCTTAAAGAATGGGGTCTTGGAGCTAATGGGTGGGGAGAAGGGTATCTGGGAGGTTATATGGTCTCCAGTGCCTTCATCATAGAGGCGGTCATGACCTTCCTGTTCATCTTTGTAATTCTTGGCACCACTTCGAAATACGGGAATGGGGCGATGGCAGGACTGGCCATTGGGGTCACCCTTATGCTGATCCATCTTGTCGCTATACCTGTTACAGGAACTTCAGTAAATCCCGCCCGGAGCCTGGGGCCTGCATTGTTCGCAGGAGGCAGAGCCCTTTCACAGCTCTGGCTGTTCATTGTTGCTCCCATTGTTGGCGCTGTCATTGCAGCATTAGTCTGGAAGCTGGGATTTGATAAGGAACAGGTATAATTACAAGGGGCCGCTCCGTTCTAACGAACCTGTATATTACCCGGAGTTTACTGCGAAATCAGGGGCCCTTATTTCGGGTTCAAGGGATGGCCTGACCGGTAAGTTGAGTCCGTTACCCTGATGACCCCGGGAAACGGCTGTGTCTCCGGAATTCCATCAAAATAAAACATAAGCAGCCGTACCTATTAAATAATACCTTTGTTTGATGATCCACTGATCATGAAAAGGGTTACCTTGTTATTTCTATTATGCCTTCTGTTGCTCTGTAACGACTCTCTGTTGCACGGCCAGAGTGTAACTTTACAAACCTGCTTAACACTTGCACATCAGAATAATCTCCTGATCAAAGAATCTCAGCATAGTGTTCAGGCCAGGAAATATGCTGTTACAGCTGAAAAGTTATCCGGCCTTCCTAAAGTTGACCTGCTGGCCGGGTATAACTACCTGAGTAATCCGCTTACAATCAATCTACAGTCAGTAAAAGACGGGGTTGTGCTTGGGTCATCAGTACAAAGTATGTATACGGCTAACGCAGTCTATCGTCAGATCACCGGCCTGGACCTTCCCGGTCCCGTTCAGCAGGAGATTTACAATAATTCAAAGAAGATCATTGAGACGGCATACCCTGATTACAACCCTGAACTAAGCCAGCAGCAATATTTTACTGCAGGTCTTTTTATAAGGCAGCCCATCTGGCTTGGCGGTAAACTGAATACTGCGCGAAATGTGGCTTCAATTGAATACAAGTCGGGGACCATCAACCAGCAAGTTGTAGAAAATGACCTGGATCTGACCATCTCAGCTCAATATATCCGGATCCTTTACCTGAATACTTTGATACAGATTAATTATAGAACAGTGGATGAGTTTGAAAAAAATGAGAATTTCACCGTTGAGATGGTTAAAAATCAGGTAATCCCACCCTACTTTCAAAGCTGGACCAAGGTTTTGCTGGTCCAGGCCCGCAGCAGGCTTAATAATACCTCCCTCGATAAACAAAATGCCCTTTTGGAGATGAACCGTTTTCTTGGTTTGCCCCAGGATACCCTGCTGAACATTATGGATACATTAACGTACAGGCCCTCCGCAATGCAGCAGCCTGAGAAAAGCATGATATTGCAGAATCCTTTATTACGCCTGGCAGGGAGCAATAGTACTTTGGCAAAGACCAACATCAAAGGAGCCCGTTCATTGCTTTATCCCAATCTTTTCGGGCTTGCCAATATAAACCTTTATCAAAAAGATTTGCCTGTGACAACTCCTCCCTGGATGATAGGACTGGAACTCCAGTGGAACCTTTTCGATGGTTTGAGAAATTTCAAACAGGTCCAGATAACCAGGCAGCTGGCAGATGTTGCCTCTTTACAGGAAGAAAACACAAGAAACGGGATCAATACAAAGCTCGCTGTAGCACTCAACAGGCTGAAGGCAGTGCAGCAGGATATTTCAACTCTTGACAGTGCCCGCAGGGAGGCAATGACAACTACAGACCTTATCGGCGAAAGGGGAAGGAATAACATGTCGTCGCCCAAGGATCTCAATGACGCCCTGATTATCAGGGAAGAGATTGAAAAATCCTACTATACTGCGGTGTTTGGATACTATCTTTCGTTAGCCGAATATTTCAGCCTGACAGGAGATTCTCACAGGATTACAGAATATCTGGATCAGAAACATTAGAAACCAGGAGTCCTTTATAATTAAATAATTCACCGATGAAAAATTTCATCACCCGTTACTGGACCATCATTGTTCCGGTTGTTGTTTTAATCGTTGCACTGCTGTTTCTTATACGGCGGAGCGGTGTGACCGAGGATAAAACCGTGATTGGAATGGCTGATGCAGAGTTTGTAAACATTTCTTCAACCATCCCCGGAAAGCTTGACTCCCTGTTGGTGAAGGAAGGAGATACTGTTAAAGAGAACCAGCTGCTGGCTGTCATGGGCAGTACCGAAGTAAATTCATTTCAGCAGCAAGCCAGGCTAAACCTTGATGCCGCCTCCATTCAGCTTGACTTACTGCGTAAAGGTACCCGTCCTGAACTTATTGGCATGGCGCAGAATCTGTATCAGATATCGCAGAAACAATATGAAGTGGCGAAACAAACCAACGACAGAATTGAGAACCTGTATAAGAAACAGGTAGTCTCGGGCGAAGAAAAGGATTTGGTACAGCTGCAGTACCAGTCATCGCTTCACCAAATGGAGTCGGCCAAAATGAATCTGGAAATGTTACAGAAAGGGACGCGTCCGGAACTGATCCAGGCGGCGGAAATAGGAGTTCAGCAGGCGGAACAGGGGTTGTCGTTAACCCGCTCGATAAGCGGAGATGCCCGCATCTTTTCCCCTTCCGATGGTATTATTTCTTCGGTGGTGATCCATAAAGGAGAATTTGTTTCCATTGGCTATCCTATAATAACCCTGATGAGGAAAGGTTCCCAGTTCATCCGCTTCAACATCAGGCAGGACATGATGAAAGGCATTGTGCCGGGATTGGTTTGTAAAGTCACTATGCCGGGTTGCGAACCTGAGATCTTTGCTGTAAGGGTCTCTCATATTGAACCCTCCCTCGAATTTGCCGATTGGGTTCCTGTCAAGGAAAGCGGAAAATTCGAACTCCGGACTTTTACGGTTGAACTTAAACTTGTCAATCCAGCACTGATCAGGGGATTTCGTCCAGGAATGACTGCTTCATTAACCCTTCCCTGAAAATGACCACCCTGAAAATCATGATAAGGGAGTGGAGAAGGATTTTTACTTTACCTGTATTTTATTGGCTTCTCCTCGTTCTGCCTCCTGTCTTATTTTTCTTTTATGCATTCATCTATGAAAAAGAAAAAGTAAAAGATCTGCCTTTTGCCGTCTGGGATGACAGCCATTCACCATCATCCAGGCAGCTTACGTTTTTGCTCGAACAAACTGAAAGCATTCATATCACCGCACAGGTTAAAAACCAGAACGAGCTGGAAAATCTTATCCTGAAAGGAGCTGTAATGGGTGCGGTTCATTTCCCATATAATATGGAAAAGAATATCATGAGCGGTGAGCCTGTTAACATTACATTATATACTAATGCATCGTCACTCGTGCCTGCCAAACTTCTGTTCAGGAATGCATCGGAAGTGATTATCACCGGGGGAGCCGGAATAACGCTTCAGAAGCTTGTTCAGACAGGTATGAACCGGGAGAAAGCCATGGCATTGGTACAGCCGGTTAAACTTACGACCTTTCCCTTGTATAATCCGGGCTACAATTACTTCCAATACCTCGTCCCCGGCCTGATCACCGTTGCCCTGCAGATGATCATTATCATGGTGGGGGTTTTGATTCTCAACTATGAGGCCAAAACCGGGACCTGGCAGGAATTGTATGCCCTCTCAAAAGGATCAGCATTCCCGATTCTGTTTGGAAAGATGCTTGCCCACCTGGGAATTGCCTGGATCAATTTCATTCTCGTTACAGGGATTATTTTCCCGATTTTCGGGATTGGACAAGATATGGCAACCTTTCACTTCTTTTTCCTTTTTACTTTGCTCGCAATAGCCTGCATCAGCATAGGATTGCTTATTTCGGTCATGTTCAGTGACACCATGCTCGCCACTGATATCGCACTCTTTTATACAGCACCGGCATTTGTCTTCAGCGGGTATACTTTCCCAAGATGGGCCATGCCATGGTACGACCAGTATTATGCATGGGTGATGCCCTATTCTTCATTTCTTGATGGTTTTGTGAAACTGTACCAGATGCATTTACCTCTCAGGTTTGCCCTTCATGAGATGGGTGTTTTATTGCTGTTTATCCTGATCACTTTTCCCCTTGCCCTGCTGTTATTGAAAATTAAAATCCGCAAGGAATATATCTTAATATGAAGTTTATCAATAGCATATTAAAGATTTTTTTCAGGGAACTGGACCGCATCGGGAAGGATCACAGCCTTTTGCTCACCTTGCTTATTGCCCCCTTGCTATACCTGTTTTTTTACGGCAGCATATACTCCTTTAAAGAAGAACAGAGAGTGAAGATGGCGGTAGTCGATGATGACAGGAGCAGTTTGTCACGCCTGCTGATCCAGCAGATCAACAACCTACAAATGGTCGATGTCATCTTTGAACCTTCCATTGACATGGCACAGCATCTTATGTATGAAGGAGGCTGCCAGGGTTACATATTTATAGACAGGGGACTTGAACAAAATGTGTTTTCACTGCGCCAGGGAAATGTCGTACTCGCAGTAAATGCTGCCCGCTTTCTTCCTTCCAGCGACCTCATTGCCTCTGTTACAAAGATATGCCTGGCCGTTAGCGCCGGGGTGAGAATGCAGTATTTTGAGATGAAAGGACTTAATGAAAAGGCTTCCCTCAAGGAAGCGATGCCGGTTAACCTCGACTACCGTCCTATGTTTAACGATCGTTCCAGTTATGGTGCTTTTTTACTACCGGGGCTGCTTATGCTGATATTGCAACAAACATTGCTCCTGGGCCTGGCTGAGAGTGTCGCAGCAGAAAGAATGAAAAACACACTGGCAGAATGGTTTCCGATTGGTGGTAAAAATATTTTTCGGGGAATTATTGGAAAGGGCTTATTTTATTTCTTTCTTTTTTCATGTTATGCTTTTTTTGTCCTTACGATAAATTTTTCAGTGTTTCATCTTACTTTAAAAGGAGATTGGTTGACACTGACGTCGCTGATAACCGTATTTATTCTAACCCTGATCCCAATGGCAATGTGGCTTGGTTCCTTTTTCAAATCACAGCTTTTGTGTCTTCAGATAATGGCTTTCTCATCCTATCCGGTTTTTCTTATCACGGGGTATTCCTGGCCTTTCAGCATGCTGCCTTTTTTTATTCAGGCAATTTCATCACTTCTTCCAACAACCCCGTTTATGAGGGCTTTTGTTTCGGTCACCCAGCAGGGAGGAACGCTCATGGATAACTTTCCAACCCTGATTCATATGCTGGCGCTATTGGTGTTTTTTACATTCCTGTGCTACCTGAGATTCAAACATCTCACTATCCGGGCCAATAAGTCACAGGCTTATGAATAATCCAAAGGTTCCCGACACTTTTGTGTGAGAATCGGAACTGCGCTCTGGAGTTTTTTGTACGCATTATCGCTTACTTAAGCGATAATATTGATTTTTTGAGAAAGATCTCTTCGTAATCCGAAATCGAATTTATTTTTATTTTATATTATTGAAATTTGTATAAGTTGATAATCAAATGTATAACTTTACCAAACTTCGATTTTTGCTTTTTTGAATAAATCTGGCTCGCGCTTTGTGTAGTCTATTGGTAAAATAGGTAGATAAAACCGTTTCTGTTACCGGTACTAATCTTAATATTGATTCAAAGGCAGAGTTTGACTTTTTAATCTCTCCCGGTGAATTCGCCGCCCCTGGGGCGGAACCCGGATCAAGGGCTCTGTCCTGTGGTTAATATTGATTTATATGCACGAGGCTAAATAGATAAGGAAGGGTGGAAAAATCAGAAAAAGCCAGGTTGGAAAAACCAGCCAAAGCTCCGTCGCAAACATCGGGCCATCCTGGTAAAGAGATGAACCGCATGATACTGGAGCTTATACGGCCATATTATGGTTGGCTGATCGTAATTTTTTCAGCAATGCTTCTTGAAACAGCCATGAGCATTGCTGCCCCCTGGCCCCTTAAAATTATTATCGATAATGTAATCGGGAAACACAAGCTGCCTGAATTTATGGTATGGCTTCGTGATTTTTCATTTGGTGAAAACACCATGGCTTTAGCAGCGGTAGCAGCGGGTGTTACAGTTCTGATCGCCATTGTGAGCTCAGTGGCCGGTTATATCGACAGCTACTTTACCGAAAGTGTGGCTCAGAATGTCGCAAATGATCTTCGCAGGCGCCTTTACCATCACCTTCACCGCCTTTCGCTGAAGTATTACGATACGCATAAAATCGGCAACCTGCTAAGCACAATAACTTCGGATGTGGCGACGGTACAGGGCTTTGCTTCAACTGCACTACTCAGCATCTTCGTCGATTCTCTTACCATTTTCGGGATGGTCCTGGTAATGCTTTACCTGAATTTCGACTTCGCGCTCGTAGCGGTTGGTGTGACTCCCTTCCTTTTGCTATTTATAGCACGGTTTAAAAAAGCGGTGAAAAAGGCAACGCAGGAGGTGCGCATGCACCAGAGCGACATCCTTGTAGTGGTTCAGCAAGGCTTGGAATCAGTTCGTGCGGTCAAGGCATTCGGGAGGCAGGACATGGAGGAGGAACGTCTTAAGGAAGTGAGCATGGAAACCGTTCATGCAGCTCTTAAGGCCAGGCGGGTTAAGTCACTTTTATCTCCGATTGTTTCGGTGACTGTTTCGCTTTGCGTGGCGTTTGTCCTTTGGCGGGGAGCCGGGCTTATTCTCCGTGATGCTATGACAATCGGAGCTCTGACGGTATTTTTGTCATACCTTAGTAAATTCTTCAAGCCGGTGCAGGACCTCGCGAAAATGGCCAATGTCATTGCTCAGGCCTCGGTAGGGATGGAGAGGATTCTTACAATTCTCGATGCCGACGCAACGATTCCTCAAAAACCCGATGCGGTTTCTCCGGGCCGGTTTAAGGGAGAAATTGTATTCGATCATGTCGCGTTTGCATACGATGCTGCTGCTCCTGTGTTGCGTGATGTGAACCTTATAATTAAACCTGGCAAACACGTTGGCATTTGCGGCCGTACCGGCGGCGGAAAGTCAACCGTACTGAGCCTTATACCACGTCACTACGATCCGACTTCAGGACGGGTTCTAATCGATGGTCTTGATGTCACCGATTACAAACTTGATCTGCTTCGTGAACAGATCGGATTCGTGTTGCAGGATACGGTCCTTTTTGCCGGCACGATAAGCGAAAATATAGCTTACGGAAGGCCCGGGGCCACCTCTGGGGAAATCATTAAAGCGGCTGAAATGTCAAATGCACATGAGTTTATAATGCAGATGCCCTTTGGTTATGATTCTCTTGTAGGGGAGCGAGGGCTGACACTTTCGGGCGGACAACGCCAGCGCATTGGCATCGCCAGGGCAGTCCTGCGTAATGCACCAATCCTGATCCTGGACGAACCAACGGCTGCCCTTGATACCGAGTCGGAGAAACTGGTGATGGATGCATTGCAGCGCCTGATGAAAGGACGCACCGTTATCACTATTGCACACCGTTTAAGCACTATTCGTGACGCTGATAAAATTGTTGTGCTTAAAGGCGGTGTAATTGCCGAGGAGGGAACTCACCAAGAACTGATTAGTAACAATAGTATTTATGCTGAGCTTTACATGCTTCAGGCAGGGGTCAGCCCAGGAACTTAGCATCGGCCGGCAAATTTTTTTCAGGTTTGACAACCTCTTCATTTGTTAAAGCGGTATCCAGCCTGTATTTGAAAAACGCACTTAGAAAATTCAAATTCCATGTCAGACCGCACTCTTATTGTTCTTCCCGACGAATCCTCGAAACCATTCCTTGATGCGATCAATGCTGCGAAGAAATCGCTTCAGGTAAAGATGTTCGTCTTTTCCGACCCGGTTTTACTAAATACCGTTGTCGCTGCTCACCAACGCGGAGTGAAAGTACGTGTTATGCTTAATGCAGCACGACGAGACGGGGAGGATGATAACAAGGAGGTGAGAAAAGCGCTTGAACTCGCAGGTATAGAAGTGAAGGACAGCAATCCCGGCTTCGGCATTACCCATGAGAAATCCATGGTAGTGGATGAAAATATCGCATACGTGAAATCACTCAACTGGGCAACACAAAACCTTACTGAAACCCGCGATTACGCAATTAGTACGACCCACCCTCACGGAGTAAGCGAAGTCATCTCCTGCTTCGATGCCGACTGGAACCGTCAGGATTTTAAACCCGGCTTGAGTGCTCATTTGATCTGGTGCCCGGCAAACGGGCGCGAACGCATTGCACAGTTTATCGATAATACGAAGCACGCCCTCTTTATCCAGAATGAACGTTACCAGGATATGGTGATCATTGAACGGCTCGTTCGTGCCTGTGAACGGGGCGTTAAGATCCATCTCATGGCTCGCCCTCCGCATTCACTGAAAAAGGAAAAGATCATAGAAGGAGTGGGCGGGCTGCGGATTATGGACGATGTTGGCATCAAAATACACAAACTAAAGCACCTGAAACTTCACGGGAAAATGCTTCTTGCCGATGGCCTGCATGCTATAGTGGGGTCTATCAACCTCGCTCCGGGCAGTTTCGACGACCGGAGGGAGCTGGCTATCGAAGTACATGATGAGGATATCGTTGAACGGCTGCACACGATCGCAAGCCACGATTGGGAACATTCATACCCTCTTGATCTCACCGACGAGGGATTATTCACCGACCTCGAAGAACACGGGCAGGGTGGTGCTGAGAAACTGGTGCTAAGAATGGACGATGAGCATGCAAAAAAACATAAATTATAAATCCCGTTAAAACCCTTTACGGATTAACCTTGAGCGATAAATTATTTAATTAAATATTCATATAAAGAGAAAATTATGGCACTGCACGAAAAAGACAAGATCATTGCTAAGATGGATGAAGATATTTATACTTCGACCGATCTGAGGATCAGTATTCCGAAATACAGAATTCCCGAAAAAGACAGCAGGAGCGAAGACGTTTATTCCATCATTCATGATGAACTTATGATTGATGGAAACTCAAGGTTGAACCTTGCAACGTTCTGTTCAACATGGCTTGATGCAGAGATCCATAAAATAATGGATGAATGCCTTGACAAAAACATGATTGACAAGGATGAATATCCTCAAACCGCCGCTATTGAAGAGCGTTGTGTGCACATGATGGCCGATCTGTGGAATGCGCCTAAAAGTAAAAACACCATAGGTTGTTCAACCACCGGCTCAAGCGAAGCAGCCATGTGTGGAGGACTGGCGATGAAATGGCGCTGGCGCGAAAAAATGAAAGCTGCAGGGAAGGATACATCCAAACCAAATTTAATTACCGGTCCGGTACAGGTATGCTGGGAAAAATTTGCCAGGTATTTTGACGTGGAATTAAGGCAGATCCCAATGGAACACGGTCGCTTGCTGATGAACGCGGAAGAAGTTCTGAAACGTTGTGACGAAAATACAATCGGCGTTGTTCCGACTCTTGGCGTTACGTTTACCTGCCAGTACGAAGATGTAAAATCAATCAGTGATGCGCTTGACGGGTTGCAAAAAGAAAAAGGACTTGATATTCCTATTCATGTTGATGCTGCCAGCGGAGGTTTTGTAGCTCCATTCCTTCAACCTGACCTTGTTTGGGATTTCCGTTTGCCCAGGGTAAAGTCAATCAATACATCAGGACATAAATTCGGACTTTCTCCTCTGGGAGTAGGCTGGGTGATCTGGCGTGAAAAAACAGATCTTCCCGAAGGATTGGTTTTTAATGTGAACTACCTGGGAGGCAATATGCCAACCTTCGCACTTAATTTTTCACGACCGGGCGGTCAGATTGTTGCACAGTATTACAATTTCCTGCGCCTGGGCAAAGATGGGTACAGAAGGATACAGCAGGCCTGCGCCGACCATGCTACCTACATCGCACGTAAAATGGAAAAAATGAAAATATTTGACATTATTTATGATGGACAGGGAGCTCTCCCCGGTGCATGCTGGACTTTGAAAAAAGATGCTAATGTCGGTTTCACACTTTATGACTTATCGGATCGCATGCGCAGCAGGGGCTGGCAGATTGCCTCTTACTCCATGCCTGAAAACCGCGAAGACCTTGTTGTACAGCGGGTTTTGATCCGCCATGGTTTCAGTCGTGATATGGCTGATCTGTTAATTGCTGATTTTGAGCGGGCCCTCGAATGGTTTGCGAAACATCCGGTAAATAATTCCACCGGAGTTGAGGATGCTAAAGTTTTCAATCATAATTAGTTTACTTCGTTAATCTAAGAACATCATCATGGAACCGACAAATAAAATCAATATGACAACTACCCGCCTGGTATTTATGACCGGCGCGGCTGTATTCAGTCTTCGTGGATTGTCCTTTATGGCCATTGAAGAATTAACCATGTTTTTCTATGTGTTATTCGGCACAGTTCTTTTCCTGATCCCGGCATCCATGGTTTCAGCCGAACTGGGTGGCGCCTTCGGAAGCACAGGAGGAGGAGTATATACCTGGGTAAAGGAAGCCTTTCATAAGAAACTGGGATTTCTTGCCATCTGGCTTCAATGGATACAGAATGTTGTTTATTATCCCATACTCCTGGGGTTTGCAGCAGCCATCATTGCCTATATGATAGGGAAACCCGAATTAAGTAACAACGGCACCTATGTCGGGATCTTCTGCATTGTCGTGTATTGGTTATCGACCCTGATAACCCTGAACGGAACGCAGTTGATGTCGAAGATTGCGAGTTATGGATTTCTCCTCGGAACCGTAATTCCCGGTGCAGTATTGATAATCTTCACCATTATATACATGATACAGGGAAATCCTTTGGCATTTCTGCATCCTTCAGCTGTTGATACAACATCTGCCTACCTTTTAAATGGCTTAAGCCATCCGCGGTGGTTCCCCCATATTACAAGCCTTGATAATGTTACTTTCCTTGCAGCGGTTATATTGATATTTGCCGGGATTGAAGTGCAGGCAGTTCATGCAAACGAGCTGAAAAATCCCTCGAAACAATTTCCGAAAGTCCTATTGTTTGCTGCAGCACTGATTTTCTTCCTGCAGATATTGGGCTCCCTTGCAATTTCAATCGTGTTACCAGAAAGCAAGATGACCTTGCAATCAGGTCTCATGCAGGCGTTTGAAAATATTTTTGTGAGTATGGGAGTGAAATGGTTGCTTCCTGTAGTATGTATACTGATGGCATTTGGGGTTTTAGGCAGCGTGATCTCGTGGATTGCAGGTCCAAGCCGTGGTTTATTATGGACGGCAAGGGATGGATTATTGCCCGCCAGTCTTGCAAAAGTCAATAAAAAAGGAATACAGCAGAATATCCTTATTGTGCAGGGTTTGATCGTTACACTCCTTGCCTGCATCTATTTTATAATACCTAACGTAGGTGTTGCATTCTTCCTGCTGGGTGCATTAACAATAGGCCTTTACCTGATTATGTATATGCTGATGTATGCAGCCGGCATTAAATTACGCTACTCCCAGCCAGAGCTTGTCCGTTCGTACAAGGTCCCGGGTGGAAAAAATGGAATGTGGGCCATTGCAGGCATTGGATTCCTTGCTGTATTATTTGCCTTCATTGTATCGTTCTTCCCGCCTTCACAGCTGCCGGTCGGAAGTCCGCTGGAATATGTATGCCTGGTTGCCGGAGGAACAGTCCTCTTTACAGTTCTGCCATTCCTGATTACAATCGGGAAAAAGTAGGCCATGAAGATACTCCGGGTATTGCTTATATTATTGCTGCCCGCTTCCTTTAGTGTGTCGCAGGCACAGGATCAGGAAGTGAAGCAGCTACAGGCTCGTGTGGATGCTCTGGAAAAGAAAATGTCGGCACAGGATTCCGCCTTTGTACAAATCATTAAAAGAAATCAGCCAAGTTCCAGAAATGAAATAGAAAACAATTCATATTCAGGGGTGGTGATTTCAAGCGTAAAAGGCATCACCTTAAGTATTGGTGGTTTTGTTGAAACGGACCTGATCCATGATTTGAGCCCGTTGGGTGATAAATATTCGTTTACAACCTCATCCATCGAAATGAATCCCGATAAGGGATCATATAATGTGACCAGCTTCAGCGTAAGGCCCACACGTCTTTCATTCAGGGGAAAAAGCACTAATAATAATTTTACGGCCCTTATAGAGTTTGACCTTGAAGGCAGTAATGGCAAAACAGTTCCCAGGTTAAGGCATGCATACATGACCTATAAAAACCTGGGAGTGGGGCAATACTGGAGTAACTTTATGGACAATGACAACTTTCCCGACATCCTTGACTTTGAAGGGCCAAATGCCACCGTTATCATCAGGCAGATACAGATCAGGTGCGGTTTTAACATAGGTCAATCCAATTTCATGGCAGTTTCCCTGGAACAACCTAATTCGGATGTAACAATACCTGCGACATGGAGTTCGAAAACTATTTTTCCTGATTTTACTGTAAGCTTCGAACACAAGTTCTGGAAAGGCAGCAGTCATCTCAGGCTTGCAGCATTGGTGCATCCGATATCGTATCAGAATGGAAGTTCTGCTCAAAAAAACACCATTGGGGGGGCATTGAATTTTACCGGGAGTATTCAGGTTACCAGGCTCGACAATATCAATTTCCAGTTAGCGGCAGGCAGTGGTTATGGTAAGTACAACAATGACCTCGGAGGACTCGGATATGATGCATTTCAAAGTAAAAGCGATACCAGTAAGCTGGCAACTGCCAATCAGCTGAACTTCTTTGCTTACTATAATCATTGGTGGGCTGCCAGGCTTAGTACTGCTTTGGGCTGGGGTTATGTGGGACTTGGTGACAACAGCGATTTCCCCGGGCCAAATTCGATAAAAAGTACGAATTATGCATCGACCAATTTAATCTATTACCCGAATAATAATATCAAACTTGGGTTTGAGGTTCTTTATGGGAGCAGGAAGGATGCGGACAACAAGGTTCAGGACACTTTCAGGTTTCAGTTCACTTTTTTCGCAAAAATATAATCACTCCGGGTAAATTCCCCCCGGTTTGCAGAGGAAACAGAGGCCTGGGTCCCGCGGGTCAAACCTTTGATTCTCACCCGTTTTGCAGAGGAAACAGGGGTTTTGGCTTGCCCTGTGTCTAATACTATTGATTTCGCATTTTATCCCCTGCTTATCGGGAATAGCCTTCCCGACCAATTTCTGTTGTGTTTTTATCGGGGTTTAACCCGCATTCATCGGGGAAGCTCCTGCGAAGGCCGAAAACCCCTGTTCCCGGCCTTCATGGTGTATTACTTTTGCTTCATCAACAACGCAAAAACAAAAAACCATGAAAGCACATTACAACCTTACCGGCAAACTTCTGAAAAGCCTGATCATTTTCGCAGCAATTACAATTTTCACTATAAATAATTCATATGCAACAGGTTTCAACTTCAGCCCCTGCATTTCGTTCTCGCTGAGCGACCTGGTTGCAATACTTGCACCATCTACTCCAAAAGAGGCCGATTTCGATGAACCTTTTACCGACAGGGTTGAGAATTTTATCACATCTATGCTGAAACCCGCAACCCCGGCCGAAGCCGAATTCGATGATGCTGAAGCCTCAACAACTTCCCTTGCTAATGTTACTCCTGCCGAAGCTGATTTCAGTGATGCTGAAGTTGCCGATACTGACATTACCAAATTTTCTCCCTCAATACCAACTGAAGCTGACTTTAATGACTAATACTATTTTGCGGTAATGTTGCTCTCTATAACGCCAGGGGCGGTTCTGAAAGAACCGCCCCTTTTTTTATACTCCTGAAGTTTCCCGGAACAAAGCTGAAAGATGCCAGGATTTGATGTGCCTACCTGCTATACTAGTTTTGCCGAAAGTGTAATATTCACGGATTTCAGAGCCTGTGAAACAGGACAATTGACTTTTGCTGAGTTAGCTAATTCAATGAATTTTTCTGAGGTGATCCCTGGCACTTTGCCTCCCAGATCAAGGTTGATGCCGGTGATCTCGAAATGATCTCCCACCAGGTCAATGCTCACTGCAGCATCAACTTTAAGTTCATCGGCTACGAAACCAGCCCCGCTTAACATAAAACTCAGTGCCATTGCATAGCAACCTGCATGGGCCGCGGCAATAAGTTCTTCAGGGTTTGTCCCGGCAATTCCGTCTTCGTTCTTGAACCTGGTTAAAAATGAATATGGGGTATTATTCAGTACACCACTTGTGGAAGTCAGGCTTCCTTTGCCTTCCATCCCGTTTCCCTGCCATACGGCTGTTGCTTTACGTTTCATGCTTTCTTGTTTTTTAATCACTGTTGTCCGGTAAAACTTTAAAGTAGGGTTGGCCGGTTATGACCAAC
>JBAXBP010000061.1:0-17559 GCA_037141915.1 Bacteroidota bacterium | reverse complement strand
GGTATAAGCTCCCAGGAAGCTAAATTCATCTCTTTCAATAGGGATAAGGAAGATAATTGGACTGATCTTCATAAGCAGGCTGAAATCTCCCTCATCACAATTCATAATTGGTTCCGGACTCTTACACCTTACTCGGATGATAAGTCAGGCTTTGAAACATCCCGTATTCTCAACGAATATGAGATTGCAATGGCAACAGTCATTAATCCTGTTCAGGAAATCTTTGTTCAATCTTTGAAAACTTCACTGGGTGATTGCGGAATTGAACTTAAAGATTTTGAATTTATCAATGAACCGCCTGTCAGTCGCATTAATCCAATGAAATATGTATGGGAGGCCCGCCGGGATTCTGGCTTGGATTATGATAAGAATGATCCCGTTCAAAAATTACTGGTATTACAACTAAAAAATATCTATCCGTCCTCCGATACCCTGAATATGCAACTTTAATCCCGAAACCTGAAACATGTCCCTAATAACATCATCGGAAGTCATCACCCTCGCTTATGTCACTGAGATTGATCCAACCATGATCAAATCCGAAGTTATTCAAACTGCCGAGCTTAAATATGTAAAACCAATCTTGACCGCAGCTCTCTATGATGATATAGTTGCAAGTCTTGGAGATTATACTACGCTTATTACATCGTATATCAAACCCTGCCTGGCATTCTTTGTTAAATATGCAATGATTAATCAGCAGTTACTCGAAACAGCACAATATACACCTGGAGCCGATCCATCCCTTTCACCTGCTCTTGTTGAAATATCAACTGCAGTATTGCTTCCACGTGATCATAGAAGGGATACCATGCAGGAAGTTCTTTCAATAGCATGTTCCAAGCAGGCTTTGTTGCAGGAATATGTAATTGCGCAGAACTATCCATTATATTCTGCCCCGATCTCCAAAAGAGTTTCTGGCTTTAGAATAGTATCAACCAGTTTATAAATCAATGTATTATGGCCATCGCACGTAGAATGATTCAATGTTCCTTACCCATTTCCGGGGGGGATGCCAACACGCCATATATTCAGATTCCCAATGGCGCAACCAAACTCACTATTCAGTTCGTTTACTCAGGGCTGGATGCTGATATCATCTTAACCATGCTCCAGAGTCTTGATGGAGTCAATTTCGATACCTGTGTCAATGAAGATGATGCAGCAATCACGATCACACTAGATAAAGATTTTACCTCGATGACTCTGAATGTTGCAGACCTTCTAACAACCTGGATTCAGTTTTCCATGGATGTTGGTGAAGCCACTACTGGTGTGCTTGAAAAACTTTATATCATTATGACTTAAACTTTCAATTATGGGTAGCTCAAAATATTTTCTCATGGGTCAGCAAAACCGTGGGAGTACGAATTATCGAGATTTTTCAAAGCAGGAGTCAGCTCCTGAACGCCCAAGGTCAGGTATTATCAGAACCTGGCTTGATAGTCTGGGCATTTTAAATTTCTTAGCAAGCACTGGTCCTGCAGTTAAAGCCATCCTGGGTATCCAGGCCGATTATGATGATTCAATCTCAAAAAAGCATTCCAATGCAAATGATCATACGCATTCCAATGCCATAGCATTAGCCGCTGTTTCAGGAACAAATACCGGTGATCAGGATCTTTCCACATGTTCTAAAGCTGTTCAGGGTACTTTATCAGCCGGCGCTCTGGCAGGTAATGCCAGGGGTGCCAATGCAACCGATTTTCAGTTTGTCCGGGAATCTGTAAGCAGGGTTGCCAGTGGCGCAGGGTCATTCATTGCTGGCGGTGAACACAACCAGGTTTCAGGGGCAAACTCGATGGCTGCAGCCGGTTCACATAATGAAGTCAGCGGTCAGTTTTGTTTGGTGTCCGGTGAACATAATGAAATTACGGGCACTCATAGCATGGCTTCTGGCGATCTTCATCAGATTAGTAGTAATAGGTCAAGTGCAAGTGGTTCAAGTCATGTTATTTCAGGGGAATTTTCGTCTGCCGAGGGTAATGGTAATATTGTCTCTGAAGAAGGGGGGCATGCAGAAGGTGGTTCAAATGAATGTGCAAATCTGTATTCCCATGTTGAAGGTTTCAATGCCAAAACTTATAATGATTACCAGCATGCTAAGGCATCTGTTGGGTTCAGTAATCCCGGTGAATTAGGAGAGGCCCAGTATACAAATATCATTGCAAGAAAGGCTACTGAGGATAGTACTCCTTCGGTTCTCCTTGTTGGAGAAGAAGGGTATGTTGTTCTTGCAAATGATAAGATGAATGCATTTAGAATCATGGTAGTTGCAGCAACGGATGATAATACACATGGAGCATCTTATGAGTTTAAGGGGTTAATTAAAAAGGATGCCACATCCGCTTCTGCTGCAATCATTGGTAATGTTACAAAAACTGTTATTGCTGAAAGTGTTTCTGCCTGGGATGCAGCTGTTACTGCCGATACATCTCATGGTGCTTTGTCTATAACAGTCACAGGTGAAGAAGAAACGATTATACGCTGGGTTGCATTTGTTGAGATGGTTGAAGTTGCCTTTTATGGTGAATAATCGGTTTTATTATGAAGGAGTGGAAGATATTCGGTATGCCGATGCCTCAGGCTATAAGTCTGCTAACATTTCTCGTAGCCATTGTTTCAATTTGGGTTCATATTGAAATCCGTCTTGCTGAAATTAATGTCGAGTTATTCAATATGAAGCAGGATTTAATCTTACATAAGTCTGACAATAGAAAGGACCTTGAGTCTCTTCGTATAGATTTAAAAGGTGATACCAAGGAAATCCTTCGGAAGATTGATGAGATTCAAATCTATTTACGTGATAATCCTAAACACTAATTCTTTAACCTGAGCAAATGAAAAACCGCATATTTAATAATTGGCGTACATCCATCTTGGGAGTGTTATTCCTCTTGATAAGCCTTTACCTGGTCTTTGATAAGATAATTGCCTGGGGTGAGTTTATGGCCTTCTTGCCAACAATTTTTGGCCTCCTGTATGTCCGGGATACAATCTTTCAGATAAATCCTAAAGAATAAATCATGGCCGATATCAATCTGCTTGCACCAAAAATTTTTAAGTGGGAGGGAGGCTTTGTTGATGATCCCAGGGATCATGGTGGAGCAACCAATATGGGAGTTACTATTTCCACATGGCGACAGGTAGGCTATGATAAGGATGGTGATGGCGATATTGACCGTGAGGATATTAAACTCCTTACCAAGTCAGATGCAATCCTTGTTCTCAAAAAGTTCTATTGGGATCGATGGCAGGCCGATAATATCAATAACCAGGCAATCGCAGATATCCTGGTTGATTGGCTCTGGTGCAGTGGTAAATGGGGGATAACCATACCACAGAGGACTCTTGGAGTTCCAGTCGATGGAATTGTAGGCCCGGTAACAATTTCCAGGGTTAATAATTCCAATCCATACCAGCTAAAGATCAAAATTTACAATCTACGTGTTGCCTTCATCCGCAATATCATTAACGGAGATCCATCACAGAAAAGATTTGAAAACGGTTGGTTACGCCGACTTAATGATTTCTTATAAGAGTCAGATTATGAAGATCATCACGAAAATTCTATTTATCCTTTTTCTCTGTCTTATAGTCAGCTGTTCTCCCTCATACCGATTAAATCGGCTTCTTGCCCTGCATCCTGAGTTAAAGGTTCCAGATACACTTTTTATACTGGATTCCCTTATAGTACCACAAGTCCAGGTCGATACAATGTTTGATTTTAAAACAATTCGGGATACAGTGATAATTCAGAAAGATCGCCTTCAGATCAAAGTCAGCAAAATTCATGATACACTCTTCCTTACTGGAAAATGTAAGGGTGATACAGTATATATAAATAGAAAGATACCGGTGGAAAAGATCAAAAGTGTCAAAGCCGATAAGATTGATAACCTCATCTCCAAACTGCCATGGATAGTTATAGGGCTTATCTGCCTCATATTGCTATTCGTATTTATCCGATGTTTCTTAAACCGGTAGAAATCTATATCTGCATCAACAAGTCCAGGTAAAAAGTTACCTTCCCACAAAAGTAATTTTTTTTCAAAAACCTTCTACGACTTGTTTATCGTTGCATATTCTAAATTATCACTGGTTTTATACGATTTAACGCAGGTTAGTTTTGAGAAATATTTCCATTTCTGGTGGGGATTATAAAAGCTATTCAAATTGCCACCTTTGCCCGGTAATTTTTAACTAGCCCTTGTCTCATTCTGCGGAAATTTCAAAACGTGCTTGGTTTTAAGAGCCTGATAATATTTGTATTGATTTTCCACTTTAATGCTAACTCATACGCATTTTCCCCATTTGAATTCTTAATATTTAAATCAGCTCCATGTTTTATTAATAGTTTAACCATTTTATACATTGAGCCATATAATAAATTTATATCAGAAGTAATCTCAGAAAGATCATTATCCATAAACCAATTATTGACACCCGGGATTTGAAGTAGTGATTTCAAGGGTGTCTGGTCTCTCCTTGCAAGAAGGTGGTGAAGAGGTGTATTCCCGGTTAAGTCTTGTATATTAATCTCAGCCCCTAATTCTATTAATTGTTGTATTTCTACTAAATCTTGATCATATGTAGCTTGAAATAATATTGTCCGTCCTGTCGTATGTTTTTTATTAATATCAATGCCACGATGAATAAGATCCAATTTATTTGGAGACATAAATAGCAAATGGTTTCCATTTAAACTTGTAACGTCAAAGGGTACACCATTATTAATTAAATAATTGTATAACTCTACTTTGTGCTTATCAGCGATATTTTCATACATTGAAAGGCTAATTAATATAGGATTCTGTACAAAAGAAGGATTTGCTGCATGATTTTCATTAATCATTTTTTCATACATAGAATATTCAAAACAGCAACCATTTTTCCATAGTTCATAGGCTATTGAAAATCTTTCCTTGTATAATGCATAATAAAAGGGGCTTGTGCCATTTGGTGTTTGATAATTAATATCTGCACCCTTTTTTATAAGAAAGTCTGCTAAAAGATTGTTGTTTTGAGATATGGCAATTAATAAAGGGGTGAAGCCATTTACATTTTGCGCATTTATATTCGCTTCTTGATTTAAAAGAATTTCAACGAACTGTAATGCTGGACCTTTAGTACTTGCGTAAGAACTCTCGATAAAGGAAATTAATGCTGTATTTCCCTTTTCATCAAGGCAATCAATATAGTTAACATATTGATTCATGAATTGTCTTCCTTGATGTTGAAGTTCTTTATCCAGTTCTAAAAGGCTGAAAAATAGTCTATTTAATCTTCTGAAAATTCTTGTGTGACTTTTCAGTTTGGAATTACCTGTAATTTTTTTCATTTAATAAGGATAGAATTCTATTGTTAAAAAGAAAGGAAATAAGAATTATGGCCAAAATGGATCATCTGACCACCCTCTGCCGATATTCCCTAACCACGATATTTTCTTAATGATCAAAAAGGTGAGATGGTTAAATTATTCTGGCCAAGATTGGTCAAAGTGAGCGTTTTTTCCAGGCAAAGGGCAAATACTGGTCTTGTTGATTCGGCCGGGAGTTGTGGTCAAGTTGAGTTGACTATTCATTCTTAATCACTTTTTGTATCTGGGTTTTAATTTTTTTCAACTCATTCTTTTCACTTACAAGTGGATATGATAATGAAAAATGTTTAACTTTTACAAAGGGTATTGATAATTTACCTTGTTTTTTTAAGGTTGTTAGAAATCCATTTACCTCTCTTCCAGCCGCTATAATTACTTTGGGATTTATGATTTCAAGTTCGTCTTTAAAATGTTCATTGTAACAGGTTGAAAAATCTTTATTATGAATAGTTATTCGTTTATCTTCAGTACTACATTTAAAAAGATTTGTAAAAAAACACTTCTCAGCAATTTGTTCTTCATCCTTGTATATATCTCGATCTTTAATGAACTCCTTATATGGCATAAGTTTTTTATGAATGTCCAATATATAAAGTAGATATCGTCTTCTATTAGGTTGAAATTTACGTATTTTAGATGGAATTTGAAACTTTCCTGTCATTCGATCAACATTAAACTTCAAATGAGATTTTATTAATTCTTGCCCGGACTTCCCCTTGTAATACTCTTTTTCTTTTGAAGATGTAGTCCCGGGATTCTTCGCAACTACAAGTATGTCAGGTCTTATTCCTTCTTTGAATAGAAAACCACGAGGGGCATCACCAGTTTTTTTTGATTTTACTGCTAATAAACATTCTTTAGGTGTCAATGAGCAGTCCATTACTTTTGAATAAAAGTGTTTTAGTTTCATAGTTTTTTCTTTATTAATCATTGGGACAATAATAGCGATTCACAAATATATTGATTATCAAATAAGTATGCCTTTAAAATGATTTTCAGATTCATCTTTTCCGAATTTTTGTCTTACTGCAATCGGATTTTTTCTATTTCTAGGGGAACATCAGAAATCGCCTCATCCTCATCATTATCAGTGATATATTTAAGAATTATTATCCCATCGATCATACTATTATCAATGACTAAAAACATTGGTTCATCTTCGTCCAACCTTGAACCGAGCGCATAAATTGTTTGCCTTGTGCTGTGGTCTTCAATCTTCAAGTTAGTATCGAGGTCAATCTTACCATTTATTAACTCCATACCACAATCATCATTAGGTTCAAGAACAAAACAGTTTTTCACCAATATCATCGTGGATGTATTTGAAAACAGGCAATTTGAGAAAAATGGGTAATATCGGTTATGAAAGTCCCTTTCCCAGGCTCCAATTATATCAAGGAAAAATGAACCATCCTTAGTATTGGTTCCATTTTCGTCGAAATCGCATTTATTGAATTTGTAGTGTTGTTCCATATGTTTTTCTTCTTCAATATTAGATAGTTAATATACTTTAAAGGTAAGTATAATATTAGAAATTGGCAAGTTTTTAAGAAAAAAAAATCTGAAATTGGTTGATTTTCTTTCCATTTCCATACTGGGAGTGGTCTTGTTAAATTGGCTAAAGAGGTGGACATGGTGTGACTTTTACACCTTAGTTCTATATATGAAATCTTTTTGAAAATTAAATTTTTGTAAAGCACTTCTATTCCTGCAAATCTTACCCAAAGTTATCTTCGTAAATTTATAATTCCGCAAGGCCAAGCCCTTCGGGTGCCTTCATTTTTTTGAATCTTCTATTTTCAGGGGTAAAAAAATGACCGGCAGCCTTGCGTATTAAAATTTACTCCGCTGTTTGTTGCCTAAGATTTGCATTTATAGCAATCTACATTTACAAACCAATTAAAAGCGGAGGTTATTATGTATCCAACAAACCAACAATCAGTAACACTGGCAAACGAACTAAACCAGGCACCGTCTGCATTTCCAATTGCATCCCATTCAGCTGTTAAACTCAGCCTGTATGCTCCAAGTGGCAAGGTCAATGCAACCTTCAACTTTGCCTCAATCGCTGAGCTACGGCACTTTATTGAGCTTAATCAGCCTCCCAGGTACCAGGTATGGGGTTAACCATGGTGTCAATCAAACTCCGGGGCTTAGGTTCCGGAGTTTTTTCATGCCAGTAAGCTACAGTCCGGAATAATAATGAGATCCGGAGAAAAAGCACCGGTATAACAAGATTCTCTGAGGTATGTTCAAAAGTAGAGTTGATTTATTATAATGTGTCGTATTGTAAATTAACGCTTGGGTTGGATGATTAAACGCCAAGGTAGGCTGGAGAATTTTATCCATTCCTGGTGAGTACGACATAATATAACTCTAACAATTGTTTGACTTTCCCTTGTTTATCGTATATTTGAAGTTGATGGCATGTAACTAAAAAAAGCCTTTAGCCTTTTCTTTGGTTATCGTTGGTTATATGTCACTAAGTTGTCACTAAGTTTATCCCGAAGTGGAAATTTATTTGAAATATTGTCCAAGTGATCAGAATGAACTTATCAAACGCATTTGCAACAAATTACATAACATTAATTCACTATGGATAAGGCGGATATATTCGCACTTCTGTGGATAGGGACTCGTCATATCAATGCCATGAAAAGATTCAGCCCAATGACAAAAAAATATGGAAAATAAAAGAGTTTATCAAATTGACTTATATGAAGTTAAAATTGGCTCAAGAATTGGAAAAATTACTGTTCAATACTTCAAAGATGAAAACCTCTTTTTCTGTAAATTCATGAATGATAAATATAGTGACTTTATTAACTCCTATGAATCATTTGGTTTTATGGTAGATATAACAGAAGTCAATACAAAATTCAACACCAATGGTAAATTTACTCAAGAGGAGGCCTTAAATGTTTGGGATCAAATTGAGAGGGAGGGAAAGCCTATTAAATCAACATTTATAACTATCTAAAGTTAAGGAAGAATGAAAATTAGAAAAATATTCTGTTCAATTTTATTCTGTTGCGCGGCAGAATTTTCTTTTGGTCAATTCACGTTTAATCCCTCTGTAGAAAGTGTTCCTGAAGGTGTTGTAATTGAGAAGGTTGAAGTTGATAATTTGGTTACCACAATTTATGTTCATTATACAGAAACACATTCAAGTTTCTTGAATCCATATATAATGTTCCCATCTTCAACTTTTCTTTATGATGATTCTAAGGAATCAAGCATTAATGTTCTAAAAGAAATTATTGGTTTCTATGGTTTTAAACCAGGTGATAAAAAATATACTGTACAAGGTGGATCTTATGATTTTATGCTATTGTTTGGTGTAATTCCAGCTGGTGTTGAAAAAATCTCGATAAAAAGTACTATAATAGACCAATATGGTAGAGAAACAGTGTGGTTTAATTGGAAAGGAATAAAGATCAATAATCCATTGAATATAACTACAACCAGTTGGAGTGAATTGACTTTAAGCGATTATTACCAGAGAAACATGAAGGATGCAAGAGAAGGGATATATGAAACATTTACAACTGATGGTATAAAATACAGACTGGGATTAATTAAAGATGTTGCCGGTTTTAAATTGATTTTTTTATCAAGTACTAATCCAAATGAAATCTTAAAGGTAGGAAATGTTAAAGCAGAACTCACCAGTACAGCAAACGAAAATTTATTTAAGGCCAAATGGATTATGGGTGATGGAAGACCCAGTGAAGATAAATACATAACCTTTGAAGGTATTTTAATGGAGCTTCTTTGGCCAAATAGTGAAAAAATTACATACATAAAGTTATTTCCGACCTCTTCGGAACAAACTCCACAAAATCGACAATATGCATCTTCAGGTACAGGATTCCTAATAAGTAGTGAAGGGTATATTGTGACTAATCATCATGTCATTAAAGACGCAAATAGAATTATGGTTAGAGGACTTAATGGAGACTTCAACAAGAGTGTAAGTGCAAAATTATTTATTGAAGACATAAATAATGATTTAGCCATTATAAAAACGGATGAATTTCAAACCCCATCATTGACAGAAACCCCATATATTATTTCAAATAAAAAAGTTGAGCCGGGAAATTCAGTATTTTGTTTAGGTTATCCACTTAGAGCGACAATGGGTGAAGAAGTAAAAATTACTAATGGCATAATCAGTTCCAATTCAGGTTTCATGGGTGATATAACATCATATCAAATATCTGCTCCAATACAACCTGGGAATAGCGGTGGTCCTTTATTTGATGATAAAGGTAACTTAGTCGGAATAATAAACGCAAAACATAGCGGTGCTGAAAATGTTTCCTATGCTGTAAAATCTGGTTATTTGTTAAATCTGATTAACTCAGCATCAATATCGATAAGACTTCAGCAAATAAACAAAATCAACAATCTTTCTTTTCCAGAGAAAATAAAAGCTGTAAGAAAATACACTTATATCATTGAAATTGAATGATAAACATATGCCATTAGCTTGTAACTATACAAATTGAAAAAAACACTCGCGTTGACCAGCCTTCGCCGGACAAGCTTGACCATCTCAGTATATTGATTGATAATAAAGTAAAGTGGTTAATAGAAACCAGTGGAAGGGGGTAAGATGATCCAGCCTGTCCACTGTTATAATTGAACAACATGAAAAAACTGATACTTTTTATAATTGTAGCATTTAGTCTTCTGACAGGATGTTCAAAATCATTAATTCAGATTTTTGATACGACTACACTTAATACAAAGTTTTCTGACGATTATTATGTATTTGAGAATGATACTGTCAAGATAACATATTCTTTTTGAGCAAAACAAGGAGTGATGTCCTTCTCCATTTTTAACAAGTTAAATAAGCCTATATACATAGATTGGAAAAGCTCCTCATACATTTCAAATAGTCTCAAATTTAATTACTGGATGGATGAAACTCAAACAAATCAAGCAAGCTATTATGGGGCATATTATTATAAAGGGCCCTTAGTACAGCCAGGAGTGACCGTAACTGAAGGAGTTCAGATAGGTACATCATCCACGGTAAAGCCAGAAAGAATAACATTTATTCCCCCTAAATCATATTCTATTAGATCACAATTCTATCTATTACCAATTCAATGGTTTAAAATGAGCAGTAAAAGCTCTATGATAATTGAACCCAGGAACGACAACCCCAATAGAAAGACAAAAGTATTTAATGAAACATTTGATCCCAAGAATACACCCTTACGATTTAGAAATTTTATTGCATTAACTTTCAATGAGAATTCACAGGACTTTATCTTCATTGATAATGAATTTTATATTAGCTCTGTTAAAGAAATGGATTATCGCCATTATAGAGGAAAATGTTTGGGAACGAGTAATGATGGTAAATACATTTATGAAAAACCATACAAGAAAAAAACCTCATTTTACATTGAAGATATTAAAGCAAACTGGTATAATTGAATAGTAACCAATAATTTGTCCAATTGAAAAGTATGAAGGCTCCTTTAATCTTGGCAATTATTGTGATTCTTCACTTTAATTGTTTTTCACAGGGAAGTGAAAGTAAGACTCATTATATCGGGGAAAAGTCCGGAGGAGGTGTAGTTTTCTATATTGATGGCTCCGGTTACCATGGTTTAATTTCTGCTGAACAAGATCAATCAGATGGCGCAATATGGTGTGGGGGTACAAATACGTTCAAAAAAATTGACGCTATAAATATGTCTGATGGGTTTCAGAATACGAATGAAATAGTGAAACAATTTGGTAATAAAAATGCTGCTGGAATTTGTTCAGAGCTGGTTTTAAATGGATTTGATGACTGGTATCTACCTTCATTACAGGAACTTTCAATGATGTATAGTCAATCATTTGTCATTGGTGGATTTTCAATGAATGATTATTGGAGCTCAACCGCTGCTGCTAAGGATCAAGGAACCGCATGGGGTGTCGCCTTCGCAAAAAAGGGGAAGCAGATTCGCCAGTCAAATGGAAAGAAGTTTTGTGTTCGGGCAATCAGGAAATTTTAAAATGGATATAGCATGAAACAGATTATCTTATCAGTGATCTTGTTTTTTTTCCTGAGCATAGCCAGCGGCCAGGATTTTCTTTATAAAAAGGATGGGACTACCATTAGTTGTAAGATTCGGGAAGTGAAGGTTGATATTATTAGATTTAAAAGGACAGACATCAAACATAGCCCTGTTTTTGAAGTAAAAAAAGAGGACATATACAAAATCCAATATAAATCCGGGGTGATAGATATTCTTGATCCAGTCTACAAGGTAAAAATGGATACTATGGGAGGTAAGATTTCCTCAGGTGAAATCGAAATGGTTTATGTGGAGGGGGGCACTTTCATTATGGGGTGCACCAGCGAGCAGAGCGATTGTGATAATGATGAAAAACCGCAACATCAGGTTACTCTGAATAGCTTTTATATAGGGAAGTACGAAGTGACTCAGGAACAATGGAAAGAAGTAATGGGACATAATCCATCTTGGTTTAAAAATTGTGAAAGTTGTCCTGTTGAGAGTGTGACATGGAATGAGATTCAAAAGTTCATTCAAAAGCTTAATGCAAAGACGGGAAAGAATTATCGCTTACCTTCGGAAGCTGAATGGGAATATGCAGCAAGAGGTGGAAAACACTCCCAAGGATATAAATATTCTGGAAGCAGTCGTATAGATATTATTGCCTGGTACGATGAGAACAGCAGTTCAAAAACTCATTCAGTAGGGCAAAAATCTCCTAATGAGTTAGGAATTTTTGATATGACTGGCAATGTTTGGGAATTATGTAGCGATATATATGGCCCATACAGTTCTGATCCATTGATAAATCCTCAGGGATCAATGAAAGGGTCTAAACATGTGTACAGAGGAGGAAGCTGGTACAATTTAGAAAGTCAATGCCATATATCTAATCGTTCTGATGGCAATACTTTCTATTACTTGAATAGTGACCACGGTTTCCGTCTTGCATTGTCAAAATAGCTTGATAATCGATGCTTTTAAGATTATGAAGCTCCAAACTATAAATGCCATGAGAAGGATATTAATTTCTGCTTTCTTTTGTCTTACAATGCTATGGTGCTATTGCCAAGATGTGATAATTCTCATGAAACGGGATTCACTTAAAGTAGTCGTGACAAAGGTTACAACAGATGATGTCGAATTTCATTACCCCAACGAATCCTTAACCAACGTAATCAGTAAGAAAACTATCAACAAAATTATATTTGGCAACGGTAGGATTGAAGTATGCCATGAGCGGAAAGTGTTACCCATAATTTCCAGTTCTGAGGATTGGGAAAAGGTACTCATTACACTCGATAAAAATGAGGTTTTAGGGTTAACGCCAGTTGGCAATGTCGTCACTCAATGCGGTAGTAGGGGTGGAGGTCTTATTACTACGGATGATGGAGAGCTGGCAATTAAAACACTGAAGATACAAGCGGCGAAATTACACGCACCAATTATTTTAATCACTGATGGCTGGGATAAGAAAAGAAATCGACCACAAACTCCATGGTCGAAAGTTATCGACGTAGCAGGTATTGCATATAAATAACCTCCAATAAAGCATATCAAATTCTATTTGCAATTCATCCGGAAAGTATAGTATCTTTGCAGAAATAAATGGATATCGTTCTTTAACTAATTCGGTGCATTATTCGGTGCACCAGTTTTCTTTGAATTATTAATTCATTGATAATAAGCTATATGCTGACTGAGTTCGAGTCTCGTCCAGTCCGCTAACCGAAATCAGAAAACCCTGTAACAAAGCAAGTTGCAGGGTTTTTTGTTTCTACACTCAAACTATTCACGTTTACCCAACCCATCCCTCCCCGAGGCTCATTTAACTGCGCCAGCATACCCGACCACCTATGGCATTCCGATCAGCCCTAAGGCTGTGATCCTGCCCGTTCAGGAAGCTCGAAGCCTATTTGTCAATTATTGCAACAGCCCTGACGGGCGAACCGTCGGCATTCGCGACCTTCAGCGGGAAGCACTGAAGCGTGAAGCCAGATTCGGGCAGCTTATCCAGATTGGTGAGGTTTTCGATCAATAGAATCTCCTTCCTGAGGAAAATAAAATGATTTGGCAGGCATTCCTCGTTGACCGCAAGCGCCGAGCCGATCTTATCGACCGAGAACGCGTCCATACCAACCCCTTTAAGGTTGAACTGGGTTAGCTATAAGGCGGCTTCCCCCGCCGGTATGGGGCAGTCCTCGAAATAGCCCTTGGTGTTCCATCTGTCCTGCCAACCAGTGAAGAAAAGAACGAAGTCAATCGAGGCTATCTTGGATTTAAATCTTTGAAGGAAATTCAAGCTGATTTCATTCTTGCCCCGACAATCAATGACCATAGCCCTGCCTGTGAATTGATCAATGGGGAACTGATCAAGCGATTTGCCGCCCTCTAACATATGCCGGGGAGAATCAATGTGGGTGCCCGTGTGCGAGAGCATTGAGATAAGATGCTCGTTGTATCCGTCCCTATCAACTGTGTTGGTAACTCGGAAGGTCGGCGGGGCGGTGTCGGGGTAGACCAGCATCTGTTCGTTCAGGAGCTGAGTTAAATCAATGAGTTTGGTTGGCATAGCAGATAGTGATTAATTGAGCCAGCCCATTTCAATGGACGGCATTAATTGTCAAAATGCCCAACTCACACTTGGTTTCCTTTTTTCATTTTGGTTATCCATTGGTAGACTGACCAAACCACAGTGAACCCAAATATGATAAAAATTGGAATATAAAAGTCTCGGACGAAATTATGGAAGTATGCTCCTATTAAAACGTATGCTGCGGCTATGCATAGTTTTAGCGGAATAAGTTCAGCATTTGACCAGCTTGTTTTGAGTCTGAAAAAGTTCATTGTGCAATCTCTTATCTGTTTTGCCTACTCTGGTTGGTTTTCGGCATCTCCAATCTTCATCAAAGGTCTGCATTTTTTGGCTCCCAACCGATCACACTTCATTTTCTTTATTTGGTTCATTCGCGGCAATCGCAAGGAATAATTACCCAGAGGCTGCCGACTGGCGGGATCAAGAGTATCGTTTAATGGAGCAAATCTGGGACGAGTTTATCAACATTCCTGATGGCAGGCACTTTGTTATAATCGATAGTGATGCTAAACTTATCATCTATAATGATTATTTCGGCAGGCTAAAACACCTGTTTAAAGCGACTTGGATTTTTGCCTGACCAGCGATAAGAGCGTGACAACAGCGAAATTCATCAAGAATTAGGGTGCCCACCAAATATCACTTATTATTCCGTCCTTAAAGCTGCTATTGTTCACCCCAAGTCTGACCTTCTTGGTTGCCGCTGAAAGTTAAATTTCTTAATTCCAGCAAAAAGTCTGGATTTACCAGTTTGATTCCGCAATTATTACTAATTCATCCTCGTCCCGTGAGTTTATTTTGGATTTATCACAAGAAGCATCGCTGCTATTGTAAAAACTAATTTTGATTAACTTTCTTACCGCCATAGATTTGTTATTGGAATCAACATCATAACACGATGAAAAGGAACAGATCGTACCCAAAAATAATGCGAATATTTAGCATTGTAGTTGCATTGATTTTTCTGGGCTTACTTCAGGGGTGCAAATACTATTATAAAGTTCAAACAGTAAAATCTGTTACACCTCAAGAGGTTAAACAGTATGGTTCTCTGAACAAGTATATTATTATCCACCAGAGAGATAAAGCGTGGCATTTTTCCAAACCACTTATCTCTGACAGTACGCTTTATGGCGAACTATCTGTTTTACCAGAAAACAGGTACAAATTTCTGACTACAAAACCAAAGGGTGGGAACAGGTACATTAAAAACCGTCACCCAAATGAATCCTATGTGCTTGAAGAAGTTCACCTGTATGTATCGGATTCTGTTATTCCAAAAGCATACGACAGTGGGTATGTTAAAATTGCTTTTTCCAAAATTCAAAATGCGGAAGTATATGTAAAGGCAAAAGGACGAACCACCGCATCTTGGCTAATACCAGCCATTGGTGTTCCTGTGCTTGTTGGCGGGGTTGTTGGAATCATTGCGGGAACCTCGAAGAATCTATTAGGATTGCATTCAATGAACTTGACACATTAGCAATTCACTATGGAACTCCCGTCGATTATCACTTATTATTACGTCCATATCCCTGCTTGTGGTTGCCCCCTTTTTAATCTGACCCCTTGTCGGCTGCCCTTGTGATTGCTGGCGCCGAATTTTTCCATTTGCTGAAATATAAAATCTTCCGAAATTGAGAAATATTTTGCAATAGATTTATACGATGTATGTCCAGTATATTAATTATCTTCTCAAGAATTCGCTGTAGTAGAATGGCGTATAGAATTATCAGGGAATCAGCCAAATCATCAACTGAAATATATGTGTACATTTATATGTTTTTTTTTCTGATGGAAGCGGCATCAATTCTCCCAGTGTAACAAAAGGTGATAATGAAAAAAAACGACAACAAATCGGACTCCGAATTCCTGCGCCAGCAGGCTGAAGAACGGCTGAAAAAGAAATCCTTAGCACAAAGGGGGAACCTTTCAGAATTAGATTCATTGAAACTCATTCACGAACTTGAGGTTCACCAGATCGAACTGGAAATGCAGAATGAAGAACTCTTAGTGGCACGATCCGCCGCGCAGGAAGCAGCCGAAAAGTACCGTGAATTATATGATTTTGCACCAATGGGGTATTGTACATTGTCAGAACAAGGCAAAATCAACGAAATAAACCTCTACGGAGCCTCATTGCTGGGCAAAGAGCGCTTGCATCTGCAAGGCAGAAAGTTCGACCACTCTGTTTCGATAGATACCAAACCAGCCTTCTTTCAGTTCCTTCAGGATGTGTTTAGCCGTAAAACCAAAGAAACCTGTGAGGTTGCATTAATGGCGAAAGGGAATTCTACCGTTCTTGTGCACTTAACTGGCATCTCTGCCACTAATGGTGAAGAATGTCTTGTGAGTTTAACTGACATCACTGAACGCGAGAAAACACAAGGAGCGCTCCTTTTGAGCGAAAAAAAGTACCACGCCCTGTTCGAAAACGTTCAGGATGTTTTTTACCAGATCGACCTTGCTGGGATTATTCAGGAGATAAGCCCATCCATTAAACATCTTGCTGAATTTAACAGAGATGAAATCATAGGTACCAATGTGTCCGACATTTACTTTAGCTTAGACGACAGGGCGTTGTTTCTTGATGAAATCAAGAAAAAGGGTGAGGTCAGGGATTATGAATTGACGCTCAGGACGAAAAGCGGGGAAAAACGGTTTACTTCAATTAATGCCAGTTTGATTTTCGATGCCGACGGCAAGCCAAATCATATAGACGGGGCAATAAGGGATATCAGTGATCGTAAAAAAATGAATGAAGAAGTAATCAAAGCTAAAAATGAGCTGGAAAAATTCTTCAATTTGGTTCCCGATTTGGTTGCAGTCGCTTCATCTGATGGACATTTAAAAAACCTTAACCCTGAATGGGAAAAAGTGCTTGGCTATTCGGTTCAGGAGCTTTTAAGCAAGCCTTTAGAGTCGTTCATCCATCCTGACGACATTGCATCGACAAGGGCAGAGATCAGCAGACAGTTAAAAGGCGGCAAAACTATCAGTTTTATAAACCGCTATCGTCACAAGGACGGCTCTTACAGGTGGCTGGAATGGAACGCAACACCAGCTTTGGACAATCTATTATATGCCGCAGCCAGAGATATCACCGAACGGAAGATTGCCAAACAAGCCTTGACAGAGTCTGAAGAAAAATATCGCAGCCTGTTCGAAAACGTTCAGGATGTTTTTTATCAGATCGACCTAAATGGGATTATTATCGACCTTAGCCCATCCATAAAGCATTTTTCTGAATTTAACAGGGATGAACTCATTGGGACTAACGTGTCCGGCCTTTATAGTAACCCTGACGACAGAAAGATTCTGTTAAAAGAACTTTATGAGAAAGGTAAAGTCGGGGATTACGAATTGATCTTAAAAACGAAGAGTGGCAAAACAAAGGTTGTTTCAATGAACACCAGTTTGATTTTCGATGTCGACGGCAAACCGCATCACATAGACGGGTCTATACGCGATATCAGCGACCGAAAGCTTGCTGAAGAAAAAGTTCGTGAAAAAGACATCCAGTTCAGAAAGCTTTCTTCAAATCTACCTGACTTGAT